>NZ_JBEAHS010000054.1:0-350872 GCF_040062505.1 Klebsiella sp. JN_Kp127
CGGCGACTGGCCGCCCCCTGTGCGCTCCCTGCGCCATGATTGACATAACGCAGAAAATTAACCGGGAGCGCAATATGCGCTGACGCCACACGTGATAAACGCTTTTCCCGGATGAGAAAGTGGCAACCGATGCAGCTTATCCCCCCGTCGTGCGCCAGACCGTCCCCCGACGTCCCCTACCCCTTTAACTTCGGATCCAGCGCATCGCGCAGGCCATCTCCCAGCAGATTAAACGCCAGCACGGTCAAGAAAATCGCCACCGCCGGAAACAGCGCCACGTGCGGAGACATCACCATATCCGCCCGCGCCTCGTTGAGCATGGCCCCCCACTCCGGCGTGGGCGGCTGCGCGCCGAGACCGAGAAACGACAGACTGGCCGCCGAAATAATCGATACCCCAATGCGCATGGTGAAATAAACCACGATTGACGACACCGTCCCCGGCAGGATGTGGTGGAAGAGGATGGTGGCATCGCTGGCGCCAATGCTGCGCGCCGATTCAATAAAGGTCTGCTGCTTTAATACCAGGGTGTTGCCGCGCACCAGCCGGGCGAACGCCGGGATCGAGAAGATCGCCACGGCGATAATCACGTTGGCCATCCCGCTGCCCATGACGGCGACCACCGCGATCGCCAGCAGGATCCCCGGAAAGGCGAACAGCACATCGCACAGACGCATAATCAGCCGGTCCCACCAGCCCTCATAGTAGCCGGCCAGCAGCCCAAGCACCGTACCGATGGCCGCGCCAATCAGCACCGCCAGCACCCCGGCGGCCAGCGAGATCTGCGCGCCCACCAGCACCCGGCTGAAAATATCGCGCCCCAGCGAGTCGACGCCGAACCAGTGCACCAGCGAAGGCCCCTCGTTAAGCCGGTCATAGTCGAAATAATTTTCCGCATCGTACGGCGCTATCCATGGGGCGACGATGGCCACCGCAATCAGCAACAGCACAAAAATACCGGCGCCCATGGCCACCGGCTGACGCCGAAAGCGCCGCCAGAACTCATGCCAGGGGGTATGGATCTCACCGGGCCTGATGCCCGGCATGGCGTTCAGCGCCGCCTGCCTTCTCCAGTTAAGCAATCGCACCTTACTTATACCTGATAGCCGGGTTTATGGCCGCGTACAGCACATCCACCACTAAATTGATAAGAATAAACTCCAGCGAAAAGAGCAGCACTTCCGCCTGAATCACCGGGTAATCGCGCATTTCTACCGAATCGACCAGCAGTCGCCCCAGCCCCGGCCAGTTGAAGACCTTCTCCACGACGATCGAGCCGCCGAGCAGAAAGCCGAACTGCAGCCCCATCATGGTGACGACCGGGATCATCGCATTGCGCAGACCATGCTTGAGCACCACCCGCGTTTCGCTCACCCCTTTCGCCCGGGCGGTACGCATATAGTCTTCATGCAGCACATCGACGAACGACGCGCGGGTAAAGCGCGCCATCACCGCCGCCACCGCCGCGCCAAGGGTCAGCGAAGGCAAAATATAGTGCCGCCAGCTGTCGGCGCCCACCGTCGGCAACCAGCCCAGCTCAACCGAAAACACCTGCATCAGCAGCATGCCGAGGGCAAAGGCCGGAAACGAAATGCCGCTCACCGCCAGCGCCATTCCCAGACGGTCAGGCCAGCGATTGCGCCACACCGCCGCCGCGATCCCCGCCGCCATGCCAAACAGCACCGCCCAGCTCATGCTGGCCAGCGTCAGCCACAGGGTGGGCATAAAGCGGCTGGCTATCTCACTGGCAACGGGACGCCGCGAGGCCATGGACATGCCAAAATCGCCGCGCAGCACGTTGGTGATGTAGTGCCAAAACTGGACATGCAGCGGCTGGTCAAGCCCCAGCTGCTGGCGCACCATCGCCACCACCTGGGCGTCGGCTTCCGGTCCGGCAATCAGCCGCGCCGGATCGCCGGGCAGCATATGGACGAAGAGAAACACCAGCACCGCGACGATTAGCAGGGTGGGGATCAGCCCCAGCAGGCGCTTAATCACATAGTTGAGCATCGTACCTCCACCACCCGCCCCGCGGAAAAACCGCCCCCCTCCCACCCGTGCCGGAGGGCATCATCTCGACCTTCACGGTGTTAAATCTGCCTGTTCGAAGCTGAAGCCGGTGTCCGGCTGGATATAGAAGCCGGTGAGATTCTTGCTGTGGGCAGAGACCAGTTTCTCCACCACCAGCGGCACCCACGGCGACTCTTTCCAGATAATATCCTGCGCCGCTTTATAGAGTTTGGTTTTCTCTTGCGGATCGGTGGTTTTCAGCGCCTCGCTCAGCGCGCTATCCACCTGCGGGTTGCTGTAAAAGGCGGTGTTGAACAGGGTCGGCGGCCAGTTTTGGGAAGCAAACAGCGGCGACAGCGCCCAGTCGGCTTCGCCAGTGGAGGCTGACCAGCCGGTATAGAACATCCGTACCCCGCTCTCTTTCTGCCCTTTACCTTCCACTTCCGCCGCCCGCTGACCGGCGTCCATCGCCGTCACCTGCGCCTTAATGCCCACCTGCGCCAGCTGCTGCTGGGTAAACTGCAGCACTTTCTGCGCGGTGCTGTGGTTATGTGACGACCACAGCGTCGTGCTAAACCCGTTGGGGTAGCCGGCCTCTTTCAGCAGCTGGCGCGCTTTCGCCGGATCGTAAGGCCACGCGGGGTAGCTCTGGGCGTAGGCAATCGACGGCGGCACCACGCCGGTCGCCGGGGTGGCATAGCCAGCAAACGCCACCTTGACCAGCGCCTGGCGGTTGATGGCGTAGTTGATCGCTTCGCGCACCTTCGGATTATCGAACGGCTTCTGCGTCACGTTCATGCTGATATAACGCTGCATGATCGACGGACTGGCCACCAGCTCCAGTTTGCTGTTTTTTGCCAGCAGCGGCGCCTGCTCATAGGGGATCGGGAAGGCGAACTGCGCCTCGCCGGTCTGCAGCATCGCCGCCCGGGTATTGTTATCGACCACCGGTCGCCAGGTAATGGAATCCAGCTTCGGCAGTCCCGGCTGCCAGTAGCCATCGAACTTGCTGACCTTCACGAAGTCGGTCTGGTTCCAGGTATCGAGCTTATACGGCCCGGTGCCCACCGGGTGGAAGCCGATATCTTTGCCATATTTTTTCAGCGCCGCCGGCGAAATCATCGCCGTCGCCGGATGGGCGAGAATATTAATAAACGCCGAGAACGGCTGCTTGAGGGTAATTTTCACCGTGGTCGGATCGACCGCCTCGGTGCTGGCGATGTTTTTATACAGGTTATAGCGCTTGAGATGGTTTTCCGGGTTGCTGGCGCGGTCGAGGTTTGCCTTCACCGCCTCGGCGTTAAAGTCGGTGCCATCCTGGAATTTCACCCCGCTGTGCAGCTTGATGGTGTACACCAGGCCATCCGGCGACACGGTGTAGCTCTCGGCAAGGACATTTTGCAGCTTCATCTCTTTATCAAGGCCGAACAGGCCTTGATAAAAGGACTTCGCCACCGCCTGCGACAGGGTATCGTTGGCATCATAGGGGTCGAGCGTCGTGAAGTTAGACCCGACCGCCACCACCACATCTTTGGCGGCAAAAGCGGGGGCGCTCGCCAGGGCCGCCGCGATACTCAGCGCCAGCCACCATTTGCGTGAAACAGGTTGTGTCATCGTGTTCTCCTGAAAAGGTGCGTTAGTGTTGTTATGCTCTGCCCAGCACATCGGCGGCGTCGCGGGCGACGAAGTGGTTCGGCCCAACCTGCTGCAATGGCGGGCTGGCGATCTCCTCGCCCCGCTTATAAATATTGCCCGGAACGTCATCTGACAGCAGGACCCGTTGCGGATGACGGTAGGCCGGGTCGGCCACCGGTACGGCGGCCATGAGCTTACGGGTATAGGGGTGCTGCGGGTTTTCAAACACCGCGCGGCGCGGGCCGATTTCGACAATCCGGCCGCGATACATCACCGCCACGCGGTGGCTGATGCGCTCCACCACCGCCATATCATGGGAAATAAACAGAAACGCGATGCCCATTTCGCGCTGCAGGTCGAGCATCAGATTGATAATCTGCGCCCGAATGGAGACATCCAGGGCCGACACCGACTCATCGGCAATCACCACCTTCGGATTAAGCGCCAGCGCGCGGGCAATGCAGATCCGCTGCCGCTGCCCGCCGGAAAAGGCGTGGGGGTAGCGCCAGGCATGCTCCGGCTGCAGCCCCACGCGCTTTAGCAGCCAGGCGACCCGCTCGCGCGCCGCCTCCCTGTCCAGCAGGCCATGCACCCGCAGCGGCTCCATAATCGAATCGCCGACCGTCTGGCGCGGATCGAGCGAGGCGTAAGGGTCCTGAAAAATAAACTGAATATTGCGCCGCAGGGACTGCAGCTTGCTGCCGAAGAGGGTATCGATCCGCTGACCATCGAAGGTAATGGTGCCCCCCTGGGTCTCAACCAGCCTCAGCAGCGCCCGGCCGGTAGTCGACTTGCCGCAGCCGGACTCGCCCACCAGCGACAGGGTCTCTCCCGGCCAGAGATCAAAACTCACCTTCTCCACCGCATGCACTTCGCGCGTCACGCGATTGAGCAGTCCGCCGCGCACCGGGAAACGGGCCACCAGATCGCGCACCTGCAGAATAGGCTCCCCCGCCACCACCGTGTCTGGCGTGTCTGTCTCCGCCAGCGGCTGCCCCGGTAGCGGAAAGCGGCGCGGCAGATCCTGACCGCGCATCTCCCCCAGCCGGGGGACCGCCGCCAACAGCGACTGCGTATAAGGATGCTGCGGGGAACGGAAAATCTCCTCGACGCTGCCGGTCTCCACCGCCTCGCCGCGATACATGACCAGCACCCGATCGGCGATATCGGCCACCACCCCCATGTCGTGGGTGATAAAGATCACCCCCATCGCCATCTCCTTTTGCAGGACGGCGATAAGTTGCAAAATTTGCGCCTGAATGGTGACATCCAGCGCCGTGGTCGGCTCGTCGGCAATCAGCACCGCCGGCCGACAGGAGAGCGCCATGGCGATCATCACCCGCTGGCGCATGCCGCCGGAGAGCTGGTGCGGATAGCGTGAGAGCATCTCTTCCGCCTGGGGAATACGCACCTGGTCGAGCATCTTTTTCGCCGCGCGCAGCGCCTCTTCGCGCCCCAGCCCCTGGTGCAGGCGCAGGGATTCGGCGATCTGCTCGCCGATGGTGAATACCGGGTTCAGCGAGGTCATCGGCTCCTGAAAAATCATCGCCAGATCCGCGCCGCGTACCCGGCGCATTTCGGCCTCCGATTGCTCATTGAGCGCGATCACCTGCCGGTTGCGCCGTCGCAGCCACAGCCCCTCGCTGCTCACCTCGCTGCTGGCGGCGTCAAGCAGACGCATCAGCGCCAGCGCGGTGACCGATTTTCCCGAACCGGACTCCCCGACAATCGCCAGCGTCTCGCCGCGGCGCAGGCTGAAGGAAAGCTGACGCACGGCCTGCACCTCTGGCGCATCCTGCTGGCGGAACGCCACGTTCAGGTTGCGCACCACCAGTACTTCGCAGGTATCCGTTTCGTGAGTTTGCGGCACTCTCCTCTCCCTTGTTCTATTCGCGATAAATGCCAATGGTCGGCGTATCGCCGGCATAGCACCAGGCGCGGTACATGCCTTCGCTGTTAAACGGTAAAACGACGTTGCCTTCGCGATCGACGGCAATCAGCCCGCCGCTGCCGCCGAGGGCCGGCAGCTTCTCCATCACCACCCGCTCGCAGGCGGAATAGAGACTGAGCTGACCGTACTCCATCAGGGCGGCGATATCGTAGGCCGCCAGGGTACGCATAAAGACTTCGCCGGTGCCGGTGCAGGAGACCGCCACGCTGGCGTTGTTGGCGTAGCACCCCGCGCCCGGCAGCGGGCTGTCGCCGACGCGTCCGGGCAGTTTGTTGGTCATGCCGCCGGTGGAGGTCGCCGCCGCCAGATTGCCGGCCAGATCGAGCGCCACCGCCCCGACGGTGCCCATTTTCTGCCGTTCGTCGAGCGGAGCGGCGTGATGGTCAAGGATGATCTCCCCGCCCGCTTTCGCCTCCTGCAGCTGCAGCAGACGCTCGGGGGTGGAAAAGAGATCGTTATCGACGCGCGCCATTCCGTGGGAGAAGGCGAAATTTTCCGCCCCCTCGCCGATCAGCAGCACGTGCGGGCTCTCCTCCAGCACCAGACGCGCCGCCAGCACCGGATTACGTAGATGTTTGACCCCGGCCACCGCCCCCGCCTGCAGGCTGTAGCCGTCCATCACGCAGGCGTCCAGCTCGTGGGTTTGATCGTGGGTAAATACCGAGCCCATCCCGGCGTTAAACAGCGGACACTCCTCCAGCAGACGGACGGCCTCGGTCACGGCATCCAGCGCACTGGCGCCTGCAGCCAACATTTTCTGCCCGCTTTCGACGATAGCCGACAGCGCCGCCACGTACTCCCGCTCCCGCTCCGGCGTCATCTGCGCGCGAGAAATCGCCCCTGCGCCGCCGTGAATTGCTATAACCGCCTTGCCCATTTCGCCAGTCCTTAACGATGAAGTGGATAGCCCCCGCCCTGTCGTACCGCGTCGCGGCGCCGGTCACGTCAGGAATAAGGGTATTGATATCATTATATTGCTGAATGCCTTATACAATTTTTGAATATAGAAAGAGCGGCGGTCGATGTAAAGCCTCGTACCCAGGTGGCATACAGCCCGCGCCGCTTTTCTGCCATAATAGGCGTTTTCGCCGTTTTGCCCGCAGGAGTGACCCATGGATTTTACCGCCGGACTGATGCCGCTCGACACAGCCCTCACCCAGATGCTCGATCGTATTACGCCGCTGAGCGCGACGGAAACTGTACCGCTGTTGCAGGCCTTCGCGCGCGTCACCGCCCATGACATTATCTCCCCGCTGGATGTCCCCGGCTTTGATAACGCGGCGATGGATGGCTATGCCGTCCGGTTGAGCGACCTCAACGACGGCGCGGCCCTGCCGGTCGCCGGGAAGGCCTTTGCCGGCCAGCCGTTTCACGACGCCTGGCCCACCGGCACCTGTATCCGCATCATGACCGGCGCGCCGGTGCCTGCGGGCTGCGACGCGGTGGTCATGCAGGAAGAGACCGAACAGACCGACGTCGGCGTGCGCTTTACCGCGCCGGTGAAAGCCGGGCAGCATATTCGCCGCCGCGGGGAAGATATCGCCCACGGCGCGGTGGTCTTCCCGGCGGGTACGCCGCTGACGGTAGCCGAGCTGCCGGTGCTGGCCTCGCTGGGCATTGCCGACGTCGAGGTGGTGCGCAAGGTTCGCGTCGCGGTCTTCTCGACCGGCGATGAGCTGCAGCTGCCGGGTCAACCGCTCGGCGACGGCCAGATTTACGATACCAACCGCCTGGCGGTGCATCTGATGCTCGAACAGCTGGGCTGCGAGGTCATTAACCTCGGCATTATTCCTGACGATCCGACGCAACTGCGTGAGGCCTTTATCGCCGCCGACCAGCAGGCCGACGTGGTCATCAGCTCCGGTGGCGTCTCGGTGGGCGAAGCCGACTACACCAAAACCATTCTTGAAGAGCTGGGGGAGATCGGCTTCTGGAAGCTGGCGATCAAGCCGGGCAAACCCTTCGCCTTCGGCAAGCTCAGCAGCAGCTGGTTCTGCGGCCTGCCGGGCAACCCGGTTTCCGCCACCGTCACCTTCTGTCAGCTGGTACAGCCGCTGCTGGCGAAGCTCTCCGGTAAGCACGGTCCGCTTCAGGCGACCCGCCTGCGGGTGCGGGCCGCCGCGCGGCTGAAAAAGTCCCCGGGCCGCCTCGATTTTCAGCGCGGTATTCTGCAGCGCAACCCGGACGGCGAGCTGGTGGTGACCACCACCGGTCATCAGGGCTCGCACATTTTCAGCTCTTTCAGCCTCGGCAACTGCTTTATCGTGCTGGAGCGCGAGCGCGGCCACGTTGAAGCGGGCGAATGGGTCGACGTCGAACCGTTCAGCCATCTGTTTGGGGGGCTTTAATGGCCGTGGAGCTGAGCGATGAAGAGATGCTGCGCTATAACCGGCAGATTGTTTTGCGCGGTTTTGATTTTGACGGCCAGGAGCGGCTAAAGGCCGCTCGCGTGCTGGTGGTCGGCCTCGGCGGACTTGGCTGCGCCGCCGCGCAGTATCTGGCCGCCGCCGGGGTGGGACAGCTCACCCTGCTCGATTTCGACACCGTCTCGCTCTCTAATCTGCAGCGCCAGACGCTGCACAGCGACGCCGCCATCGGCCAGCCGAAGGTGGACTCCGCCCGCGAGGCGCTGGCGCGCATTAATCCGCACGTTCATCTGGTGCCGCTCAATGCCTTACTGGACGAAGCGGCGCTGGCGGGGCAGATTGCCGGGCACGATCTGGTGCTCGACTGCACCGACAACGTCGCCATTCGTAACCAGCTCAACGCCGGCTGCTTCCGCCACCAAACCCCGCTGGTTTCCGGGGCGGCGATCCGTATGGAGGGGCAGATCAGCGTCTTCACGTATCAGGAGGGCGAACCCTGCTACCGCTGCCTGAGCCGCCTGTTTGGCGAAAACGCCCTCACCTGCGTCGAAGCCGGCGTGATGGCCCCGCTGGTGGGCACTATCGGTTCCCTGCAGGCGATGGAGGCCATTAAGCTGTTGACCGGCTACGGCACGTCCGCCAGCGGGAAAATCGTGATGTACGACGCCATGACCTGCC
The DNA here is from genome assembly GCF_040062505.1 of Klebsiella sp. JN_Kp127. Classification (NCBI taxonomy): domain Bacteria; kingdom Pseudomonadati; phylum Pseudomonadota; class Gammaproteobacteria; order Enterobacterales; family Enterobacteriaceae; genus Klebsiella; species Klebsiella sp. JN_Kp127. The sequence continues at coordinate 8,641 of NZ_JBEAHS010000054.1, forward strand.
AGTTTCGTGAAATGAAGCTGATGCGCCACCCGCAGTGCGAGGTATGCGGTACCCGCTAACGTTCAGCCGCCGGCGAGGGTCGTCGCCGGTGAAGTTGTGACCTCTGCCGTTGTTCTATCCCCTGGCGATTATCGCCATCCCGCTTGTTGATTTGCGTCAATATAACTTTCATTCGAAAGTGTTTTTATATTCATACGCAAACAAGAGGGTAAGCCATGATCTTCAATATCCAGCGCTATTCCACCCATGACGGCCCAGGGATCCGCACCGTCGTCTTCCTGAAAGGCTGCTCGCTGGGCTGCCGCTGGTGCCAGAACCCGGAGAGCCGCGCCCGCAGCGAAGACCTGCTGTATGACCCGCGCCTGTGCCTGGCCGGCTGCGAGCTGTGCCAGCAGGCGGCGCCGGCGGTTATCACCCGCACCCTCGAGGGTCTGATCATTCACCGGCAACACGTTAACGACAGCCATATCGCCGCGCTGCGCGACTGCTGCCCCACCACCGCGCTCACGGTGTGCGGCGAGGAGAAGAGCGTCGAGGAGATCATGGCGACGGTGCTGCGCGACAAACCCTTTTACGATCGCAGCGGCGGCGGCATCACCCTTTCCGGCGGCGAACCCTTTATGAACCCGGCCCTGGCGCAGGCGCTGTTGGAGGCCAGCCATCAGGCGGGTATCCATACCGCTGTGGAAACCTGCCTGCACGTACCGTGGAAATACATTGAGCCGGCTTTACCCTTCATCGACCTGTTTCTCGCCGACCTGAAGCACGTCGACGAGGCCGTTTTCCGGCAGTGGACCGACGGCAGCGCCCGCCGGGTGCTGGACAACCTGCAGCGCCTGGCGCAGGCGGGGAAAAACATCATTATTCGCGTGCCGTTAATCCAGGGATTCAACGCCAGCGAAGCCGACATTACCGCCATCACTGATTTTGCCGCCGACCGCCTGCGGGTCAGCGAAATCCATTTCCTGCCCTACCACACGCTGGGAATGAATAAATACCAGTTACTCAGTCAGCCCTACACCGCACCGGACAAACCGCTGGATGCTCCCGAGCTGCTCGCCTTTGCGCAGGATTATGCGCGGAGCAAGGGGCTAACGGCGATCTTACGAGGATAACCCCTATGACTACCCTGAAACTCAACACCCTCAGCGCCCGTATCCAGGCCCATAAAATGGCGCTGGTGCATATCGTCAAGCCGCCGGTCTGTACCGAACGCGCCCGACACTATACCGAGATGTATCAGCAGCATCTTGATAAGCCGATCCCGGTGCGCCGCGCCCTGGCCCTCGCTCACCACCTGGCCGAGCGCACCATCTGGATCAAGCACGATGAGCTGATCGTCGGCAACCAGGCCAGCGAAGTGCGCGCCGCGCCGATCTTCCCGGAATACACCGTCAGCTGGATCGAGAAAGAGATCGACGATCTCGCCGACCGCCCCGGCGCCGGCTTCGCGGTCAGCGAAGAGAACAAGCGCATACTGCACGAAGTGTGCCCGTGGTGGCGCGGCCAGACCGTGCAGGACCGCTGCTACGGCATGTTTACCGATGAGCAGAAAGCGCTCCTCGCCACCGGCATTATTAAGGCCGAGGGCAACATGACCTCCGGCGACGCTCACCTGGCGGTCAACTACCCGCTGCTGCTGGAGAAAGGACTGGACGGCATGCGCGCGAAAGTCGCCGAACGCCGGTCGCGCATCAACCTGACGGTGCTGGAAGACCTGCACGGCGAACAGTTCCTGAAAGCGATTGATATTGTGCTGGCGGCGGTCAGCGACCACAGCAAACGCTTTGCCGCGCTGGCGCGCGAGATGGCGACGGCAGAATCCCGTGACGCACGCCGCGATGAGCTGCTGGCGATTGCCGAAAACTGCGACATCATCGCCCATGAGCCGCCGAAGACCTTCTGGCAGGCGCTGCAGCTGTGCTACTTCATTCAGCTGATCCTGCAGATTGAATCCAATGGCCACTCGGTCTCCTTTGGCCGCATGGACCAGTACCTCTATCCGTACTACCGCCGCGACGTTGAGCTGCAGCAATCGTTGGATCGCGAACAGGCCATTGAGCTGCTGCACAGCTGCTGGCTGAAGCTGCTGGAGGTCAACAAGATCCGCTCTGGCTCGCACTCCAAGGCCTCGGCCGGCAGCCCGCTGTACCAGAACGTCACCATCGGCGGCCAGAACCTGGTGGGCGGCCAGCCGCAGGACGCGGTCAACCCGCTGTCGTACGCCATTCTGGAATCCTGCGGTCGTCTGCGCTCGACCCAGCCGAACCTCAGCGTGCGCTACCACGCCGGAATGAGCAACGACTTCCTCGACGCCTGTGTCCAGGTGATCCGCTGCGGCTTCGGCATGCCGGCGTTTAATAACGACGAGATCGTGATCCCGGAATTTATCAAGCTGGGAATCGAGCCGCAGGATGCCTACGATTATGCGGCCATCGGCTGCATCGAAACCGCGGTCGGCGGCAAATGGGGTTATCGCTGCACCGGCATGAGCTTTATCAACTTCGCGCGGGTGATGCTGGCGACGCTGGAAGGCGGCCGCGATGCCACCAGCGGCCAGGTGTTCCTGCCGCAGGAGCACGCCCTGTCGAAAGGCAACTTCACTAACTTCGACGAGGTGCTGGCCGACTGGGACCGCCAGATCCGCTACTACACCCGTAAGTCGATTGAGATTGAGTATGTGGTCGATACTATGCTGGAAGAGAACGTCCACGATATTCTCTGTTCGGCGCTGGTGGACGACTGCATCGAACGGGCGAAGAGCATTAAGCAGGGCGGCGCAAAGTATGACTGGGTGTCCGGCCTGCAGGTGGGCATCGCCAACCTCGGCAACAGCCTGGCGGCGGTGAAAAAGCTGGTCTTCGATCAGGGCGTTATCGGCCAGCAGGAACTGGCGAAGGCGCTGGCGGAAGATTTTGACGGCCTGACCCACGAGCAGCTGCGTCAGCGGTTGATCAACGGCGCGCCGAAGTACGGTAACGATGATGACAGCGTGGACGCGTTGCTGGCGCGGGCCTACCAGACCTATATCGACGAGCTGAAGCAGTATCACAACCCGCGCTATGGCCGCGGCCCGATCGGCGGCAACTATTACGCCGGCACGTCCTCTATCTCCGCCAACGTTCCGTTCGGCGCGCAGACCATGGCGACGCCGGATGGCCGTAAAGCGCACACTCCGCTGGCGGAAGGGGCCAGCCCGGCCTCCGGAACCGACCATCTGGGGCCGACGGCGGTCATCAGTTCGGTAGGTAAACTGCCCACCGGGGCGATCCTCGGCGGCGTGCTGCTAAACCAGAAGCTGAATCCGTCCACCCTGGAAAACGCGTCCGACAAGCAGAAGCTGATGGTGCTGCTGCGCACCTTCTTCGAGGTGCATAAAGGCTGGCATATCCAGTACAACATTGTCTCGCGCGACACGCTGCTGGAGGCGAAGAAACATCCTGATCAGTATCGCGATTTGGTGGTGCGCGTCGCCGGGTACTCGGCGTTCTTTACCGCTCTGTCGCCGGATACCCAGGACGATATTATCGCCCGTACCGAGCATACGCTGTAGCCCTTCAGGCCCGCTGGCGCGACGCTTAGCGGGCCTCCCCTGTCCTGCTGGCCGGGAAAGGCAAGGCCGCCTCCCGGCATTTTCTGAATGCGTGAACTTTCATTCGAAATAAATTTGTGCTCCCCATCACATTGTAATTAGAATGTTACTGGTCGAAGTTAAGCCAGGAGCATCCCCTTATGACCGTTAAAGTTATCGTCACCGATATGGACGGAACTTTTCTCAATGACGCCAAAACCTACGACCGCTCGCGGTTTCTGGCGCAATTCGCCCAGCTGCAGCAGCGCGGCATTGAATTCGTTGTCGCCAGCGGCAACCAGTACTATCAGTTGATCTCCTTCTTCCCGGAGATCCGCGAGCAGATCTCGTTCGTCGCCGAAAACGGCGCGCTGGTCTTTGAGCATGGTAAGCAGCTGTTCCACGGCGAACTGACCCGCCACGAATCGCAGGTGGTGATTGGCGAATTACTCAAAGATCCGCAGCTGAACTTCGTCGCCTGCGGCCTGCACAGCGCCTACGTGAGCGATAACGCCCCGGACGCCTTCGTCGACCTGATGTCAAAGCACTACCACCGTCTGCAGCGGGTAAGCGACTATCACGCCATCGACGATACGCTGTTCAAATTCTCTCTGAACCTGCCGGACAGCGAGATCCCGCAGCTGATCGATAAACTGCACATCTCGCTCGACGGCATTATGAAGCCGGTCACCAGCGGCTTTGGCTTTGTCGATTTGATTATTCCCGGTCTGCATAAAGCCAACGGCATCAGCCGCCTGCTCAAGCGCTGGAACCTGTCGCCGCAGCAGTGCGTGGCCATCGGCGACAGCGGCAACGACGCCGAAATGCTGAAGCTGGTGAAATACGCTTTCGCCATGGGTAACGCCGCCGACAGCATCAAAGCTATCGCCGGATACGCGACCGACGATAATAATCATGACGGCGCGCTGAACGTCATTCAGGCCGTCCTCGATAACCGCGCTCCCTTCAACGCCTGACCGCTCTCCGGGGCTGCGCGCCCCGGCTTGTCCATTTTGTGCGCCGCAGCAAGATTTTAAACTTGCATTAACTCCATTTTAACTTAAATTAACGTTTGTAAGATTTAATACTTTCGAATGAAAGATACAGCGAGGTTATTATGGCTGCTCTCCCGACCCACGAAACACTCCCCGCCGACCACAAAGCGGCGATTCGCCAGATGAAGCAGGCGCTGCGGGCGCAAATCGGCGACGTCCAGACGGTGTTCGATAAGCTCTCAGCGCGCATCAGCGAGCGCCTGCAGGAGATTGAGACGCTGAAAGCCGCAGGCCAGGAGGTCTGGCCAACCATTCCGTTCCGCGATATCGCCGAGGGAACCGTGAGCGATGCCCAGCGCGCGGCCATTAAGCGCCGGGGCTGCGCGGTGATCAAAGGCCACTTTCCGCGCGAACAGGCGCTGGCCTGGGATACCGCGATGCTGGAATATCTGGATCTGAACCATTTCGACGAGGTCTACAAAGGGCCAGGCGACAGCTTCTTCGGTACGCTTGAGGCTTCGCGGCCGGAAATCTATCCCATCTACTGGTCGCCCTCGCAAATGCAGGCCCGCCAGAGCGATGAAATGGCGGCGGCGCAGTCCTTCCTTAACCGCCTGTGGCGCTTTGAGCAGGACGGCAAGCGCTGGTTCGATCCGGACGTCAGCGTCATTTACCCCGACCGCATTCGCCGCCGTCCGCCGGGAACCACCTCGAAAGGGCTGGGCGCGCATACCGATTCCGGTGCGCTGGAGCGCTGGCTACTCCCCGCCTACCAGCAGGTCTTCGCCAACGTCTTTAACGGTCATGTCGACGCTTACGATCCGTGGGACGCCGCGCACCGTACTGAAGTGGAAGAGTACACGGTCGACAACACCACCAAGTGCTCGGTGTTCCGCACTTTCCAGGGCTGGACCGCGCTGTCGGATATGATCCCGGGTCAGGGACTGCTGCACGTGGTGCCGATCCCCGAGGCGATAGCCTATGTGCTGCTGCGCCCGCTGCTTGACGATGTGCCAGAGGATGAGCTGTGCGGCGTCGCGCCGGGCAGAGTGCTGCCGATCTCTGAGCAGTGGCACCCGCTGCTGATCAAAGCCCTCAGTTCGATCCCGGCGCTGAACGCTGGCGATTCCGTCTGGTGGCACTGCGACGTCATTCACTCGGTGGCGCCGGTGGAAAATCAGCAGGGCTGGGGCAATGTGATGTACATTCCGGCGGCGCCGATGTGCGAGAAGAACCTCGCCTACGCGCAGAAAGTGAAAATCGCTCTGGAAAAAGGGGCCTCGCCGGGTGATTTCCCGCGCGAGGACTATGAGGCCAGCTGGCAGGGGCGCTTCACCCTGGAGGATCTGAACATCCACGGCAAACGGGCGCTGGGTATCGCGGTTTAATCGTCATACAGCCCCTGCGGCTCCACGACGGTATGGCCTTTGCCCGGCCGGATCCGCCGTACCGAATCGCGCACCACCAGCGTGCCGTGCAGCAGCAGCGAACCGTGCGGCGCCTCCGGGCGCAGCAGGCGCTGCTGCAGGAGGTGCACCGCCTCGCTGCCCAGCTCATCCCGCGGCACATGCACCGCGGTCAGCGGCACCTCCTGGATCGCCGCCAGATTAAACCCGTCGATGCTCATCACCGAGACATCCTGCGGCACCCGCAGGCCGCGCTTTTGCAATGCGCTGACCGTGCCGGCGGCCATAAAATCGCCGCCCACCAGGAAGGCGGTGGGCAACGGCCTGCCCTGTAAACCATCAAGCCAGGCCCCCACCTGCTCTTCGGTCTCTCTGGCGCTAAAGTTGGCGACGCTGATGAGATCCCGGCTGGCGGTAAAGCGCAAATTGCGCGCGCGCCACGCCTCCTGGATCCCCCCCAGCCGCAGCTCCATGGTATAGCGGCGCAGGCACATGACGTTCATCACCACGCGATGCCCCATATCAAACAGATAGCGGGCGGCGCACAGGCCAATCAGACGATGATCGGGGGCAATGGACGGCAGCCGCATCCCTTCATCCCGACAGTTGATCAATACGCAGGGTTTGCCCAGGTCCGCCGCCAGGCCATGAATATGCGGATCGTCGATCCCCAGCAGCACCGCGGCCTGGGTCTCCGCTTCGTTCATGCGGGCAAGAAACAGATTGGCGTCGCTGTCGTTCTCGTCCAGCGCGCAGTAGCGCAGGCGCACTTCATGCGCCGCCAGCGCGTTATTGATGCTCTGGATCACCCGGTAGTAGAAGATATCCGACCGCTCATCGAAGGCGCGCTGTGGGGCAAACACCAGTAGATTATTGAGCAACAGACGTCCGGCGGCCAGTCCCTGCATGACCCCCAGCTCGCGGGCGCACTCCAGCACCGCCCGGCGCGCCTTGTCGCTGGTATTCGCCTTCCCGGCCAGGACGCGCGAAACGGTACTGGCCGACAGCCCGGTGCGGGCGGCGATTTCGGCGACGCGCAGCTTTTTATCCATTTTGTGATCCAGCTCCGATTGGAAAATGAAAGAATTTTCATAATCGCCAAAGCGCTACCTGTAAGCAAATGACAGCGCAAAATTTGAGATCCCGGTCATTTCATGAAAAAACTTGCATAAATAGCGCTTTGCCCGACGTTTTTTCTCCCTTAGCCTGAATTGGTCCAACATCTCCCATACTAGTTATACCAATGGTGTTTAGATAAAAAAATAGACTATTCAAATAGTTAACAACACTACGTGACCGCTCACGGATTGAGAACGTCACTTTCCCCCTACTAACGTCATGTGGAGTGTGCTATGAGTCAAGGCCTCAACAATGATATCGCGGTCAGCAAAACGCGCCGGGTGGTAAAAAACCTGCGCTGGTGGGTGCTGGTCCTGTTTTTACTTGGCGTCACCGTCAACTACATCACACGCAACTCGCTGGGGATTATCGCCCCGGAACTGAAAGCGACGCTCGGAATCACCACCGAACAATATTCCTGGATCGTCGGCGCGTTTCAGTTGGCTTACACGATTTTCCAACCGCTCTGTGGCTGGCTTATCGACGTCATCGGCCTGAAGCTCGGGTTTATGATCTGCGCCACCCTATGGGCGCTGGCCTGCATCGCCCACGCCGGGGCCGGCAGCTGGCTGCACCTGGCTATATTGCGCTTCTTTATGGGCGGGGCCGAGGCGGCCGCCACCCCGGCCAACGCCAAGACCATCGGCGAGTGGTTCCCGAAGTCTGAACGGCCAATCGCCGCCGGCTGGGCTGGCGTCGGGTTCTCCATCGGCGCCATGCTCGCCCCGCCGATCATCTACTTCGCCCATGCCTCCTTCGGCTGGCAGGGGGCGTTTATGTTTACCGGCGCGCTGGCCCTGCTGTGGGTGGTACTGTGGTGGGCCTTCTATCAGAACCCGGAAAAGCACCCCAATCTCAGCAAAAGCGAGCTCGAGTACATCAAGCAGGATAACGAAGCGCCGCCGGTGAAACAGCCCTTCTTTACCGCACTCAAAACCGTCTCGAAGAATAAACGTTTCTACGGGATCGCCATTCCCGCGTTTATGGCCGAGCCCGCCTGGGCGGTGCTGAGCTTCTGGGTACCGCTGTACCTGGCCAAAGAGCACGGCATGGATCTCAAGCAGATTGCCATGTTCGCCTGGCTGCCGTTCCTTGCCGCCGACCTCGGCAGCGTGGTCAGCGGCTACCTCACCCGCCTGTACGTTCGCTGGTTCGGCTGTACGCGAGTCAACTCGGTGATCGCCAGCTCGGTGACCGGCGCGTTTCTGATGATCTCCCTGGCCCTCGTCGCTATCACCCGCGATCCCTATATCACCATCGTCCTGATCTCCATTGGCGGCTTCGGGCATCAGATCATCTCCTGCATGCTCAGCGCGCTGGTGGTGGAGTCGTTCGACAAGGGACAAATGGCGACGGTGAACGGTATGCGCGGATCCGCGGCGTGGATCGCCAGCTTCCTGTTCTCGTTATTAATCGGGGTGACCGCCGACAAAATTGGCTTCAACCCGCTGTTCATCGCCATGGGTTTCTTTGACCTGATTGGCGCCGTTTTCCTGGTGGCATTTATTGCTGAACGTCGCGCCAAGCGCGCCTGATAGTGGATGTAAGATATGAAGACGTTGAAACACTGGAGTTTGCATCAACAGCTGGAGCATCACGTTGAACTGACGGTCGATGGCCAGCACACCCTGTGCCTGTACGTACTGGAAGAGAATCTATTCCGCGTGCTGCTGAAACGCCAGGGCCAGCTGGCGCTGGATCGCACCTGGAGCATCGCTCCGCAGCAGGATGTGCCGTGGGAAGGCCGCGCCCGGGATGACCTCAGCGGTTTTAGTCTCCCGGCCTGGCAGCTGACCCAGGAGGGCGATACGCTGACCATCGCCACCCGCCAGCTGCGCGTCACCGTCCATCAGCCGCTGTGGCTGGAGTGGAGCTATCGCGACGATGCCGGGGAATGGCAGCAGCTTGCCAACGACCGCCCCACCAGCGCCTATCTGGCCAATGCCCACGGCGACGGCGTCGCCCACTATCTGAGCCGCCGCAAAGACGAGCGTTTCTATGGCCTGGGCGAAAAGGCCGGCGACCTGCAGCGCACCGGTAAGCGTTATGAAATGCGCAACCTTGATGCCATGGGCTACAACGCCGCCAGCACCGACCCGCTGTATAAACATATTCCGTTCACCATCACGCAACGCAGCGACGTTAGCTATGGCCTGTTTTACGACAACCTGAGCAGCTGCTGGCTGGATTTGGGTAACGAAATCGACAACTATCATACCGCCTATCGCCGCTGGCAGGCGGAAGCCGGCGATATCGATTACTACCTGTTCACCGGTAAACAGGTGCTGGATGTGACCAAAGCCTTCGTCCGTCTGACCGGTAAAACCCTGTTCGGGCCCAAATGGAGCCTCGGCTACAGCGGCTCGACCATGCACTATACCGACGCGCCGGATGCGCAAAATCAGCTGATGAACTTCATCCGCCTGTGCGATGAGCACGCTATTCCGTGCGATTCGTTCCAGCTCTCTTCCGGCTATACCTCGATTAACGGCAAGCGCTACGTCTTTAACTGGAACCACGACAAGGTGCCGCAGCCGAAAGTGATGAGTCAGTCGTTCCACGACGCCGGGCTGAAGCTGGCCGCCAATATCAAACCCTGCCTGCTGCAGGACCATCCGCGCTATGGCGAGGTGGCGGAGCGCGGTCTCTTCGTGCGCGATTCGCAAACCGACGCTCCGGAGCGCTCCAGCTTCTGGGACGATGAAGGATCGCATCTCGACTTTACCAATCCGCAAACCGTGGCCTGGTGGCAGGAAGGGGTCACCAGCCAGCTGCTGGAGATGGGCATTGATTCGACCTGGAACGATAATAACGAGTATGAGGTGTGGGACGGCGAAGCGCGCTGCTACGGCTTTGGCCGCGAAATCGCCATCAAGCATATTCGCCCGGTGATGCCGCTGCTGATGATGCGCGCCTCGATGGAGGCCCAGCAGCGCTTTGCGCCGCAAAAGCGCCCGTATCTCATCTCCCGCTCCGGCTGCGCCGGGATGCAGCGCTACGTCCAGACCTGGAGCGGCGATAACCGCACCAACTGGGATACGCTGCGCTATAACATCCGCATGGGGCTGGGCATGAGCCTTTCCGGGCTGTTTAACGTCGGCCACGACGTCGGCGGTTTCTCCGGCGATAAACCTGAGCCGGAGCTGTTCGTGCGCTGGGTACAAAACGGCGTGATGCACCCGCGCTTTACTATTCATTCGTGGAATGACGACCAGACGGTCAACGAAGCCTGGATGTATCCGGCCGTCACCCCGGCCATTCGTTCCGCTATTGAGCTGCGCTACCGCCTGCTGCCCTATCTGTACACCCTGCTGTGGCAGGCGCATGCTGACGACGAGCCGATGCTGCGCCCGACCTTCCTCGATCATCAGCACGACGCGCAGACCTTCGCCGAATGCGATGACTTCCTGCTGGGCCGCGATCTGCTGGTGGCCAGCGTGGTCGAGCCTGGCGCCCGCCAGCGTGAGGTGTGGCTGCCGGATAATCAGGCCGGATGGTACGATTTCTACAGCCACCAGTGGTTCGCCGGCGGCCAGTGGGTCACCCTCGACGCGCCGCTGGAAACGCTGCCGCTGCTGGTGCGCGCCGGGGCCGGACTGCCGCTCAGCGAGCGCATCCGCCATGTTGCTGCGCAACAGGACGATCGCCGCGAACTGCAGCTGTTCCCGCTGAAAGGCGTCGGAACCTCTTCGGGTCTGCTGTTTGAGGATGACGGCGAAAGCTGGGGCTATAAACAGGGCGATGCGCTGTGGCTGGAGTGGGAAATGGCGTGCGACAGCAGCACTATCAACCTGAAGGTCAACGCCCGCGGCAATTATCGCCCGGCGTGGAAAGCGCTGAAGCTGTCATTACCGGCGGGAGATAAACGCAAACTGCTGGTGAATGGCGTCGAAGGAACGGAGTGGAGGCTCTGAGCATATGCCGGGCGGCGGCTTACGCCTCGCCCGGCCTGGATTTAATAATGTTCCCGGATGGCGCTACGCTAATCCGGGCTACAAACTGGTGGCCTCAAAATCCCCGGTGGCGCTACCGCTTACCGGGGCTACAGCACTGTGCGGTTTGGTAGCCCGGGTAACGGACAGTTTCAGTAACCATGGGTACAAGATAGAGCTCTTAAGCTCACAATGGCACGGACCGTAGGCCGGATAAGGCGCAGCCGCCATCCGGCGCGAAAGTGGCTCTTTATACGCGGTTATTGCCCGGCGGCGCTACGCTTGCGCGGGCCTACAGATCACATGCCAGGCGTAGCCCGGGTAAGGCGTAGCCGTAACCCGGGTAACGAAGCGGGATTACTCGATACCTTTGCTGCGCAGGTAATCTTCGTAGTTGCCGCTGAAGTCGATCACCCGTTCCGGGGTAATCTCCAGCACGCGGGTGGCCAGCGAGCTGACGAACTCACGGTCGTGGGAGACGAAGATCAGGGTACCCTGATACATCTCCAGCGCCATGTTCAGCGATTCGATGGATTCCATATCCAGGTGGTTGGTCGGTTCATCCATTATCAGGATGTTTGGCTTCTGCATCATCAGCTTACCAAACAGCATGCGGCCCTTCTCACCACCGGACAATACTTTCGCCGGCTTCTTGATGTCATCCTGGCTAAACAGCAGTCGACCAAGGATACTGCGCACCGCCTGCTCGTCGTCGCCTTCCTGTTTCCACTGGCTCATCCACTCGAAGACCGTCAGGTCGTTTTCGAACTCGTACTCATGATCCTGCGCATAGTAGCCGAGTTGCGCGTTTTCAGACCATTTCACGGTGCCGTTGTCCGGCTGCAGTTCACCCACCAGGGTTTTCAGCATCGTGGATTTACCCACGCCGTTGGCGCCCAGAATGGCAATCTTCTCGCCCACTTCCAGCAGCAGGTTGACGTTTTTGAACAGCGGACCGTCTTCAAAGCCTTTGGTGAGGGCTTCCACTTCCAGCGCGTTACGGAACAGTTTCTTGTCCTGCTCGAAGCGGATAAACGGGTTCTGACGGCTGGAGGCTTTAACCTCTTCCAGCTTGATTTTGTCAATCTGACGCGCGCGCGAGGTGGCCTGACGCGATTTAGAGGCGTTGGCGCTGAAGCGGCTAACGAAGGACTGCAGGTCGGCAATCTGCGCTTTTTTCTTGGCGTTGTCCGCCAGCAGACGTTCACGCGCCTGGGTGGCCGCCGTCATGTATTCGTCGTAGTTGCCCGGATAGACGCGCAGCTCGCCGTAGTCCAGATCCGCCATGTGGGTGCAAACCATGTTCAGGAAGTGACGGTCGTGCGAGATGATAATCATGGTGCTGTCGCGGTCGTTCAGCGTCTGCTCCAGCCAGCGAATGGTGTCGATGTCCAGGTTGTTGGTCGGTTCATCGAGCAGCAGAATGTCCGGGTTAGAGAACAGCGCCTGCGCCAGCAGGACGCGCAGCTTCCAGCCTGGGGCGACTTCGCTCATCGGGCCGTAATGCTGTTCAACCGGAATGCCCACGCCCAGCAGCAGTTCGCCCGCGCGCGCTTCAGCAGAGTAGCCATCCATTTCGCCATATTTCACTTCCAGGTCGGCCACTTTATAGCCATCTTCTTCGCTCATCTCGGCGAGGGAGTAGATGCGATCGCGCTCCTGCTTCACTTCCCACAGCTCGCCGTGGCCCATAATGACCGTATCCAGCACGGTGAACGCTTCAAAGGCGAACTGATCCTGACGCAGCTTACCGATGCGCTCGTTCGGGTCGAGAGAAACGTTGCCCAGCGTCGGTTCGAGATCGCCGCCGAGGATCTTCATAAAGGTCGATTTACCGCTGCCGTTGGCGCCGATCAGACCATAACGGTTGCCGCCGCCAAATTTAACGGAGATATTTTCGAACAGCGGCTTACTGCCAAACTGCATGGTAACGTTGCTGGATACTAGCACGGGGATATCCTGAAAAAAGAGTATGAGGGGTGTGATACAGCAGACATTATGCCAGTAAATGACGCACTTTTCACGGTCTGCGGTAAATTCCGCCGCGGCGCTTGTGCTAAGGTCTTTGTCAGATGCGCCAGAGACCTGCGCGCAAACCGTTATTCTGTACGTGATGATGAGGAGTCCCATGACCACCAGCCAACCGCGACATCCGGCCTTTTTATCCCTGCAGGGCGGCATTAATTTTCGCGACCTGGGCGGCCAGCGCGCCGCCGACGGACGCCGGGTACGCAGCGGCAAGCTGCTACGCTCCGGTGCGCTAAACCGGCTAACGGCAGAGGATCTCGACCACCTGGATACCCTGCCGCTCAGCCGGGTGCTCGACTACCGCGACCCCGGTGAAGTACAGCGCACGCCGGACAAACTGAGCCCGCTCACCCACTATCTCAACGCGCCGGCCAATCCGCCGATCGGCGAGGTCAACGCGAAGGTCACCGAGCTGAATGCCGCCACCCTTAATGCGCTCAACGGCGAGCAGTTTATGCTGCAACTCTATCGCCAGCTGCCGTTTAACAATCCGGCCTATCGCCAGCTCGCCGCATGGCTGACGACCCCTTTCGACGGCGCCTTGCTGCAACACTGCGCGGTCGGTAAAGATCGCACCGGCGTCGGCTGCGCGTTAACCCTGTTCGCCGTCGGATGCGACAGCGAGACGGTGATGGAGGAGTATCTCCTTACCCATGGCATGCTGACGCAGGTGGAGGCCTGGATGCTGGAGATGCTCGGCAACGACCTGACGCCCCAGGGGCGCCAGAGCCTGGCGGACATCCTGACGGTGAAAGAGTCCTATCTCGCCGCCGCGCTGTCGGCCATTCAGCAGCGCTATGGCAATGTCGACGCCTGGCTGGCGGAAGAGTACCAGCTGACCGCCCCGGTCCGCGCGGCGCTGCAGGCCCGGCTGCTGGAAGACTAACCCTCGTCGCCCCGAACGCCAGGGCGCGGCAGCCGAGGCGACAGGGAAAAAAATGTGATTTCGTACACATCTGATTTACCTGTTCAGCGGAATGCACATATAATGCGCTCCCATCTACTGTCTCAATCATTAACAAAGGCCTGTGTGGCGTTGATTTCGCACACGACATTAAAAACTATGAAATTATCTACACTCTTAGCGGCAGCCTTCGCCATCGTAGGCTTTTGCAATACAGCGTCTGCTGTCACCTATCCTTTGCCAACCGATGGCAGCCGTTTGGTTGGTCAGAACCAGGTCATCACCATTCCGGATGATAACAAGCAGCCGCTGGAATACTTCGCGGCGAAATATCAGATGGGGCTTTCCAACATGCTGGAAGCCAACCCGGGGGTGGATACCTATCTGCCGAAGGGCGGTAGCGTCCTGAACATCCCTCAGCAGCTGATCCTGCCGGATACCGTCCATGAAGGGATCATCATCAACAGCGCCGAAATGCGTCTGTACTACTACCCGAAAGGCACTAACACCGTGATTGTTCTGCCGATCGGTATCGGCCAGTTAGGCAAAGACACGCCAATCAACTGGACCACCAAAGTCGAACGTAAGAAGGCTGGCCCGACCTGGACGCCGACCGCCAAGATGCATGCGGAATACGCTGCCGCCGGCAACCCGCTGCCAGCCGTCGTACCGGCCGGTCCGGATAACCCGATGGGCCTGTACGCGCTGTATATCGGCCGTCTGTACGCCATCCACGGTACCAACGCTAACTTCGGCATCGGCCTGCGCGTGAGCCATGGCTGCGTACGTCTGCGCAACGATGACATCAAATTCCTGTTTGAGAACGTGCCGGTCGGCACCCGCGTGCAGTTTATCGATGAGCCGGTAAAAGCCACCACCGAGCCGGACGGCAGCCGTTACATCGAGGTTCACAACCCGCTGTCGACCACCGAAGCGCAGTTCCAGGGCGGCGAGATCGTGCCGATCACCCTGACTCAGCCGGTACAGGCGATCACCAGCCAGTCTGATGTCGATCAGAACGTGGTCGAGCAGGCTATCCAGAACCGCTCCGGTATGCCGGTGCGTCTGAACTAAGTTCTGCATGACAAGAAAAACGGCGGGCCTGATGCCCGCCGTTTTTTTTATCGGTGTTGTGCCGGGCGGCGGCTGAACTGACAACACCCTGGCCCTGCTAAGCGCTGCGCCAACCGGGGCCACCGGTCTAGCCGTTATTCACCAGAATAATCCCGCCGTGGTCGTAGCGATAGTGGCAGTGGGCGTACTCCAGCGGCGTGCCGTCTTCCAGATAGATAACCTGCTCCACCTCCAGCACCGGATCGGTGGGCTCGCAGTGAAGATGCTGTTTATCCAGTTCATCCGGCTTCATCGCCCGCACCACGCGGTAAGATCCCATCAGCTTCAGCCCCAGCGTCTCCTGGATATAGCGAAACACCGAGCTTTCCAGATGGCTTTTATTGAGCCCCGGCACCAGCCCCACCGGCATGACCGTCAGATCCAGCGACACCGGTTCCCCGTTGAGCAACCGCAGGCGAACAAAGTCATACACCGGGGCATCGGCGTCGATCAGCAGCGAACTCTGCTCCTTGTCAGTGGGAAAACGCACCTCAAAGCGCACCACTTCGCTTTGTACCTCGCCAAGATGCTCCCAGGTTTTGGTGGCGCCGAAATAGTCGCTGCCGGGCAGCTCCCACTGCGACAGCTGAAGGAAATTTTTCCGCACAAAGGTGCCCTGCCCTTTGCGGGTATAGATCAGCCCTTCGACGATTAACTGGCGCATCGCCTGCTGGATGGTCATCCGGCTGGTGCTGAACTCTGCCGCCAGCGCAAACTGGTCAGGTAACGGCGCGCTGGCAGGATACTGCTGGCTGATGATCCGTTTTTTTATTTCCCGCGCGATTTGCAGATACTTCGCCGTCATTCCCCGGTCCTTATACATTCAGTGAGTGGCTGGCGGACAGGATCCACGGCCTGACCGCCAGAACACCATTACATCACGTCGCCATTGCTGTGGATCACCTGCTTCAGCCACGCATAGCTCTTCTTCGGCACCCGCCGCAGATCCTTGAGGTCATGGTTCTCGCGATTGACGTAGACCACGCCGTAGCGCTTACGCATATCGCCCTGCGAGCTGAGGATGTCGATTAATCCCCAGCCGAGATAGCCGATCACCTGCGCCCCATCCTCAAACATGGCCGCTTTCATGGCGTTGATATGGTCGCGATGGTAGGCGATGCGGTAATCGTCGGCAACCGGATGTTCACCGTCCCACGACTCAATCACCCCGATGCCGTTTTCAATCGGGAAAACCGGCAGGCGCCAGTCGTTATAATAGCGGGTGATGATGGTCCGGAAGCCCAGCGGATCGATCTGCCAGTTCCATTCTGTCGCGTTCAGGAACGGGTTATCCTGATTGCCAAACAGCATATAGTTGTTGACCGCCGTTCCCGGCGGGATCGCGTCGCTGTTCAGCGTCCGGCTGGCGTAATAGCTGAACGCCAGATAATCGACCTTCACCGTCGCCATCAGCGCGAGATCCTCCGGACGATAGATATCATCGAACCCTTCGGTGGCGACAAAATGCATCACCTCCGGGCTGTAGCCCTCCCCGGCGTAAGCCCGCAGCAGGTTCTGGTTTAAAAACTCGTCCAGCTGCTGGGCACACAGGATATCGCGTGGTTTGCAGGTCGCCGGATAAACCAGGGCGTGGGCCAGCATCCCGCCCATCAGACACTGCGGCTTCGTCTGATGCAGGTGATCGGTCAGATGGACGTGCGCCATCATCACATGATGCTGGATCAGGTACAGCTCGCGCAGGGTCTTCTCCCCCTGCAGGTAGCCGGAAATCAGAAACGCTTCCGGCGAATGGTACAGATTCTGTTCATTAAAGGTGAGCCAGTATTTCACCTTGTCGCCATAGCAGGCGATCATCTTCTGGCCATAGCGAATAAAGGCGTCCATCACCCGGCGGTCGGTAAATCCGTTGTAGCGCTCCGCCAGCGAGAGCGGCATATCGAAGTGGTACAGGCAGATCATCGGCTCGATGCCGCGGGCGATCAGTTCATCAATAAACTGATGGTAGAAGGCGATGCCCTCTTCATTGAACTCGCCGTCTCCCTCAGGGCACACCCGGCTCCAGGCGATCTGAAAACGGTAGCAGTTCATGCCCAGATCCTGCATCAGATCGAAATCTTCCCTAAAGCGATGATAGGAGTCGGTCGCCACCTTCCAGTCGGAAGCGAATTCTGCCGGTTGCCGGATATCGTACACCGACATCCCCTTGCCGCCCTCGTTCCACGCCCCCTCCGTCTGCATGCTGGAGACGGAATTACCCCATAAGAAATCTGCCGGTAGTCTGTTGTTCATCCTGCGCCTCGATATATGACTAGTCATTTAAATTTCATGACTAGTCATATATCGAAAAGCGAACGGATGCGCAAAGCCAGGGATCGTTTTCTGTGAGCCGGGCAAAAAAAAAGATCGCCCCGGGGGGCGATCCTGTCGAACGACGTGGAGGGCGGCGGACTGCTGCGGAAATCAGGCGCAGAGTTTGAAGAGCCAATAGCCGGTGAGGGCCGCCCACAGCAGCATGGGAATGGAGTAGAGGTGGAAACGCCACCAGATCCGCCGATCGCCAGCCATGCGCAGGGCGATGATATTGGCCAGCGAGCCCGGCAGCAGACCAAAGCCCCCCACGTTAACCGCCCAGGCGAGCAGGATCGAAGGTGGGACATAGTTGAGCAGCAGAATAGTCGAGGGCACATTGCTGATCACCTGCGACAGGCCGATGGCGGTCAGCCACAGCCCACCGCCGGAGAGCGTCCCGACCCCGCTCAGCACCTGGTGCAGCGCCGGAAGCTGGGTCAGTAGATGGACGTCGATAAACATCACCATAAACACCAGCAGCAGCGACCAGTCAACATGGACGATCACCGCCCGGGCCAGCGCCAGAAAGCCCAGCAGCACCAGCGCCAGTCCCCACAGCGCCTGATCCATCTCCAGCGCCGTCAGGAACACCAGATAGAGCCCCAGACAGCTCCAGACGAGCTTAGGCTGCCACGATGGCGCCATATCGCTGCTCTGGTAGGTTAGCCGCTTTGCCGGGAAACAGAACCAGCACAGCGCCAGCAGGGTCAGCATCATTGCCGCCGCCAGGGGCAGCATCTGGCCGATAAACCCAGGGAAAGAGAGACCGGAGCGTCCCCACAGCAAGATGTTCTGCGGGTTGCCGATCGGCGTCAGCAGCGACCCGGCGTTCACCGCCAGCGCTTCGAAAATAATCAGCCGGTTTACCGGGATGGCGCACCACTTCTTCAGGGTCAGGGTCAGGGGCACCACAATAAACAGCGCGACGTCGTTGGTGAGGAAGGTGGACAGCAGCGCCGCCGCCAGCACCATAAACATAGCCAGCTGACGCTCGGTGACAAAGCGGCGGGCCATTTTACGCCCCAGCACGTCAAAATAGCCGCTCAGTTCAATCCCCTTGGTCAACAGCATCAGGCCGCTGAGGGTGATGATGGTATGCCAGTCAATGGCCGCCGGCCAGCTTGCCGGGACAAACGGCACCATCACGCTGAGCACGCAGGCGATAATCAGCAGCAGATGGAGAAAACGATCGCGCAGCAGCGACTGGACGAAGGGAAGAGTCATGCTTCCTGAGATCCCTGTGTTTGGGTAAATTTCAGGAACATCGCCAGCGTCTCTTCGCTCACGTGATGCTCCATCCCTTCGGCATCACGACGGGCGATCTCCGGACTGACGCCGATCGCCAGCAGGAAGTTCTCCACGATTTGATGGCGCTCACGGCTCTCCTGGGCCAGCTTCTCACCCTCCGCGGTTAAGAATATGCCGCGCCACGGGATCTGTTCGATAAGGCCGACGCTGGCCAGCCGTTTGAGCATCTTGGCGACGGTGGGCTGCGAGACCCCCAGCCGGGCGGCCATATCCACCTGACGCGCCTCGCCCACCTCGCGGATGAGGTCGGAAATCAGTTCAACATAGTCGTCAATCAGCTCGCGCCGATGCGCTTCCCGCACCTGGCGGAACCCTTCAACGTGCTCTTCAACATTTACTAACTGCGTCACTTTTTTTGTTATTGGCTTACCTGCGCGACGGTTCATTGTGCTTCCTCATTCGTGTGACGCGTCAAGCATCATATAAAAAGATCCACATTGTAATGGATTGCGCCAAGAGCACAAAAATTTAACGTTTTAGCCATAGCTATAAAATATAGCCTGTGCTATATCTGTATATAATGCAAACATCCATCAGGGAATGATGGAGCGAACAGGCAGGAGGAGAGCAGATGAACGAATTCAAGAGGTGCTTAAACGTGTTCAGCCATTCACCCTTTAAAGTACGCTTAATGCTGCTCGGTATGCTGTGCGAAATGATCAACGGTAAACCGCAGCAGGACAAACCCCATCGCTAAGGCGGCGTCGCGGTACGCCGCTTCATTTTTCCGTCATCATCTGCCGCTAAACTGACCGGTTTATCCCGTTTTCCCCACCTTTTTTCAAGTTTTGTAAGCGTCCTCGCAAAACAATCTGTTATGTCTGGTTGACCTTACCATTTACAAGCCCTATCTTTGCACAGCCCTGCCACATTCGCGGCTCGCAGAGACCCTCTTCACGCACTGTCCAGCAGGTTTTACCCCTTGAAGCCAGGGGATGCGCATGGCCTCTTTTTGATTGTTTACTATGAATGTCACCACCCTGAAAGATACGCTGGTCGCCCGCCGACTGGCACTGAACCCATGGACAGGATTCTACTTTTTACAATCGCTGTTGATTAACCTGGCGCTGGGCTATGAATTTAGCCTGCTCTATACCGTGGCATTTACCTGCGTGTTACATCTTCTGTGGCGTGCCTTTCCGCGCGTGCAGAAAGGAGTGGTCGGCGCTTATTCTCTGCTGGCGGCCCTCTACTACCCGTTTGGCCAGGCTTACGGCGCGCCCAACTTCAATACCTTGCTGGCGCTGCACGCCACCAACGTGGAAGAGTCCACGGAAATCCTCACCATCTTCCCGTGGTACAACTATCTGCTGGCGGTATTTATCTTCGCGCTGGGGATCATCGCGGTCCGCCGCAGGATCGTCGAGCAGACCCGCTGGGGAAAAATGGAGACCCTGGGCCTGCTGTTCAGCATCGGGATCTTCTTTCTTCAGCCGGTGCAAAATCTCGCCTGGGGCGGTGTATTCAAGGTGATCGATACTGGTTACCCGGCCTTCCGTTTTGTCAAAGACGTGGTGGTGAATAATAACGAGGTGCTGGACGAGCAGGCGCGGATGGCGCAGCTGGCCGGCATGAAAGATAGCTGGCACGTGCTGGCGGTGAAGCCGAAGTACCATCTCTATGTGGTGGTGATCGGTGAAAGCGCCCGCCGCGACGCCCTCGGCGCCTTCGGTGGCCACTGGGACAACACGCCGTTTGCCAGCTCGGTGAACGGGTATCTGTTTAACAACTACGTCGCCGCCAGCGGCTCGACGCAAAAATCCCTCGGCCTGACCCTTAACCGGGTGGTCGATGGCAAACCGCAGTTTCAGGATAACTTTGTCACCCTCGCCAACCGCGCCGGTTTCCAGACCTGGTGGTTCTCCAACCAGGGGCAGATCGGCGAGTACGACACCGCTATCGCCAGTATCGCCAAACGGGCGGATGAAGTGCAGTTCCTGAAAAACGGCGATTTCGAAGCCAATAAAAACACCCAGGACGAGCAGTTACTGAAGCTGACCGAGCAGGTGCTCTCCACCCAGCGTACCCAGCCGCAGCTGATTGTTCTGCATCTGATGGGCTCGCACCCGCAGGCCTGCGACCGGACCAAAGGCAAATATACGGTTTTCGTCCAGTCGAAAGAGACCTCCTGCTATCTCTACAGCATGACGCAAACCGATACCCTGCTGGCTAAGCTCTACAGCCAGTTGCAAAATTCCGGCGACACCTTTTCCCTGACCTACTTTTCCGATCATGGTCTGGCGTTCAAGGAGCGAGGCAAAGAGGTGCAGTATCTGGCGCACGACGATAAGTTCCAGCAGAACTTCCAGGTGCCGTTTATGGTGCTCTCCAGCGATGACAAAGCGCATAAAGTCATTAAGGCGCAGCGCTCGGCAAATGATTTCCTCAGCTTCTTCTCGCAATGGACCGGCATCAAGGCGGCGGAAATCGCCCCGCGCTATCGGTTTATCTCTGAGCAGAAGGCCGGCCCGGTGTATATCACCAACTTCCAGCTGCAGAAGGTGGACTATTCACACCTCGGCAGCGATGAGTTCACCATCAACTAAAACGACGCGGTCAGCGCCGGCCAACCGGCCGGGCTGGCGGTCAGCAGGCAAAAAAAAATCCGCCCCAGGAGGCGGATTTTTTATATCACCGGAGTGATTAGAAGCGGTAACCCACGCCAGCGATCCAGGTGCCGACGTCAACGTTACGAATACGAGACTGCTCGTAGGAGAAGTCCAGGGCAACGTTTTCGATCGGGTTGAACTGCAGACCAGCACCGTAGGAGAAACCGTAGTCGCTCATATCGGATTTATTAGGGAAGTTGTTGTTCTGGAATTTACCGTAACCAACACCCACTACGCCGTAGATGCTTGCCCAGTCGTTCAGACGGTAAGCCGGACCAGCGGTGATGCCGTAGTACTGACCTTTGTTGTAAGTACCGTTGCTGTTATTATCCTTTTCGGTGTAGGTGAAGGAACCGATAACGCCCAGCGGGTTGTTATCTTGCTCGTAACGGTATTTCAGGTTGAAACCGCCAGCTTTGTTCGCTTTACCCTGCATGTCGCTCTGCGCGTAACCGCCGGTTACGGTAGAAGTTGCAGCAAATGCAGTAGTACCTACGGATGCAGCCAGAACAACGGCCAGTGCTGAAAGACGTGCAATTTTATTCATAACCACCTCAAATGTGTTTCTAATAAGTCCTAAGCCTTAAATATATCAAAAACTTTTGGGAAACTCTTTGGAGTTTACATTGTCTAACATACTTTTTCATGTAACCAAAAGTTTCCATATTTCTATAACAATATGGAAAACAACAGTTTTTGGCGTTAACTTACAGTTTAACGCTCATTAAGAAATTCGCAAGCATCCAGATTAATCCTAATCACCTGGTGAATTTCTCAGCAACTTTCGCCATTGTACTGTTTTTGCCCCTGTTTTTTTCAACATTAGCTCAACCGCCAGCAGCTAATTCCAGTACACTGGAACTTTTACCCCTTTTGACAAAAATTGACAGGAGAAAGGATGCCCGGTCCATCCCGAAAAGCGGCGGCATGGTTGCCGATAGTGGTGATTTTAATCGCTATGACCTCGATACAGAGCGGCGCATCGCTCGCCAAATCGCTGTTCCCGGTGGTCGGCGCCCCGGGAGTTACCGCCCTGCGCCTGGCGCTCGGGACGCTGATCCTGGTGGTGGTGTTCAAGCCCTGGCGGCTACGTTTCTCTCCGGCGCAGCGCGTACCGCTGCTGCTGTACGGCCTGGCGCTCGGGGCGATGAACTATCTGTTTTATTTATCCCTGCAGCGTATTCCGCTCGGCGTGGCGGTGGCCCTCGAGTTTACCGGCCCGCTGGCGGTGGCGCTTTTCGGTTCGCGCCGCCCGCTGGATTTTGTCTGGGTGGCGCTGGCGATCCTCGGGCTGTGGTATCTCCTGCCGCTGGGGCAGAACGTGGCGCAGGTGGATTTAACCGGCGCGCTGTTCGCTCTCGGCGCCGGGGCCTGTTGGGCGGTCTATATTCTGACCGGCCAGCGCGCGGGCGAGGAGCATGGTCCAGCCACGGTGGCGATGGGGTCGCTTATCGCCTCGCTGGTCTTTGTCCCGTTAGGTATGGCGCAAGCCACCGATACGCTGTGGCAATGGTCGCTGCTGCCCCTGGGGCTGGGGATTGCCATTCTCTCCACCGCACTCCCCTACTCTCTGGAGATGATGGCCCTGACGCGCCTGCCGACGCGCACCTTCGGTACGCTGATGAGCCTCGAGCCGGCGCTAGCCGCCCTGTCCGGTATGATCTTCCTTGGCGAAACCCTGAACCTCTCCCAGACCCTGGCGCTGGGCGCCATTATCATCGCCTCAATGGGCGCCACGCTGACCATGCAGCGGCAGAGCAAAATCAAGCAAGTCGATATCAATTAACATTCTGTTACGGCGGCGGCCCGCGCCAGCTGCGGGCCTGCCAGACTTCGCTAACCTTCTGATTGGACTTGTTTTTTCAAATAGCCAACCACTTTGCGCTATCGGAGTGATATGGCCTGCCGATGCCTCATACTTTAAAACCCTTGCTATACTTAGTCCCGAAGTTACCTGGGACAACGCTCCACATCATTCAGTTTTGAAGTGTGACGAGCATCAATATCAAGAGGATATGAAACGATGAGTACCGCTAAACTGGTTAAATCAAAAGCATCTAATCTGGTCTATACCCGCAACGATGTCGCTGACAGCGAAAAGAAAGCGACCATTGAGCTGTTGAATCGCCAGGTGATCCAGTTCATTGACCTGTCCCTTATCACCAAGCAGGCACACTGGAATATGCGCGGTGCGAACTTTATCGCCGTGCACGAAATGCTGGACGGTTTCCGTACTGCGCTCACTGAGCATCTGGATACCATGGCGGAGCGCGCCGTGCAGCTGGGCGGCGTCGCCCTGGGCACCACTCAGGTGATCAACAGCAAAACCCCGCTGCAGAGCTACCCACTGGATATCCATCATGTTCAGGATCACCTGAAAGCGCTGGCTGACCGCTACGCAGTAGTGGCTAACGATGTGCGCAAAGCGATCGGCGAAGCTAAAGACGAAGATACCGCAGATATCTTCACCGCCGCTTCCCGCGACCTGGATAAATTCCTGTGGTTTATTGAAGCGAATATCGAGTAAGGCTTTGCCGTCGGCCGCAGCGCGGTCGACGGCGCCTTTGCTTTCCCCACCCAGCCCTTGTTGTTTTTCCCTCCTCGGTTTTCCCTCACCCGCTGGCCTTGCACCATTTCAGGGCGTCAAATTGATGAAAATGCGCACAAAAGTAAAACAATTGTAATAATCACCTCACACAATCGTTACGGCGAGATTGTTTTCCCATCAGGGTTTGCGCTAAAAATGGGCTCGTTATTCAGCGACCTCAGGATGCACCAAAATAACGCCCCGTTATGGTGCACTCTTTGCCTGAAACGATCGATATTGTGCAACGGCTACCGCTTCGTTTGTTGAAAAACAACAGCTTGTAAAAGTGGCACGATTTTTTCATTAGGCTAGTCGTTCTCGCAGGGGATCGTCCCGTGGATATAAAAGGAAATGCTATGAAGTCTGTATTTAAAGTTTCACTGGCTGCACTGACCCTGGCTTTTGCGGTTTCTTCCCAGGCCGCCAATAAGACCCTGGTTGTCGCCACCGATACGGCGTTCGTCCCGTTCGAATTTAAGCAAGGCGATAAGTATGTGGGTTTTGACGTTGACCTGTGGGCGGCCATCGCCAAAGAGCTGAAGCTCGATTACACCCTGAAGCCAATGGACTTCAGCGGCATTATCCCGGCGCTGCAAACCAAAAATATCGATCTGGCGCTGGCGGGGATCACCATTACCGACGAGCGTAAAAAAGCCATCGACTTCTCTGACGGCTACTACAAGAGCGGCCTGCTGGTGATGGTCAACGCTAATAATAACGACATCAAAGATGTGAAAGATCTGAACGGCAAAGTGGTCGCGGTGAAGAGCGGCACCGGCTCCGTTGACTACGCGAAAGCCAATATCAAAACCAAAGATCTGCGTCAGTTCCCGAACATCGATAACGCCTACATGGAGCTGGGTACCGGCCGCGCGGATGCCGTCCTGCACGATACGCCGAACATCCTCTACTTCATCAAAACCGCGGGCAACGGCAAATTCAAAGCGGTAGGTGAATCACTGGAAGCGCAAAACTACGGTATCGCCTTCCCGAAAGGCAGCGACGAGCTGCGTGAGAAAGTGAACGGTGCGCTGAAAACGCTGCGCGAGAACGGCACCTACAACGAAATTTATAAAAAATGGTTCGGCACTGAACCAAAATAATAAAAACGTACATCGCCGGGCGCAGGCCCGGCGACATCACAACGGTCTTCCGGCACAGACGTTGCGGGAGACAGTATTTTGGCGGAGGCTTTCCTCTGCTCTCGACACGGTAACAGGAACGTATTATGCAGTTTGACTGGAGTGCCATCTGGCCCGCCATTCCGATTTTGTTGGAAGGCGCCAAAATGACGCTGTGGATTTCCGTCCTCGGCCTGGCCGGCGGCCTGATCATCGGTCTGGTGGCCGGTTTCGCCCGCTGCTTCGGCGGCTGGATCGCCAACCACATCGCGCTGGTGTTTATTGAAATCATTCGCGGCACCCCGATTGTGGTGCAGGTTATGTTCATCTACTTTGCGCTGCCGATGGCCTTTAGCGATCTGCGCATTGACCCCTTCTCCGCGGCGGTAGTGACCATCATGATTAACTCGGGTGCCTATATCGCGGAAATTACCCGCGGCGCGGTGCTCTCCATTCATAAAGGCTTCCGCGAAGCAGGCCTGGCGCTGGGCCTGTCGCGTCGCGAAACCATTCGCCACGTGATCCTGCCGCTGGCGCTGCGCCGCATGCTGCCGCCGCTGGGCAACCAGTGGATCATCAGCATCAAGGACACCTCGCTGTTCATCGTCATCGGCGTCGCCGAACTGACCCGTCAGGGACAGGAGATCATCGCCGGCAACTTCCGCGCGCTGGAAATCTGGAGCGCCGTTGCCGTGATCTACCTGATCATCACCCTGGTCCTGAGCTTTATTCTGCGTCGTCTTGAAAGAAGGATGAAAATCCTGTGATTGAATTTAAAAACGTCTCCAAGCACTTTGGCCCGACCCAGGTGCTGCACGATATCTCTCTGAAAATCAATCAGGGTGAAGTGGTGGTCATTATCGGCCCGTCCGGCTCCGGTAAATCGACGATGCTGCGCTGCATCAATAAACTGGAAGAGATCACCAGCGGCGATCTGATTGTCGATGGCCTGAAGGTCAACGATCCGAAGGTGGACGAACGTCTGATTCGTCAGGAAGCCGGGATGGTGTTCCAGCAGTTTTACCTGTTCCCGCACCTCACGGCGCTGGAAAACGTGATGTTTGGCCCGCTGCGGGTACGCGGCGCCAGCAAGCAGGCGGCGGAGAAGCTGGCGAAAGATCTGCTGGCGAAAGTCGGTCTGGCAGAGCGCGCGCATCACTATCCGTCTGAACTCTCCGGCGGCCAGCAGCAGCGTGTGGCCATCGCCCGCGCGCTGGCGGTGAAGCCGAAGATGATGCTGTTTGATGAGCCCACCTCCGCGCTCGACCCTGAACTGCGTCATGAAGTGCTCAAGGTGATGCAGGATCTGGCGGAAGAGGGCATGACGATGGTGATTGTGACCCACGAAATCGGCTTTGCCGAAAAAGTGGCCTCGCGACTGATCTTTATCGACAAGGGACGAATTGCCGAAGACGGCAACCCACAGGAGCTGGTGAACAACCCGCCAAGCCCGCGTCTGCGGGAATTCCTGCAGCACGTCGCCTGACCCACAACGGCTCTCTCCGTCGCGGAGAGAGCCGCTTTCCAGATTCCTCTTCCCTCCCCTTCCGCCATCGGCTTCTATACTTACCCGTTTACGTTGCAACGGAGGTGCCCATGCCGTGGATCCTGCTTTTGCTCGCTGCGCTGTTTACTCCCCCGCTTTCCGCCGCCGCCCTGCCCGGCGTGCCGACCGCTAATGCCGATAAAACCAGCGCCAGCGAACCCGATGTAGAACAGAAAAGAGCGGCCTATGCCGCGCTGGCCGACGTGCTGGCCAACGACTCCGCCCGCCAGGAGCTCATTGACCAGCTGCGTAAAGCGGCCGCCACGCCGCCGCCCGACAGCACCCCGACGCTGACGCCGCCGGCGGTGAAAGAAGAGACCACGGTGCTGGAGAACGTCACGCAGATCAGCCGGGAATATGGCGATGAGTTCTCATCGCGCTTCTCCCAGCTGTGGCGCAATATTACCGGCTCGCCGCATAAGCCCTTTAATCCGCAAACCTTTACCAGCGCCGCCTGGCATTTTTTACTGCTGGCCGGGCTGGTGTTTGCCTTCTGGTGGCTGGTACGCCTCGCGGCGCTGCCGCTGTATCGTAAAATGGGCGAATGGGGACGGCATAAAAACCGCGATCGCGGAAACTGGCTCCAGCTGCCGTTGACCATCGCCGGGGCGTTTATCATCGATCTGCTGCTGCTGGCGCTGACCCTGTTTATCGGTCAGCTGTTGAGCGATCGCCTGAATGGCGACAACCCTACTATCGCCTTCCAGCAGAGCCTTTTCCTCAACGCCTTCGCGCTGATCGAATTCTTTAAAGCCATCCTGCGGCTCATTTTCTGCCCGCGCATACCGGCGCTCAGGCCCTTTAACCTCAGCGACGAGGCCGCCTCCTACTGGAGCCTGCGCCTGAGCGCCCTCAGCAGCCTGATCGGCTACGGCCTGATCGTCGCGGTGCCGATTATCTCCAACCAGGTGAATGTTCAGGTCGGCGCGCTGGCTAACGTCGTCATCATGCTGTGCATTACGCTGTGGGCGCTGTATCTGATTTTTCATAACAAAGCGGTGATTACGCAGGGACTGATCCATCTGGCTGACCGCTCGCTCTCCTTCTTTAGCCTGTTTATCCGCGCCTTCGCCCTGATCTGGCACTGGCTGGCCTGCGCCTACTTTGTGGTGCTCTTTTTCTTTTCCCTGTTCGACCCAGGCAACAGCCTGAAATTTATGATGGGCGCCACCCTGCGCAGCCTGGCGATTATCGGCGGCGCGGCGCTGGTGTCCGGCATTCTGTCGCGCTGGATAGCCAAAACCATCACCCTCTCCCCTGCCACTCAGCGCAACTATCCTGAGCTGCAAAAGCGGTTGAACGGCTGGATCTCCGCGTCGCTGAAGGCAGCGCGTATTCTCACCGTCTGCGTCGCCATCATGCTGCTCCTGAGCGCCTGGGGGCTGTTTGACTTCCGCGAATGGCTGCACAACGATGCCGGGCAAAAAACGGTGGATGTGCTGATCCGTATCGCCCTTATCCTCTTCTTCTCCGCTATCGGCTGGACGGTGCTGGCCAGCCTGATCGAAAACCGGCTGGCCTCGGATATCCATGGCCGCCCGCTGCCCAGCGCGCGGGCCAGGACGCTGCTGACGCTGTTTCGCAACGCGCTGGCGGTGGTGATCAGCACCATCACGGTGATGATTTTGCTCTCGGAGATTGGGGTCAATATCGCGCCGCTGCTGGCGGGCGCCGGGGCGTTGGGGCTGGCCATCTCGTTTGGCGCGCAAACCCTGGTTAAAGACATTATCACCGGCATTTTTATCCAGTTTGAGAACGGGATGAATACCGGCGATCTGGTCACCATCGGTCCTTTGACCGGCACGGTGGAACGGATGTCGATTCGCTCAGTGGGGGTGCGCCAGGATACCGGCGCTTATCACATTATCCCCTGGTCCTCGATCACCACCTTTGCCAACTTCGTGCGCGGCATTGGCTCGGTGGTGGCCAACTATGACGTCGACCGCCATGAGGATCTGGAAAAAGCCAGTCAGGCGCTGAAGGCGGCGGTGGACGATCTGCTGGCCCAGGAGGAGATCCGCGGCCTGATCATTGGCGAACCGTCGTTCGCCGGGCTGGTGGGGCTGAGCAATACCGCCTTTACGCTGCGCGTCAGCTTCACCACCCTGCCGCTGAAGCAGTGGACGGTGCGTTTTGCCCTCGACACCCAGGTGAAAAAGCACTTCGACCGCGCCGGGGTTCGCGCCCCGGTACAAACCTGGCAGCAGCTGCCGATGCCGGGCGCCGACAGCCCGGCCGCGGAGTAGTTAGAACGGACGGCGGCGTTTGGCGTCGTCCATAAAGCTCCAGGCGATAAAGCGGCTCTGCTTTTGCCCCTGGGCCATCTCTTTTTTCACCACTTTCACTGCCCCGACCTCGGTCAGCAGGCGGTAGAGCGGCGGCAGATTGTCGCCGCGCGACACCAGCGAGGTAAACCATTTCACCTGGCGGGCGAAGGCCTGACTTTCGCGGATCATCTGCGAGATAAAGGCCACTTCGCCCCCTTCGCACCACAGCTCCTGCTGCTGACCGCCAAAGTTAAGCCCGCTGTCGGCGCCGAGTCCGAGATTGCGGCGCTTGCGCTCACCGCCCGCCCGGGCGCTCTCTGCGGAGTCATGGAACGGCGGATTACACAGCGTGGCGTCATAGGTCTCGTTTTTGTGGATCACGCCGTGGAAGATAGCCTGGCTCTCTTTTTGCCGACGCAGACGGATCTGCCGGGTCAATCCCGGGTTGCCATTGACAATCGCCTGCGCGCTGGCGAAGGCTTCCGGGCTGATTTCGCTGCCGGTAAAGCGCCAGCCGTACTCGTGAACGCCGATCAGGGGATAAATGAGGTTGGCGCCGGTGCCAATATCGAGGATTGTGGCTTGCTTCGGCACTTCGCCGCTGTCCCCGGCCAGCAGATCCGCCAGATGATGAATATAATCGGCCCGCCCGGGCACCGGCGGACAGAGAAAACCATCAGGAATGTCCCAGTGTTTGACCGCGTAGAAATGCGCCAGCAGCGCTTTATTCAACGCCTTTACCGCCTGCGGATTGGCAAAATCAATAGTCTGCTCACCCAGCGGATTGAGCGTAATGTATCCCTGCAGGTCAGGATGCGCCTGGCAGAGCGCGGGCAGGTCGTAGCGTTGATGGTGGCGGTTACGCGGGTGTAACCCCGGTTTCTGGGCTTTCATGACAATCTCCTTTGAACAGCCGCGTAAGATACCCGTTGACGGCCGCTCGGTAAATAAGGGAGTCTGGATATCTCCTTTATCCGTGACAGGTGCAGCATGTACTTTTATCAACCTTCGCAGGGCCACGGCCTGCCGCATGACCCGCTCAACGCAATAATCGGGCCTCGCCCGATAGGCTGGATCGCCTCGCAGGACGCCGAGGGCCAGCGTAATCTGGCGCCATACAGCTTTTTTAACTGCTTTAACTATCGCCCGCCGATCATTGGTTTCGCCAGCAGCGGCTGGAAAGACAGCGTGCGAAATATCGTCGAAACGAAGGAGTTCGTCTGGAACCTGGCGACGCGCCCGCTGGCCGCCGCGATGAACGAAACCTCCGCCTCGATCCCGCACCATGAGGATGAATTCGTGCGCGCCGGACTCACCGCCGCCGCCAGCCGCCTGGTCAAGGCCCCCCGGGTGGCGGAGAGCCCGGTGAACTTTGAGTGCCGCCTGTCGCAATGTATTCAGCTCACCACCGCCGACGGCAACCTTGTCGATACATGGCTGGTGCTCGGCGAAGTGGTCGCCGTGCATATCGATGAATCACTGCTGGAGAACGGCATCTATCAAACCGCCCGCGCTCAGCCGATCCTGCGTGCCGGGGGGCCGAGCGCCTATTACAGTATTGATGACAGCCTGCGTTTTGACATGATCCGCCCGGATGCCCGCTAAATAATATCCCTGGCGCGGGGACCGCTACCCTGCGCCGGTTGCGGGCGAAACGCCTTGTTTTTGCATAAAAAATTCCCTACCGCGCGGGCTGGAAAGGCCTACACTTAAGCTATGTCCCATGCTGTTTATGAGGATATGCTGATGAAAATCACCTCGCTGCTGTTTGCCGCTGCGCTTGCCGCTCAGGCCGACGCGGCCTCTTCCCTGCCGCCGCCCCCCGTACTGCCCTATGACGGGCCGCTGCGTCCTGTCGGCACCGTCTCCGCCTCCGGCGCCCGCACCCTTGACGACCTGGTGGCCGCCCTCGCGGATAAGGCCCACCGTCGTGGGGCGATAGCCTGGCGGGTCAATGCCGCCAGCAGCGGTAACCGGCTGTACGGTTCAGCTATAATTTATCAATAACCCTTTTTTACAGGAGGCAGACTATGGCATCAGGTTGGGCAGGCGACGGCGCCGTACAGGATCAGATCGACAGCACCATTGACGATGCGGTGGCTCGCGCCCGCCGCGAGCTTCCGCACGGCGAAAGCAACAAATTTTGTGATGAATGCGGAGAGCCGATTCCGGAGGCGCGTCGACAGGCGATACCCGGGGTGAGATACTGCGTGAAGTGCCAGCAGGAGAAAGATTTACATAACAATACATTTTCAGGATATAATCGTCGTGGTTCCAAGGATAGCCAGCTACGCTGACTTTCCTTTACCGTTCATGACAGCCTTTCGAATTATCTTTTCGCGCACACTTTTTGGCGATAAATGTCGCAATATGTGCCCTTAAGCGTGCCGGTCTCCCTCGCTCCGCCATCAGTCGAAAAGAATGAGAAATAATTTATTAATAATCAGTAAATTATTAATCATTCAAAAAATTAGATGAAGACTGTGAATTTCCTTCGATTTTATCTCCCGCAAAAAAGCGTGATACTTATCACATCGACGGAACATCGTCCCCTGAACAGAACAACCTGCGAGAGATTAACTATGAAAAACATCAAATATGCTGCCGCTGCCATCGCTCTGACCGCCCTTTCCTTCGGCGCCTTTGCCGCCGAGCCGGTTACCCCCGCTCAGGCTGAAAGCATGAATAAGATCGGCGTGGTGTCTGCGCAAGGCGCAACCACGTTAGATGGTCTGGAAGCGAAACTGGCTGCTAAAGCCGAAGCCGCTGGCGCAACCGGCTATAGCATCACTTCCGCTAACACCAACAACAAACTGAGCGGTACCGCGGTTATCTATAAATAATCGCAGCTCAACCCTGTAAGCCACTGAATTAACCCTGAAAAGACCTTTAATACCCTTGCCTTGCCCGTCCGAGCCACCGGACGGGCTTTTTTTTATTCTGCCGAGCCAATCACCAGCAGTCGTTGACGCGGCTGAGCCCCTGCTCCAGGGTTGAGACCTCCCCGCAGGCCAGCAGACAGCAGGCAAGCTGGATCTTCAGCGAGTGGGGTACCGGTTCGACGCCGGCGACGCAGCGCTCGATCCAGCGCGCGGTCACTTCGGGATCTTTCGAGGCCGGCAGAATGACTTCCTCCGCCGCTGCCTCGGTCTGACGATCGCACAGCGCCCGCACGCCCTGGTCATCGATCAGGCTGATCTGCGGGCAGCGCTGCGGGTTGGCGTACACTTCGCCTTCGGTACCGTGCATCAGCAGCGCGCGGCCACCGGTCTCGCGAAAGAAGCTCGCCACCCTGGGAACATATTCCGGATGCGATACGCTGGAGAGACGTAACGCCTCCCCTTCGCCAAACGGCGTGGCCAGTTTGGCCAACGTATGGGCGCTGTTGCGCACGCCCATCCGCCAGCGCATCGCCAGCTGTTTCTCCAGCGGCGGGCAGAAGGCCCCCACCGGGATATACACCGGTTCATGCCCCTCCAGCTGCGCCTGAGCCTGGCCGGCATGCCGGGTAGCCGGAATGTCCAGCAGGGTAAAAATGGTCTCGGTCAGCACCCGGGTCGGATCGTGACTGACGCCGTGAACCACGACCGGAAACCCCAGCTTGTGCAGGAGCATCGCCAGCAGAGGCGTCAGGTTCGCCTGCTTGCGCGCGCCGTTGTAGCTGGGGATAACGATCGGCATCGGCTTGCCTGCCGGCGGGGTCAGGCGCAGAGTATGCTGCTGCATCGCGGCGTAAAAGCCTTTCATCTCCGCTTCGCCTTCGCCTTTGATGCGCAGGGCGATTAATATTCCCCCCAGCTCCAGCTCCGGCACCTCGCCGTTCAGCATCCGCGCGTAGAGCGCACGGGCGGTCTCTTCATCCAGGTCGCGGGCATGATTCTTACCGCGGCCCACCTCTTTTATAATTTTGCTGTACTCCATGGCTCCCCCTGTTGCGTCACGCGCCGGCGTCAACGACGTTTGCGGCCTGTCTGTTTTGCTGTCTGTTTTGCTTTACGTTTTACTATAACCTCCGGGACGCCCGGCTGCTCTATGGGAAAAACAGGTAACGCGTTCAGTAGACGCGCGCCGTAGTTTTTGGTCAACAGACGCTTATCGTAAATCACCACCTCTCCCCAGCAGTGATGGCTACGGATCAGACGCCCCACCTGCTGAATAAGATTAAAGGAGGCGCTGGGCAAACTCTGTACCTCGAAGGGATAACGATTGAGGCTTTTCAGCCATTCGCCTTCGGTGATCACTACCGGGCTGTCGATGGGCGGAAAGGCGATTTTATGGATATGCACCTGGCTTAACAGATCGCCTTTTAAATCGAGACCTTCGGCAAAGGACTGCAGGCCCACCAGCACGCTGCGCTCGCCGCTTTCCACCCGTTTGCGATGCAGCTCCACCAGCCGGTAGCGCGGCTGGTCGCCCTGCACCAGCAGCATCAGGCGCAGATCGGTCACATGCTCCAGGAAGCGATTCATCGCTCGCCCGCTGGCGAACAGCACCAGCATCCCGAGATGTTTCTTGCTCTCCACCTGCTGGCGAAAATAGGCCGCCATCTCGGCGATGTGCTGCTCTTCGTTATCCATCAGCGGTTCATAGCGCATTTGAGGAATAATAATTTTCCCCTGTTCTACGTGGTTGAACGGCGAATCCAGCGCCACGAAGCGGTCGCCCGCTTTCTCCTTCAGGCCGCTCATCTCCTGCAGGCGCGAGAAGCTGTTTAGAGAGCGCAGCGTCGCTGACGTCACCACGATATGCGGCACGCTGCGCCACAGCAGTCGTTCAAGCTGATCGCTGACGCGGATGCCGACGCAGTGGAACCAGACGTGGATCTGGCCATCGCGCACCACCCGCGTCGCCCATTTGGTCACCGGCGCGCCAGAGGACTGCGCCAGCGACGCCAGACGCCACAGCTTGCTTTGGCTTTCAAACATGCCGAGGGCGCGGTTCATCTGCAGCAGCACCCGATGCAGGCGCACCACGTCATGGCTGCCGGTCTTTTCGCTGAGATCGTTAAGGAACAGCTCCGCCAGCCCGCGCAGCGTCTCGGTGAGCTTCGCCAGCCGCTGGCAGATCTCCATCACCTCCTGAGGCAGTTCGCCCATCGGGAAGCGATGCTCCGCGTCCTGACCGGCGGGCATATAGAGATTGAGAATATTATTCAACGACGCAATCAGCTCGAACAGCTCTTCGCAATGGCCGGCGAGCCGCTCCGCATTGGCCAGCGGCGGCGTGGTTTTCGGGCGGAACTGCTCCATGCAGGTAGCCACCAGCTTGCAGAACAGATCCAGCTGCAGGCGAAACCAGGGGGCGGTGATCTCGGCGCTCATCTCCAGCGCGTCGCGGGCGACGTCCGGCAGATGATGGCCTTCATCGAGGACCAGCAGCAGGTTTTTCGGCTCCGGCAGCACCGCCTCGCTCTCCATCGCCGCCATCACCAGCGCATGGTTGGCCACCACCACTTCCGCCTCCTGAATTTCCCGCCGCGCCACAAAGAACGGACACTCCCGATAGTAGTGGCAGTTGCGGTTCAGGCAGCTGGCCTTATCGGTGCTCAGCCGGCTCCACAGCCCATCGTCGATGGCTTTGTCGGTATGGTCGCGCAGGCCGTCCCAGCGGTAGCTGTCGAGATCCTGCTTCAGCGTCGCGCACAGCTTCTGCTCGGCCTGGTTGTTCGGGGTGAGATCGTCGTCGAGGAAGGCCAGCAGATCCTGCTGCGTCGGCTCGGTGCTGGCCAGCGCCGTCAGATTGCGCGGGCAGACGTAGCGTCCGCGACCGAAGGCGGCGGTGAAGCGCAGGTCGGGGATAATCTTGCGCAGCAGCGGCAGGTCTTTACTGTAGATTTGATCCTGCAGGGCGACGTTGGCGGTGCTGACCACCAGCGTTTTTTGTTTCTCACGGGCGATGGCAATGCCGGGGATCAGATATGACAGCGTTTTACCAACGCCGGTCGGCGCTTCGATAGCCAGATGCCGGCCCTCATCCCCGGCGAGGGTTTTCGCCACATCAGCGATCATCTGCCGCTGCGGGGGGCGGGGAATAAAGTCCGGGATCTGTTCCTGAAGCGCCTTATACCAGGCGGCGATTTGCGCTTTCAGCGCAGCGGTCAAAGCCATGAGAAAACCTGAATACTGTATAAACAGCCACTATTGTGCCATTTTTGCCCGCCCGGAGGTATTGCTTTCTGCTCAGTGTGGAAGCGTGCTCGACAAATAGTGTAATGGAAAGAAAAAGGCCCGCCGCCGCGTAGCGGACAGACGGGCCTGAGCCGTACTTAACCGCATTCTCGCGGTCCGGGCATCAGCCTGTTATTCGCCAGCCGGTTTACGCGGGCGACGGCGGCGCGGCGGTTTGCCGTCCTGAGTGCGCGCTTTCGGCGCCTCGCCGTCCTGACGACGCGGGGCGCTGCTCTGGCTGCGCGGCTGTCCGCTGCGCCCCTGGCCCTGGCCGCCGCGTCCCTGACCCTGACCACGACCGCCGCCGCGCTGCTGGCGACCGTTCTGGATAGGTTCGGCTTTAATAGACGGATCCGGCTCATAGCCGGCAATCGCGATGCGCGGGATCTCTTTCTTCAGCAGGCGCTCGATATCGCGCAGCAGCTTGTGCTCATCCACGCACACCAGCGACAAGGCTTCGCCGGTGGCCGCGGCGCGACCGGTACGGCCGATACGGTGGACATAATCTTCCGGCACGTTCGGCAGCTCGTAGTTCACCACGTGCGGCAGCTCTTCGATATCCAGACCGCGGGCGGCGATATCGGTCGCCACCAGCACGCGAATGCCGCCGGATTTAAAGTCGGCCAGCGCGCGGGTACGCGCCCCCTGGCTCTTGTTGCCATGGATCGCCGCGCTGCGGATGCCGTCTTTGTTGAGCTGCTCCGCGAGGTGGTTGGCGCCATGCTTAGTGCGGGTAAAGACCAGCACCTGCTGCCAGTTGCCTTCGCCGATAAGCTGCGACAGCAGCTCGCGCTTACGGTTTTTGTCAACAAAATGGACGTGCTGGGTGATCTGCTCGGAGGCCGTGTTGCGACGCGCCACTTCCACTTCCAGCGGGTTGTGCAGCAATTTCTCAGCCAGGCCTTTGATCTCGTCGGAGAAGGTCGCCGAGAACAGCAGGTTCTGCCGACGCGGCGGCAGTTTAGCCAGTACGCGGCGGATGTCATGGATAAAGCCCATATCCAGCATGCGGTCCGCTTCATCCAGTACGAGGATTTCCACTTTATCGAGGCTGACGGCGTTCTGGTGTTCCAGGTCCAGCAGACGGCCCGGGGTGGCGACGAGGATATCGACGCCGCCGCGCAGCTTCATCATCTGCGGGTTGATGCTCACGCCGCCGAACACCACCAGCGAGCGAACATTCAGATATTTGCTGTAATCCCGCACGTTCTCGCCCACCTGCGCCGCCAGCTCGCGGGTCGGGGTCAGGATCAGCGCGCGCACCGGGCGACGACCCTTCGCGTGCGGCTCGTTCTGGATCAGGCGCTGCAGCAGCGGCAGAGTAAAGCCCGCCGTTTTACCGGTGCCGGTCTGGGCGCTGGCCATCAGGTCGCGGCCCTGCAGTACCGCCGGGATCGCCTGCTGCTGGATAGGGGTCGGCTCAACGTAGCCCTGCTCAGCGACAGCGCGCAGGATATCGGGATTCAGGCCAAGGGAATCAAAAGACATAACAACTCCGAACCGCCCCGGCCCAGTGAAGGGCGTAGTTTTCAGGGAGATTATTGCGATAAGAGATGGCAAAAACCACAATGCCATGAAGGGGCGCAGTCTAGCAGATTTTGTGACAGGCCGCATAAAATCTGCAAAAGAATGCCGCGCCTGGCTGGCGGGGGAAAGAAGGCCGCTGAGGGCGCTCAGCGGCCAGGCGGGTCGCCGCAGCGCGGTTAACGCAGACGATACTTAATTTTTTCAACGATCTTCGCGGTGGAGATGCCGTAGCGATCGTGGAGGGTCGGCAGCGCGCCGGCTAACAGGAACGCGTCAGGCAGCCCTACGGTATCCAGCTCGCAGCGAACCCCATTGCGCATCAGCAGGGCGGCCACCGCCTCTCCTAACCCGCCGACCGCGGTGTGGTTTTCGGCGGTGACCACCAGGCGACCCGGCTTCGACGCCTGTTCAATAATCGCTTGTTCATCCAGCGGTTTGATGGTCGGCACGTGCAGGACCGCCACGCTGATATTATCGTCCCGCAGCTTTTCAACCGCCTCCAGCGCGCGCATGGTCATTAGCCCGGAGGAGATAATCAACACGTCGTTGCCGTCCTCCAGCAGCTTCGCTTTGCCCAGTTCGAACTGATAGTCGTATTTATCCAGCACCAGCGGCACCTTCCCGCGAAGCAGGCGCATATAAACCGGGCCATGATGATCGGCAATGGCCGGTACCGCCTGCTCAATCTCCAGCGAATCGCAGGGATCGACGATGACCATTCCAGGGATACCACGCATGATCGCCAGATCTTCGGTGGCCTGATGACTGGGGCCATAGCCGGTCGTCAGGCCCGGTAGCGCCGCGCAAATCTTGACGTTCAGATGCTCTTCAGCGATCACCTGATGAATAAAATCATAGGCGCGACGGGTCGCAAAGGCGGCATAGGTGGTGGCGAAGGGAATAAATCCCTCCTTCGCCATGCCTCCCGCCGCCGCCATCAGCAGTTGCTCCGCCATTCCCATCTGGAAAAAGCGATCCGGGAAGGCCTGGGCGAAAATATGCAGGTCAGTATATTTTGACAGGTCCGCGGTCATACCGACGATCGCCGGGCGCTGCGCCGCGAGTTTCGACAGCGCGACGCCGAAGGGCGCAGAGACGGTGGCCTGGCCTTCATCGGCAATCGAAGCGATCATCGCCGACGTTTTTAAACGGGGTTTACTCTGGCTCATTACAGCACTCCTTCCGGTTTGTTAGCGTCCAGCACCGCAATCGCTTTTTGCCATTCGTCGGCATCGACGCGAATAAAATGGTTCTTATCGCGGGTTTCGAGGAACGGCACCCCTTTGCCCATCAGCGTGTCGCATAAAATGACCCGCGGCTGGTTGCCGGAATAACTTTTCGCGTTGTCAAAGGCGGCCATCACCGCCGACAGATCGTTACCGTCCACGCGCTGCACGTACCAGCCGAAGGCGGCCCATTTATCCTGCAGCGGCTCAAAGCCGAGGATTTTGCGTGAATCGCCGTCGGCCTGCTGTTTGTTGACGTCGACAAGGTTAATCAGGTTGGTCAGGCCATAGTGAGCCGCCGACATCGCCGCTTCCCAGGTCGAACCTTCATCCAGCTCCCCATCGGACATCGAGTTATAGACCCAGGCCTTGCTCTGTTTCTGCCGCAGGCCGAGCGCCATGCCGACGGCGATAGACAGCCCCTGCCCCAGCGAGCCGCCGGACATCTCCATCCCCGGGGTGTAGGTCGCCATGCCGGACATCGGCAGGCGGCTGTCGTCGGAGCCGTAGGTTTCCAGTTCCGCTTCCGGAATAATGCCCGCCTCCAGCAACGCGGCATAATAAGCGATAGCGTAATGGCCATGAGAAAGCAGGAAGCGATCGCGCCCCTCCCACTCAGGATCTTCCGGGCGATAGGTCATGGCGTAACTGAAGGCGGTAGCCAGCACATCGGCATACCCCAGCGCCTGGCCAATATAGCCCTGCCCCTGAACTTCCCCCATTTGCAGGGCATAGCGGCGGATACGCCACGCCGCCGCGGCGACTTTTTGTGATTCGGTGATGTTCATCTCTGTGCCTCGCTTAGTGAATTAACATGCCGCCGTTAACGTCCAGGGTGATACCGGTGGAGTAGGAAGAGAGGTCGCTGCCGAGGAACAGCGCGGCGCGGGCGATGTCCACCGCGTCGCCGAGGCGGTTCATCGGAATGCCGGCAAGAATATTGGCCGTCATGTCGTCCGTCAGCTTGCCGGCGGTAATGTCGGTCTGAATTAGCCCCGGGGTGATGCAGTTAACGCGGACGTTGTCCGGGCCAAGCTCGCGCGCCATCGCCCGCGCAAGGCCGAGCACGCCGGCTTTTGCCGCGCTGTAGTGCGGACCGCCGAAGATACCGCCGCCGCGCTGGGCGGAAACGGACGAGATGCAGACGATGCTGCCGGATTTTTGCGACCGCATCGTGGGGATCACCGCCTGTGACATCAGCAGCGTGCCGCGCAGGCTGACATCGAGCACCGCGTCATAGTTGGCGCGCTTGATGTCCATTAGCTTCAGCGGCTGGGTGATCCCGGCGTTATTGACCAGCACATCGACCCGGCCGTATTTCGCCAGAATCTGTTCGATGGCCGCCTGCACCTGCACTTCGTCGGCGACGTTCGCCGCCAGGCCGAGATGGCCTTCGCCCAGCGCCGCCGCGGCGGTTTTACTGGCTTCGCCATTGAGGTCGATAATGACCACTTTCGCGCCGTTTTCGGCGAATAATTTCGCGGCCGCAAAACCCAAACCGCGTGCGGAGGCCGCGCCAGTAATAATGGCGACTTTATCTTTTAATAACATAGTTTCACTCCATGACATTACGTCATATTAATTAACAGGATCTATTTTCGTTATTGTGGCTCATCGAGGAAAAGAATCACCACCAAACCGATTGCGGCGCAGATACCAAAATAGGTAAAGACAGAATTAAAGCTCCCCGTTTTATCCAGTAAGAAACCAGCCACCATCGGCGCCACAAATCCGCCGAGGTTGCCGCCGCTATTAATAATGGAAGAGGCGATCGGATAGGTTTTGCTGTCCGAAACGGCCATACCGTAGGCGGTAAAAGCCGGCCAGCCGATATTCAAACAGAAACCGACAAAGAATAAACCAATACAGACCGCCAGGCTGCTTGCCGGTATATTCAGCATAATTAACATCATGACTACGGTTGATACCGCTGTGAATATCATGGTTGGTTTACGCCGGCGGCCTAATAATTTATCCGAAATCCATCCTCCGCCAATCGCGCCAATAAAGCCGCCGATGCACGGCATACTGGCCACGAAGCCCATACTCATCACATCGAAACCGCGCTCTTTCACTAAATACAGCGGGATCCAGGTTAATAATCCATATAACACGCTGACCATCATAAAATATGCGAGGCAGTCTCCGAGAATATTTTTTGAGGTAAATAATCCCTTCGCCGTATCCACAGGCGGCATTTTTTTCACTCGGATAATTTTATCCAGCCAGGTGAAGCGATCGGCGATTAATATATTTTCACGTACACCGTCATTATGATGGCTGTCCCGCCCGGCATTAATCTCTGCCAGTTCGCTTTGAGATACGAATCCGCTTTCCGCGGGCTTTGACTTCACCAACAGGTACCACGCTATCGCTGCTACGATCCCGGGAATAGCAAAGGAGAAAAAGACCCACCGCCAGCCCCAGGTCACCGCAATCCACACCGCCAGCGGCGGCACGATAATCGGGGCAAACATGGTCGCCGCGATGTAAACGCCGGTTGCCGTGGCTTTCTCTTTCGGCGGAAACCAGTTGTTTATCGTCGACGCCAGCCCCACCGGGCAGGGACCTTCGCTTAGTCCCAAGCCCAGCCGCACCAGCTTCAGGCCAAATACGGAGCTCACCGTGCCCATCAGCCAGGTAAAAGCGGAGAAGCCGAAAATAGATAGCGAAACCAGCCCTCGAGTGCCGCGTCTGGCGATGAAAAAGCCGGCCGGGATCTGGCTGACCGCATAGCCGAGGAAAAACATACTGGCAATCGCTCCGGCCTCAAAATTATTGATATGAAATTCATCAATGATAAACGGCAGTACCGCGCCGATATTCGTTCTGTCGGCGTAATTGATGGCATACACCAGGAAAATCATCGTCAAAACCACAAAACGATATTTTGTTTTCCTGGCGTCAGTACAGACCAGCGTATCTATACGTGACATAGGGTTTCCTCATCTTATACCTCTTCCACTTCGCCGTAGGTTGCCGCCAGGGATCGCCGCGTTTCACGCGCCCTGGCGCAACAAGAGAGACATGTCTTTTCGCACAGCGAAACAGGTGGTTAGGTGTTTTATTATTGCGATCCAAGCGCATCGCAGTTTGTGATCAGGCCTGTGAGGGGAATATAACAACCCAAAAATGAAAAGGTATTCAAAAAAGCTCAATTATGATTGAGAAAAATTGAGTTAGTGACTCCCCGCAAATTTTAGCCTTTACTGAGAGGCGCGCTTTTAACGAGATAAATTGTTAAGCCCATCACAAATTAAAAGGTTATTTTCGCTTTTCCCTATGCTGTTCATCACGGCTGCGCCACGCTGTTCGCCATTTTCTTTTATTCGCGCCCCGCAGGATGCCGCCATGAGTCAACCGCTGCCCAATAAAAATCTGCCGATGCCCTCTTTACGCAATATCCA
Organism: Klebsiella sp. JN_Kp127; assembly: GCF_040062505.1. Taxonomy (NCBI): domain Bacteria; kingdom Pseudomonadati; phylum Pseudomonadota; class Gammaproteobacteria; order Enterobacterales; family Enterobacteriaceae; genus Klebsiella; species Klebsiella sp. JN_Kp127. Next base: position 49,784 of record NZ_JBEAHS010000054.1, read on the forward strand.
GGCTTTTATTGAAGTCGCCGCAACCGGCAGCCTCAACCTGGCCGCAGAGAACCTCAACATTACCGCCTCGGCGGTCAGCCACCAGATAGCCAGTCTGGAGCACTTGCTGGGAAAAAAACTGTTCTCCCGCAGCAGCAAAGGCGTGATGTTAACCGCAGTGGGAGAAAAATATCTCAAAGAGGTCTCCGGAGCGCTGAATATGATTGGCCAGGCCACCAGCCAGGTGATCAACGATATTCATCAGGATTATTTACGTATTCACTCAGCGCCGAGCTTCGGCCTGCTGTGGCTGATGCCGCGGCTGGATAAATTCCGTCAGGCGTGGCCGGAGCTAAAAATTAGCCTGACCTGCTCTTACGAAAGCATTCAGTTCTCCCGGGATAATATTGATATCGATATTCGCCACGGGCTGTCGCAGTGGCCGACGCTGCTGGTCAGGACCATTAAAAATGAGTGCGTCCTGCCCTACAGCGCCTCCTCTTATTTAGCCCGCCATACGGTTCGCGCCCCGGAAGATCTGCTGGCCTGCGATCTGATCCATTCCGACAGCACCTTAATTAACTGGAGCAACTGGCTGTCGTGGCACAAGGTCCGCGGCTGGCACAAAAACTTTATCTTTAATTTCGACCGGTCGTACATGAGCATCGAGGCGGCCCGGATGGGGATGGGGGTGATCCTGGAAAGCAATCTGCTGGCCGGCGGCCACGTGCGTCAGGGGCAGCTGACGCCGGTGTTTGCCGACGAGCGGAGTATGCCGGTCGGCGCGCACCACTTCGTCCTTCCCCACGCCAATGAACAGAAGGAAAAGGTCCAGCGCTTCTTCGCCTGGGTCGCCGGGGAGCTACAGGGAGACGGTTTTCATATTTAGTCCAGGCTGGTGGACAAACCGCCAGTCGGCGCCTAAAGTTAATCAATCGATTGATTAATTTTTTCAGAGCGCGATGACCAGCAAAGGCGAACAGGCAAAAAGCCAGCTTATCGCGGCCGCTATCGCCCAGTTTGGCGAGTACGGCCAGCATGCCACCACCCGCGATATCGCCGCCCAGGCCGGGCAGAATATCGCCGCTATCACCTACTATTTTGGCTCGAAAGACGACCTGTATCTCGCCTGCGGCCAGTGGATCGCCGATTTTATCGGTGACAATTTTCGCCCGCACGCCGAAGCGGCGGAGGCCCTGCTCGCCGGAGAGTCGCCGGATCGCCAGGCGATCCGCGCCCTCATCCTCAGCGCCTGCCATAACATGATTCTGCTGCTGACCCAGGATGATACGGTCAACTTGAGCAAATTTATTTCCCGGGAACAGCTGGCGCCCACCGCCGCGTACCATCTGATCCACCAGCAGGTGATCGCCCCCCTGCACCACTATCTCACCCGGCTGATCGCCGCCTGGACGGGTCGCGATGCCGGTGATACGCAAATGATCCTCCATACCCACGCCCTGCTGGGCGAGGTGCTCGCTTTCCGTCTCGGGCGTGAAACCATCCTGCTGCGCACCGGCTGGACGCAGTTTGACGCGCAAAAAACCGAACAGATTTTTGAGGTCATTACCTGTCATATCGATTTCATTCTGCATGGGTTATCGCAAAGGAGTTTGGGCTGATGAAAAAACCCGTCGTCGTCATTCTGCTGATCGTGATTCTTCTCGCCGCGCTGGGCGGCGGCTGGTGGTGGTACCAGAGCAGCCGGCAGCAGCCGCTGACTCTGTATGGCAATGTCGATATCCGCACCGTCAATATGAGCTTCCGCGTCGGCGGCAGACTGGCCTCGCTGACCGTCGACGAAGGCGACAGCATCCGCGCCGGGCAAACCCTCGGCGAGCTTGACCGTGCCCCCTATGAAAACGCCCTGCTGCAGGCGCAGGCCAACGTCTCCACCGCCCAGGCGCAGTATGACCTGATGATGGCCGGCTACCGCTCGGAAGAGATTGCCCAGGCCGCGGCGGCAGTGAATCAGGCGCAGGCCGCTTACGACTACGCGCAAAACTTTTATCAGCGCCAGCTGGGTTTACGCGCCAGCAGCGCCATTTCCGCCAACGATCTGGAGAACGCCCGCTCCTCGCGCGACCAGGCGCAGGCAACGCTGAAGTCAGCGCAGGATAAACTGCGTCAATACCGCGCCGGCAATCGTCCGCAGGAGATAGCCCAGGCCAAAGCCAGCCTCGAACAGGCGCAGGCGGCGCTGGCCCAGGCTAAACTGGACCTGCACGATACCGTGCTGACCGCCCCTTCCGACGGCACGCTGATGACCCGCGCCGTCGAGCCCGGCACCATGCTCAACGCCGGCGGCACCGTGCTAACCCTCTCCCTGACCCATCCAGTATGGGTCCGCGCCTACGTTGACGAGAAAAACCTCGGCCAGGCGCAGCCGGGACAAGCAGTGCTGCTTTATACCGACAGCCGGCCGGATAAGCCCTATCACGGCAAAATCGGCTTTGTCTCGCCGAGCGCTGAGTTCACGCCGAAGACTGTCGAGACGCCGGACCTGCGCACCGATCTGGTCTACCGTCTGCGCATCGTGGTAACCGACGCCGACGGCGCGCTGCGCCAGGGGATGCCGGTGACCGTCTCCTTTGACAACGGGAACGGACATGAGTGAGGCCGTCGTCGCCTTAAACGGCCTGAGCCGCCGTTTCCCCGGGATGGACAGGCCAGCGGTGGCCCCGCTGACCTGTACGATCCGCGCCGGCTACGTCACGGGGCTGGTGGGCCCCGACGGCGCAGGGAAAACCACCCTCATGCGGATGCTCGCCGGGTTGCTTAAGCCTGATGAGGGCAGCGCCAGGGTGATTGGCTTTGATCCGCTAAAAGACGACAGCGCTCTGCACGCGGTGCTCGGCTATATGCCGCAGAAGTTCGGCCTGTATGAAGATCTGACGGTGATGGAAAACCTCACCCTGTACGCCGATCTGCGCAGCGTCACCGGCGAGGCGCGGAAGAAAATTTTCGACCGCCTGCTGGAATTCACCGCCCTTGGCCCGTTCACCGGGCGGCTGGCGGGCAAGCTCTCCGGCGGCATGAAGCAAAAGCTGGGGCTCGCCTGTACCCTGGTGGGTGACCCGAAGGTGCTGCTGCTGGATGAGCCCGGCGTCGGCGTCGACCCGATCTCCCGCCGCGAGCTATGGCAGATGGTGCACGAGCTGGCCGGCGACGGCATGCTGATCCTGTGGAGCACCTCTTATCTCGATGAAGCCGAGCAGTGTCGCGATGTGCTGCTGATGAACGAAGGCAAACTGCTCTATCAAGGGGAGCCGACGGCCCTGACGCAAACCATGGCCGGGCGCAGCTTTCTGGTCTCCAGCCCGCAGGAGAACAACCGCCGCCTGCTGCAGCGGGCGCTGAAGCTGCCGCAGGTTAGCGACGGCGTGATTCAGGGCAAATCGGTGCGTCTGATCCTGAAAAAGGAGGCGCGCATCGATGAGGTTCAGCAACATGACGATATGCCGTCGCTGCAGGTGACCGACACCGCGCCGCGCTTTGAAGACGCCTTTATCGACCTGCTCGGCGGCGCCGGGACCGCCGAATCGCCGCTGGGGGCGATTATCCATCGCGTTGACGGCAGCAAAGACGAAACGGTGATTGAGGCGCAGTCGCTGACTAAAAAATTTGGCGATTTCGCCGCCACCGACCACGTCGATTTCCAGGTCAAGCGCGGCGAGATCTTCGGCCTGCTCGGCCCCAACGGCGCAGGGAAATCCACCACCTTCAAAATGATGTGCGGCCTGCTGGTGCCCACCTCCGGCAAAGCGCTGGTGCTGGGGATGGATCTCAAGGTCAGCTCCGGCAAGGCGCGTCAGCATCTGGGCTATATGGCGCAAAAATTTTCGCTGTACGGCAACCTCAGCGTCGAGCAGAACCTGCGCTTTTTCTCCGGGGTCTACGGCCTGCGTGGCCGGGCGCAAAATGACAAAATTGCCCGCATGAGCGATGCCTTCGGTCTGAACGGCATCGCCCGCCACGCCGCCGACGAGCTGCCGCTCGGCTATAAGCAGCGGCTGGCGCTGGCCTGCTCCTTGATGCATGAACCCGACATTCTTTTTCTCGACGAACCCACCTCCGGGGTCGATCCCCTCACCCGTCGCGAGTTCTGGCTGCATATCAACAGCATGGTGGATAAAGGGGTGACAGTGATGGTCACCACTCACTTTATGGATGAGGCGGAGTATTGCGACCGCATTGGGCTGGTCTATCACGGCAAGCTTATCGCCAGCGGCACCCCGGACGCACTGAAGGCCCAGGCGGCGGATGACAACCAGACGGACCCGACCATGGAGCAGGCGTTTATTACCCTGATTAACCGTTGGGATAAGGAGAATGGCCATGAGCAGTAATCTCCTCTCCTGGCGGCGGGTCCGCGCCCTGTGCGTCAAAGAGACCCGGCAGATCGTCCGCGATCCCAGCAGCTGGCTGATTGCGGTGGTGATCCCTCTGCTGCTGCTGTTTATCTTCGGCTACGGCATTAATCTCGACTCCAGTAAGCTGCGGGTGGGGGTTCTGCTGGAGCAGCAGAGCGAAGAGGCGCTGGACTTCGTCCATACCATGACCGGCTCGCCTTATATCGACGCCACCGTCAGTGACAATCGCCAGCGGCTAATTGAGCTGATGCAGGCCGGTCGCATCCGCGCGATGGTGGTTATTCCGGTGGACTTTGACCGCCAGATGGCCCGCCCCGGCGCCACTGCGCCGCTCCAGCTCATCACCGACGGCAGCGAGCCCAATACCGCTAACTTCGCCCAGGGCTACGTGGAGGGTATCTGGCAGATCTGGCAGCAGCAGCGGGCGGAAGACCGCGGCGAGACCTTTGAACCGCTGATCGACGTGCAGATGCGCTACTGGTTTAACCCGGCGGCCATCAGCCAGCACTTTATTATCCCCGGGGCGATCACCATTATCATGACCGTGGTCGGCGCCATATTGACCTCGCTGGTGGTGGCCCGCGAATGGGAGCGCGGCACCATGGAGGCGCTGCTGTCGACGGAGATCACCCGCGCTGAACTGCTGCTGTGCAAGCTCATCCCCTACTACTTCCTCGGCATGCTGGCGATGCTGCTGTGTATGCTGGTGTCGGTGTTTATTCTCGGCGTCCCCTATCGCGGTTCGCTGCCGATCCTGTTTGTCATCACCAGTCTGTTTTTGCTCAGCACCCTGGGGATGGGACTGCTGATCTCGACGATCACCCGCAACCAGTTTAACGCCGCGCAGGTGGCGCTGAACGCCGCCTTTTTACCGTCGATAATGCTGTCCGGGTTTATTTTCCAGATAGACAGCATGCCGGCGGTGATCCGCGCGGTGACCTATGTGATCCCGGCGCGCTATTTCGTCAACACCCTGCAAAGCCTGTTTCTGGCGGGCAATATTCCGGTGGTGCTGCTGGTGAATGTGCTGTTTTTGATTGCTTCGGCGGTGATGTTTATCGGCCTGACGTGGCTGAAAACCAAACGGCGTCTGGATTAGGTTTTGCCCGGTGGCGCTGCGCTGACCGGGCCTACGGTTTAACCAACATCGATTATACGGTTCGCCGAACCCGTAGGCCGGGCGTACGCAGTGCCGCCCGGCGTTGTTGAATGGGCCAAAGGAGCTATTATGTTTCACCGTTTATGGACATTGATCCGCAAAGAGCTGCAGTCGCTGCTGCGCGAACCGCAGACGCGGGCGATTTTAATCATGCCGGTGCTGATTCAGGTGCTGCTGTTTCCCTTTGCCGCGACGCTGGAGGTGACCAACGCCACCATCGCCATCTATAACGAGGACAGCGGTCGCCACGCGGTGGAACTCACTCAGCGCTTTGCCCACGCCAAAGCCTTTACCCACGTCCTGCTGCTGAAAAGCCCGCAGGCGATCCAGCCGACCATCGATGAACAAAAAGCCCTGCTGGTGGTGCGCTTCCCGGCGGATTTCTCACGCAACCTCGACAACTATCAAACCGCCCCGCTGCAGCTCCTGCTTGACGGGCGCAACTCCAACAGCGCGCAAATCGCCGCCAACTATCTGCAGCAGGTCGTGAAAAATTACCAGCAGGAACTGCTGGAGGACAAAGCGAAGCCGAACAATAGCGAACTGGTGGTGCGCAACTGGTATAACCCGAATCTCGACTACAAGTGGTTCGTGGTGCCGTCGCTCATCGCCATGATCACCACCATCGGGGTGATGATCGTCACCTCGCTGTCGGTGGCCCGCGAGCGCGAGCAGGGCACCCTCGATCAGCTGCTGGTCTCGCCTCTCGCCACCTGGCAAATCTTTGTTGGTAAAGCGGTGCCGGCGCTGATCGTCGCCACCCTGCAGGCGACTATCGTGCTGGCGATTGGTATCTGGGCCTATCAGATCCCGTTTGCCGGCTCGCTGCTGCTGTTCTATTTCACCATGGTGATTTACGGTCTATCGCTGGTGGGCTTTGGCTTATTGATCTCATCGCTGTGCGCCACGCAGCAGCAGGCGTTTATCGGCGTGTTCGTCTTTATGATGCCGGCGATTCTTCTCTCCGGCTACGTTTCACCGGTGGAAAACATGCCGCAGTGGCTGCAGGATCTGACCTGGATAAACCCGATCCGCCACTTTACCGATATCACCAAGCAAATTTATCTGAAGGATGCGAGTCTGGAGATTGTGTGGGGAAGTTTGTGGCCGCTACTGGTCATAGCGGCCACCACCGGCTCAGCGGCGTATGCGATGTTCCGAAGAAAGATTGCGTAATTTTTTATCTTTCGCCAGCAGCGAGACCACCGCCGGGCCTGCCAGTATCACCAGCCCGGCGAGGGCCAGCAGCAGGTTGTTGTGCAGCACGCGCGACAGCAGCCACAGCGCTATCATGGCGGCGCCGAAGTACCAGGTGGTGGTGAGCTCCTCAAGGAAGTCTCCCACATCGCGCCAGCGCGCCTCGTGATGACGCTGCAGAAACAGCATCGCCAGCAGCGTGACGCTGTAGAGGACGCACAGCCCTAATCCGACGCGCACCAGCGCGCCGCTCATCCATCCCATCACCAGCACTGCCACGACCAGTAGATGCAACATAATCTGCCAGCAACTAAGACCTGTTGCGACGCGTACACGTTGTTGCCACTTCATGGCTTCTCTCCTGAAGGATTTTTCTCTGCTACTCAGAGTACCGCACTTTACGGAAAATTCCGTAACACCGCATCTTTTTGTGACGTCTACTACACTATTTTATTCAGGAAAGTGACATTTACTGGAGAATTATGGCTGAGCCAACGTCGGGATTTTCGTTGAACGTGCTGACAATTAACACCCATAAAGGCTTTACGGCGTTTAATCGGCGTTTTATTTTGCCCGAGCTGCGCGAAGCCGTTCGCAGCGTCAGCGCTGACATAGTTTGCCTGCAGGAAGTGATGGGCGCTCACGAAGTTCACCCGCTGCATATCGAAAACTGGCCAGATACGACCCATTACGAATTTCTCGCCGACACCATGTGGAGCGACTACGCCTATGGGCGCAACGCGGTCTATCCGGAAGGTCACCACGGCAATGCCGTGCTGTCGCGCTTCCCGATTGAATACTATGAGAATCGCGATATCTCGGTCGGCAACGGGGAGAAACGCGGCTTGCTGTACTGCCGCATCGTGCCGCCTCAGAGCGGCGTCACGATTCACGTCATTTGCGTCCATCTCGGACTGCGTGCCGACCAGCGGCAGGCGCAGCTGGGGATGCTGACGGAATGGGTCAACACCCTGCCCGCCGGCGAGCCGGTGGTGGTGGCTGGGGATTTTAACGACTGGCGTCAGCAGGCTAACCAGCCGTTAAAAGCCCAGGCGGGGCTGGAAGAGATCTTTACCCGCGCCCGCGGACGCCCGGCGCGCACCTTTCCGGTCAGTTTTCCGCTGCTGCGCCTCGATCGCATTTACGTCAAGAACGCCCACGCCAGCCGCCCGAAGGCGCTGGCCCTCAAACAGTGGCGGCATCTGTCCGATCATGCACCCCTTAGCGTGGAGATTCATTTGTGAAATGTCGTTGGCAGGAAGGCAACCGCATTACGCTACTGGAGAACGGCGACCAGTACTATCCGGCGCTGTTTGCGGCCATCGGTCGCGCCAGCCGGCGGGTGATCCTCGAATCCTTTATCTGGTTTGAAGATGAGGTCGGCCGGCAGCTGCACGCGGTTCTGCTGAAGGCCGCCCGCCGCGGCATCCAGGTGGAAGTGCTGCTTGACGGCTACGGCTCGCCGGATCTTAGCGATGAGTTTGTCGGCGAACTGACCGCCGCCGGGGTGATTTTCCGCTATTACGACCCGCGCCCTAAGCTGATGGGAATGCGCACTAACCTGTTCCGTCGCATGCACCGTAAAATCGTGGTGATCGACGACACCACCGCCTTTGTCGGCGGCATCAACTACTCCGCCGAACATATGAGCGACTATGGCCCGGAGGCGAAACAGGATTACACGGTGCAGGTCGAGGGGCCGGTGGTGCTGGATATTCTGCAGTTCGAACTGGAGAATCTGCCCAACAGCGAAACCGCCCGCCGCTGGTGGCGCCGTCGTCGCCATCAGCCGGAGATCAACCAGACCCCCGGCGAGGCGCAGGCGCTGTTCGTCTGGCGCGATAATCAGGATCACCGCGACGATATCGAACGCCACTACCTGAAGATGCTGACCAGCGCCCGCCGGGAGGTGATAATCGCGAACGCCTATTTTTTCCCCGGCTACCGTCTGCTGCATGCGATGCGCAATGCCGCGCGGCGCGGGGTGCGGGTGAAGCTGATCGTCCAGGGCGAACCGGATATTCCAATTGTGAAATTTGGCGCCCACCTGCTCTATCACTACCTCGTCAAAGGCGGCGTGCAGATCTACGAATATCGCCGCCGTCCGCTGCATGGCAAAGTCGCCCTGGCGGACGACCACTGGGCCACCGTTGGGTCGAGCAACCTGGACCCGCTCAGCCTGTCGCTGAATCTGGAAGCCAATCTGATCATCCACGACCGGGTGTTTAACCAGACGCTGCGCGATAACCTTAACGGGCTTATCGCCCGGGATTGCCAGCGGATCGATAAAGCAATGCTGCCGAAACGCAACTGGTGGCGGCTGGGGGTGAGCGTGATGGCCTTCCACTTTCTGCGCCACTTTCCGGCGTGGGTCGGCTGGCTGCCGGCCCATACTCCGCGGCTGGCCAGGGTCAGCCCGCCGGTGCAGCCGGAGATTGAAACGCAGGATCGCGTCGAGTCACCTACCAGGGATAATCCACTATGAGCAAATCGCACCCGCGCTGGCGGATGGCAAAAAGAGTGCTGACCGTGCTCTTTTTTATCGCCGTGATCGTCCTGCTGGTGATTTACGCGCAGAAGGTCGACTGGCAGGAAGTGTGGAAGGTGATCCGCGGCTACGATCGGCTGGCCTTGTTCAGCGCCATTGCGCTGGTCATCGTCAGCTATCTGATCTACGGCTGCTACGATCTGCTTGGCCGCGCCTGGTGCGGACACAAGCTAGCGAAACGCCAGGTAATGCTGGTGTCGTTTATCTGCTATGCCTTCAACCTGACCCTCAGCACCTGGGTCGGCGGCATCGGCATGCGCTACCGGCTGTACTCCCGGCTGGGGCTGAACAATAGCACCATCACCCGTATTTTTTCCTTAAGCATCACCACCAACTGGCTGGGCTATATCCTGCTCGGTGGGGTGATCTTTACGGCGGATCTGGTGAAGCTGCCGTCGCACTGGTACATCAGCCAGACCACCCTGCGGATTATCGGCGGAGCGATGCTATTTCTCACGCTGTGCTATCTCTTCGGCTGCGCGTTCGCCAAACGCCGTCACCTGACGATCAAAGGCCAGCGGCTGGTGCTGCCCTCCTGGCGATTCGCGCTGCTGCAAATGGGGGTCTCGGCGGCGAACTGGATGGCGATGGGGGCGATCATCTGGCTGCTGTTGGGCAGCGAGATTAACTATTTCCTGGTATTGGGAGTGCTGCTGGTGAGCAGTATCGCCGGGGTGATTATCCACATCCCGGCCGGGATTGGCGTGCTGGAGGCGGTGTTTATCGCCATGCTCTCCGGGGAAGAGATTTCGAAGGGGGCGATCATCGCCGCCCTCCTCGCCTGGCGCGCGCTCTATTATTTCCTGCCGCTGCTGCTGGCGACGGTGGCCTATCTGCTGCTGGAGAGTCGGGCGAAAAAGCTGCGGCAAAAGAACCAGCGCAAGCTGGCCCGCGAGTGAAATCGCCCGGCGGCGCTGCGCTTGCATGGGCCTGAACGCCAGCCGGACTGTTTCCGGGAGAGGGGAAGCACTGCCGTGTGGTTGTTTATGTTATCTGTGGCTTCAGCGTAGTTTGCGCTCCCGGCTAGTCTTCTGCGTTATGTCTCTTACGGCGCGGGGAGCGCACAGGGGGCGGCCAGTCGCCGCCGCCCCCTGTACCCCCGGGCTCCGGCCAGCAAAATCGCCACTGCGTGGTCCCTTCGACTTATCCCTGCAGGCTTCGGGTCGGGCCGAGGCAGCGTCCGTGCAAAACACGGCCCTCAGCCCGCATCCATGCGGGCTGCCCCGGCCTTCCGGGAACGTCTCAGCGATTTTGAGGCCGTCAGCACCGGCAGTTTCAGTCGCACAAGTGGGTAAATCAACGACAGGTCGCACGAACCCTGTAGGCCGGGTCAGGCGCAGCCGCCACCCGGCAAAAAAACGGCGCAAGAGGGTTGCCTGGAAGGTAATCAATGCTTGCCCGGCGGCGTTACGCTTGCCGGGCGTTCTGAGATGCAACCCCTTGATATAAAGAGGTTAGCGGCGATTGCCCATAATACGCAGCAGCATCAGGAACAGGTTGATGAAATCCAGATACAGCGTTAAGGCGCCGAGGATCGAGTATTTACGCAGCGTGGCGCTGTCGCGGGTATCAATCTGCTCGCCGATATTTTTCAGCTTCTGGGTGTCGTAGGCGGTCAAGCCGACAAACAGCACCACCCCAATGTAGGTCACGGCCCACATCAGCGCCTCGCTCTTCAGCCACAGGTTTACCAGCGACGCCAGCACGATGCCAATCAGCCCCATAAACAGCATGCTGCCGAAGCCGCTCAGGTCGCGTTTAGTGGTGTAGCCGTAAAGGCTCATCGCCCCGAACATCCCGCCAGTGACCACAAAGGTGCTGGCGATGGAGGAGTAGGTATAAGCGATAAAAATGCTCGACAGCGTCAGCCCGGTGAGCGCCGAATAGAGCATAAACAGGGTGGTCGCCATCCCGGCGCTCAGCCGCTGTACCATCCCCGACAGCACAAACACCAGCGCCAGCTGGGCGATGATCAGCCCGAAGAAGGTAATTTTGCTCGAAAAGACGAACATCATCACCGCCGGGGTGTTAGCCGCAAACCACGCGATAAACGCCGTCAGCAGCAGGCCAACCGTCATCCAGCCGTACACCTGCGCCATATAAGTCTGCAGGCCGCTGCGGCCCTGCACTATTGAATCGGAACGCGGATATCTGTCCATGACTCTCTCCTGATTAACAAAGTTTCACTCTGTAAGCGTATCACACTACCAGCGCTCTGCCGCCTGGCGATCGCTGTCGCGGGCGTCGACCCAGCGCTCGCCCTCCGGCGTCGCCTCGCGTTTCCAGAACGGCGCACGGGTTTTCAGGTAGTCCATCATAAACTCGCCGGCGGCGAAGGCGCTGCCGCGGTGGGCGCTGGTGACGCCGACAAACACAATCTCTTCCCCCGGCCACATTTCGCCGATGCGATGGATAATGGTCACCCGGCCCAGCGGCCAGCGCTCGCGCGCCTGGTCGACGATCTCCGCCAGCGATTTCTCGGTCATCCCCGGATAGTGCTCGAGGGTCAGCGCTTTCACGCTGTCGCCGAGGTTGTGATTGCGCACTTTGCCGGTGAAGGTGACCACCGCGCCGTCTTCATCGCGTTCGGCCAGCCAGGGATACTCCTCGCCGACGCTAAAGCGCGCCGGGCTAACGACGATACGAGTTTGCGTCATGTCAGCCTCCGGTAACCGGCGGGAAGAACGCCACTTCATCCCCGCTGGCGACAGGATGGTCAAAGGCGGTCAGCGTCTGGTTAACCGCCGCCAGCAGTTTGCCCTCCTCCAGGGCCAGCGCCCAGCGATCGCCGCGAGCGGCAAGCTGCTGACGCACAGCCTCAACGGTGGCCAGGTCGCTGGCGTCGAGAGTCAGCGAATCCGTACCCACCAGCTCGCGCACCTGGGCAAAAAACAGAACCTTAATCATGGCGTTCGTCCACCTTAAAATCGCCGGACTTGCCGCCGCTTTTCGCCAGCAGACGCACCGGGCCAATCACCATATCCTTCTGCACCGCTTTGCACATATCGTAAATGGTCAGCGCGGCAACCGAGGCGGCGGTAAGGGCTTCCATCTCGACGCCGGTTTTGCCGGTCAGGCGGCAGAGCGATTCGATGCGCACCCGGTTATGTTCCGGCTGCGCCTGCAGATTGACTTCCACTTTGCTGAGCATCAGCGGATGGCACAGCGGGATCAGCTCCCAGGTGCGCTTGGCCGCCTGGATCCCGGCGATACGCGCAGTGGCGAAAACGTCGCCTTTATGGTGGCTGCCGTCGATAATCATCGCCAGGGTCGTCGCCTGCATCTCGACATAAGCCTCAGCGCGCGCTTCGCGCACCGTTTCCGCTTTGCCGGAGACATCCACCATATGGGCTTCGCCTGCGGCGTTAATATGGGTCAGTTGTGACATAAATTATTTCTTCAGGTGAGGAATAAAATTACAAGGACGGGTGCGGGCATCCAGCTGCGGGGCAATAATGTTGTCCCACGCGGTGCGGCAGGCTTTCGTCGAGCCCGGCATGGCGAAGATCAGCGTGTGGTTGGCGACGCCGGCCACCGCCCGGGACTGCAGCGTCGAGGTGCCGATCTCTTCGAACGACAGCATGCGGAACACTTCGCCAAAACCTTCCACCTCACGGTCAAACAGCGGCAGCAGCGCTTCCGGCGCCTGGTCCCCTTCGGTGAACCCGGTCCCGCCGGTGATCAGCACCACCTGCACCTCATCGCTGGCGATCCACGCCGATACCTGGGCGCGGATGGCGTAGCGGTTCTCTTTGACTATCGCCTTATCGACGACATGGTGCCCCGCCTCCTGCGCCGCCTCACGCAGCCAGTGGCCGGAAGTGTCGTCCTCTTCGCCGCGACGACTGGAAACGGTAAGAATAGCAATACGGGTCGGAATAAACTCAGCGCTAGCCTGGCTCATCTGAATGCTCCTTTCGAAAACGATTATCCGCCAATATAGGACAGGTTCTGCGTAATGCCGGTGTTGCCCTGATGCAGGAAATGGGTCTGCTTTTTGTGGGTTAAGGCTTCGGCGATCCGCGCTTCCAGCGCCGCCTGCTGCCGATCATCGGCCATCAGGTCGCGCAGGTCGACGCCGCCTTCGCCAAACAGGCACAGGTGCAGTTTGCCGACGGAGGAGACGCGCAGACGGTTGCAGGTGGCGCAGAAGTCTTTTTCGTACGGCATGATGAGGCCGATCTCGCCGGCGTAGTCCGGATGACAAAAGACCTGCGCCGGACCATCGCTGCGCTGGCGGATCTGGTGGATCCAGCCGCGTCGCAGCAGCTCGTCGCGCAGCACCATGCCGGAGAGATGGTGACGGCGGAACAGGTCGCTGCCCTCGCCGGTTTCCATCAGCTCAATAAACCGCAGCTGAATTCGACGCGGCTGGATCCATGCGAGGAAGGTATCAAGCTGGTGATGGTTAACATCGCGCATCAGCACGGTATTCACCTTCACCTTGTCAAAGCCCGCAGCGAAAGCGGCGTCAATCCCGTCCATCACCTGGTGGAATTTGTCCTGGCCCGTGATGGCATGGAACTGGCGGGCATCGAGGCTATCGACGCTGACGTTGATCGCCGTCAGCCCGGCATCGCGCCAGCGTTCGACATCGCGCGCCAGGCGGTAACCGTTGGTGGTGACGGCAATCTGACGGATCGCCGGGTTTTCACGCACGGCGGCGATGATCTCGGTGAAGTCACGGCGCAGGGAGGGTTCCCCACCGGTGAGGCGAACTTTTTCAGTGCCCAGCGCGGAGAAGGCGCGCGTAACCCGGCGCACTTCGTCTACGCTGAGAAAGCCGTTGTTATTGACGGCGCCGGGCTTGTAGCCATCCGGCAGGCAGTAGGTGCAACGGAAATTGCACACATCGGTAATCGACAGACGCAGGTAATAAAACTTACGCGCGAATGCATCGGTAAGCTGTGAGGCCATATACACCTTTCCAAATACGGGAGACGCGGTCATTTCTTCCCACGCCCTGGCGACAACCGGGGGCGTCGCGGCCAAACCGCCATATCTTTTGACACAGGCGAAGAGGCTAGAGTGTTAACAGGTTATGCCGATAGTAGCGCGTTCCAGGCGGTTTCGCCATTTGCGATTTCGCTATATATTCTTGTATATATCGCTACCTTCGTGCATTTTCGTTACAGAATAGCCATAAATCATCTTTTTGCCTTGATATCGGTCAGTTTGTCGGGCTCCTCCCATCGTCTTTTAGGGGTAGATCGGGTAGTGTGTGGCCGTTTATGTGAAATAAGGAATTTCTATGCGCAATCGTACATTCGCTGACCTGGATCGGGTGGTGGCGCTCGGCGGCGGGCATGGTCTGGGTCGGGTGATGTCCTCCCTCTCCTCGCTGGGCTCACGGCTGACCGGCATTGTGACCACCACCGACAACGGGGGATCCACCGGGCGGATCCGCCGCTCGGAAGGCGGCATTGCCTGGGGCGATATGCGCAACTGCATCAATCAGTTAATCGCCGAGCCGAGCGTGGCGTCGGCGATGTTTGAGTACCGTTTTAGCGGCAATGGCGAGCTTTCCGGCCATAACCTGGGAAATCTGATGTTAAAGGCGCTGGATCACCTCAGCGTGCGGCCGTTAGAAGCGATCAATTTGATCAGAAACCTGCTCAAAGTGGACGCTTTTCTTATTCCGATGTCGGAACAACCGGTGGATTTAATGGCGCTCGATCATGAAGGCCATGAAGTATACGGTGAAGTGAATATCGATCAGCTGGATAGCCTGCCGCAGGAGTTGATGCTCACCCCGCCGGTACCGGCCACCCGCGAGGCGGTAGAGGCCATCGCCGAAGCCGATCTGATCCTCATCGGCCCGGGCAGTTTCTATACCAGCCTGCTGCCGATCCTGCTGCTTGACGAGATGGCCCAGGCGCTGCGCCGCACTCCGGCGCCGATGGTGTTTATTGATAACCTCGGCAAAGAGCACAGCCCGGCCGCGAGGCTGTCGCTGGCGGAGCGCATCGCGATTATGGAGCGCTACGTGGGCAAGCGGGTGGTGGATGCAGTCATCGCCGGCCCAAAAGCCGATATCAGCGGCATCGACGACCGGCTGGTGATCCAGACGCCGCTGGAAGCCAGCGACGTGCCCTATCGCCATGACCGGGCGCTGCTTCGCGGGGCGCTGGAGAAAGCGCTCCAGCTGCCGGGCTGATCCTGCGCGCCGAAGGCTCGGCTTTCGGCGCACCTTAAAATCTTAAGGTTGTCTTAAAACAGAGCTGGCACTATACCCTTATCTCTTCCTGTGGGTATGTACTATGTCGTTATTGCCTCTGCGTCGGCCGATCGTCAGCCGCACGACTTATCTGATTATTTTCGCGGTCTATATCGGGCTTTTTCTTAACCTCGCCTTCTACCGCCAGGCGTATACGCTGCTGCCGGTGAACAACCTGCACACCGCGCTGGTGTTTCTGAGTATGCCGCTGGTGGCATTCAGCGTGATGAATATCCTCACCACCCTCGCCTCGTTTCTCAAGCTTGACCGGCTGGTGATTAGCCTTTTTATTCTGCTCAGCGCATCGGCGCAGTACTTCATCTGGAGCTTCGGCGTGGTGATCGACCGCAGCATGATCACCAACATCCTCGACACCACCCCAGCGGAGAGCTTTGCCCTGCTCTCCGGCGAAATGATCGTTGTCCTTGGCCTCTCCGGGGTGCTGGCGGTGCTGGTCGCCTGGTGGGTTAAAATTCGTAAACCGGCCACGCTATGGCGCGGCGTGGCCTGGCGCCTGGTGAATATGGTGGCCTCCGCGCTGCTGATCGTCCTGATTGCCGTCCTCTTTTATAAAGACTATGCCTCGCTGTTTCGCAACAACAAGGAGCTGGTGAAATCCCTGAGCCCCTCCAACAGCATTGTGGCGGTGAACTCCTGGTATGCGCACCATCGCATGGACAACCTGCCGCTGGTGAAGATTGGCGAAGATGCCAAACAGAACCCGGTGATGCATAACGGTCCCCGTAAGAACCTGACGATTGTGGTGCTGGGCGAAACTTCCCGGGCGGACAACTTCTCGCTGGGCGGATATCCGCGCGACACCAACCCGCTGATGCAACAGGACGGGGTGATCTACTTCCCGCACACCACCTCCTGCGGAACCGCCACGGCGGTCTCGGTGCCGTGCATGTTCTCCAATATGCCGCGCGCGCACTATGACGAAGAGCTGGCCCATCATCAGGAAGGGGTGCTGGATATTCTGCAGCGCGCCGGCATTCAGGTGCTGTGGAACGACAACGATGGCGGTTGCAAGGGGGCCTGCGATCGGGTACCGCACCAGAACGTGACCGATCTGAAGCTAACCGGGCAGTGCATCGACGGCGAGTGCTACGATGACGTGCTGTTCCATCATCTCGACAGCTATATCGATAACCTGCAACAGGATGGCATTATTGTGCTGCATACCATCGGCAGCCATGGGCCGACGTACTACAATCGCTATCCGGCTGAATTCAAAAAATTCACCCCAACCTGCGACACCAATGAGATCCAGGGCTGTACCCGGGAGCAGTTGACCAACACGTATGACAACACCATCCTGTACGTCGACCACGTGGTGGATAAAGCGATAAAACTCCTGCAGGCGAAACAGGACAAATTCACTACCAGCCTGGTGTATCTTTCCGACCACGGCGAGTCGTTAGGGGAAGATGGGGTCTATTTGCATGGTCTGCCGTACTCTATCGCGCCGGATACGCAGAAACACGTGCCGATGGTGATGTGGCTCTCTGCCGACTACCAGCAACGCTACGGCATTTCCGCGCAGTGTCTGCAGCAGCGAGCGAAAAAAGAGAATTACTCGCAGGATAATCTGTTCTCCACCCTGCTCGGCCTGCTCGGCGTCAGCACCCACGAGTACCAGGCGGCAGATGATATTTTAACGCCATGTAGAGAGGCTGGTTGATGAAAATCTTAGTCATTGAAGACGATGCGCTGCTGTTGCAGGGGTTAATCCTGGCGATGCAAAGTGAAGGATACGTGTGCGACGGCGTCTCCACAGCGCACGAAGCGGCGCTGTCGCTGGCCAGCAATCACTATAGCCTGATCGTGCTTGATCTTGGCCTACCGGACGAAGACGGCCTGCATTTTCTCGCCCGCATGCGACGGGAGAAAATGACCCAGCCGGTGCTGATCCTCACCGCCCGCGATACCCTTGAGGATCGCATTAGCGGTCTCGACACCGGCGCGGATGACTATCTGGTGAAACCCTTTGCCCTGGAAGAGCTGAACGCGCGCATTCGCGCCCTGCTCCGTCGGCATAATAATCAGGGCGATAACGAAATCAGCGTCGGCGACCTGCGCCTCAACGTCACCCGTCGCCAGGTGTGGCTCGGTGAGACGGCGCTGGATCTGACGCCGAAGGAGTATGCCCTGCTATCGCGACTGATGATGAAAGCCGGCAGCCCGGTACATCGCGAGATCCTCTACAACGATATCTACAGCTGGGACAATGAGCCAGCGACCAATACCCTGGAAGTGCACATCCACAACCTGCGCGATAAGATTGGCAAATCGCGGATCCGCACCGTCAGGGGCTTCGGCTATATGCTGGCTAACCACAGCGAGACGGAATAGACCATGGCTCTGTTTGCAACCGAAAACTGGACCATGCGCCACCGGCTGCTGTTGACCATCGGCGCCATTCTGGTGGTCTGTCAGTTGATCAGCGTCTTCTGGCTATGGCATGAGAGCAAAGAGCAGATCCAGTTGCTGGTGGCCAGCGCCATCGAAGGGCACAACAATCAGAAGCATGTGGAGCATGAGGTAAGGGAAGCGGTCGCCAGCCTGCTGGTGCCGAGCCTGCTGATCGTGGGTCTGGCGCTGTACATCAGCATGCTGGCGGTACGCAAAATCACCCGCCCGCTTTCACGTCTGCAAAGCGAGCTGGAGAGTCGCACGCCGGACAACCTCACCCCTATCGTGCTCAGCGAATCGGTACCTGAGGTGACGGCGGTGACCACCGCCCTGAATCAGCTGGTTTCCCGCCTCAATCTGACCCTTGACCGCGAACGGCTGTTTACCGCCGACGTGGCGCACGAGCTGCGCACCCCGCTGGCCGGGCTGCGGCTGCACCTTGAGCTGCTGGCGAAAGTGCATGGCATGGGCGTCGACCCGCTGATCCAGCGCCTCGACCAGATGACCACCAGCATTTCGCAGCTGCTGCAGCTGGCGCGCGTCGGTCAGTCCTTTTCCGCCGGCAGCTATCAGCAGGTGCTGCTGCTGGATGACGTGGTCAAACCGCTGCAGGATGAGCTGGAGACCATGCTGGCCGAGCGCCAGCAACGGCTGCTGCTGACGGATGTCGAAAGCGAGGCCGTCGTCTCTGGCGACGCGACGCTCATCCGCGTCATTCTGCGCAATCTGGTGGAGAATGCCCATCGCTACAGCCCGCAAGGGTCGACGATCCGCGTGTCGGTGAAAGCGGGTCTGATGCCGGTGATGGCAGTGGAAGATGAAGGACCGGGAATTGATGAGGCGAAAAGCGGCGAACTCAGTAAGGCCTTTGTACGCATGGACAGTCGCTACGGCGGCATAGGGCTCGGACTGAGCATCGTCACGCGCATCGCTCAGCTGCATGACGCCCAGTTCTTTTTGCATAACCGCCAGCCGGGGCCAGGGGTCCGCGCGTGGGTGTTATTCCCGCGGCGTGCGGGTCAGAACGTCAGCACCCACTGATGGAAGAAGGCAACAATAATGACCAGGGCGGTGGCGACCGCCAGATATTCACGGAAGTTGATTTTTTGCATGGGCGCTATCCTCATCAGGTTGAGGATAGTGTCGCCTGGCGAGATTAAGCAAACATTAAGAAGGCCGCTTTGCGGCCTTTTTTCTTCTCCGCCTTGGGTTATCTGGCTGCGGAACGGTCAGCGCAGCGCCGTACCTTCACTGCGCCCTCGCCTATCCCCGTCCCGCGGTATGCGCCAACACTCAGGAGGCGGCGATAAACAGTTCGCGCAGCTGATGCAGCTGGTCGCGAATTTGCGCCGCCTCTTCGAACTCGAGGTTCTGCGCGTGCTGCATCATCTGCCCTTCCAGCTCGTGGATTTTCTGCTGCAGCGCTTTTGGCGTCATATCCACGCCGCTGAGCCCGGCAGGCTCGACGGCCTTCGCTTTACCGCGCCCTTTGGCTTTGGTTTTCGCCAGGCTCTGGCCCAGCTGCAGGATATCCACCACTTTCTTGTTGAGCCCCTGCGGCACGATGCCATGCTCTTCGTTGTAGCGCTGCTGTTTCTCCCGTCGCCGCTCCGTCTCGCCGATGGCTTTCGCCATCGAGGGAGTGATCTTATCGCCGTACAGAATAGCCTTGCCGTTGACGTTGCGCGCCGCGCGGCCGATGGTCTGGATCAGCGAGCGTTCGGAGCGCAGGAAGCCCTCTTTGTCCGCATCGAGGATCGCCACCAGCGACACCTCCGGCATATCCAGCCCCTCACGCAGCAGGTTGATCCCCACCAGCACGTCAAACTCGCCAAGACGCAGGTCGCGGATAATCTCCATACGTTCGACGGTGTCGATATCCGAGTGCAGATAGCGCACCCGCTCGCCGTGCTCCTCAAGGTACTCGGTTAAGTCTTCCGCCATCCGCTTGGTGAGGGTGGTGACCAGCACGCGCTCGTTGATGGCCGCGCGCAGGCGGATCTCCGACAGCAGGTCGTCGACCTGGGTGGCCACCGGCCGCACTTCGATGATCGGGTCCAGCAGACCGGTCGGACGCACCACCTGATCCACCACCTCGCCGCCGGATTTATCCAGCTCGTAGGCGCCGGGGGTCGCCGACACGTAGATGGTTTGCGGCGCCAGCGCTTCGAATTCTTCAAACTTCATCGGCCGGTTATCCAGCGCCGACGGCAGGCGGAAGCCGTACTCCACCAGCGTCTCTTTGCGCGCCCGGTCGCCGCGGTACATGCCGCCGATCTGCGGCACCGTGACGTGGGATTCGTCGATCACCAGCAGGCCGTCTGCCGGCAGGTAGTCGAACAGGGTGGGCGGCGGCTCGCCGGGCCCGCGCCCGGAGAGGAAGCGCGAGTAGTTTTCAATGCCCGAGCAGTAGCCCAGCTCGTTCATCATTTCGAGGTCGAACTGGGTGCGCTGGGTTAAGCGCTGCTCTTCCAGCAGCTTGTTGTTGGCCAGCAGCACCTTGCGCCGATCCGCCAGCTCCAGCTTAATCTCTTCCATCGCCTGGACGATGCGTTCCCGCGGCGTCACGTAGTGCGTCTTGGGATAAATGGTGTAGCGCGGCACCGTCGATTCCACATGGCCGGTAAGCGGGTCGAACAGCGACAGGCGCTCAACTTCTTCGTCAAACAGCTCAATGCGCAGGGCGATATCGTCGGATTCCGCCGGGAAGACGTCGATCACCTCGCCGCGCACGCGGAAGGTGCCGCGCTGGAAGGCCTGATCGTTGCGGGTATACTGCAGCTCGGCCAGGCGGCGCAGGATCGCCCGCTGGTCAATCAGCATCCCCACCGTCAGATGCAACATCATTTTCAGATACAGGTCCGGGTCGCCGAGGCCGTAGATAGCCGAGACCGAGGCCACCACCACCACATCGCGCCGCTCAAGCAGCGCTTTAGTGGCCGACAGGCGCATCTGCTCGATATGTTCGTTTACCGAGGCGTCCTTCTCAATGAAGGTATCTGAGCTGGGGACGTAGGCTTCCGGCTGGTAGTAATCGTAGTAGGAGACGAAATACTCGACGGCATTCTCGGGGAAAAATTCTTTCATCTCGCCGTAGAGCTGGGCCGCCAGGGTTTTGTTTGGCGCCAACACCATCGTCGGCCGCTGCAGATCGGCAATCACGTTGGCGATGGTAAAGGTTTTACCGGAGCCGGTGACCCCCAGCAGCGTTTGATGCGCGAGCCCATCCTCCAGCCCCTCTTCCAGGCGGCGGATGGCTTCCGGTTGGTCTCCGGAGGGGCGAAAGGCGGAATGCAGAACAAACGATTTACTCATCAATCAGAACCTGAAAAAGATTTAGCGGCCGGTGTTTAATTCTACCCCTCGGGCCGTTTTTTGCCAACAAAATACACTGGATATTTAAACAGTACGTGATTATGATAGCGCCACGATTTGGCCTTTTTTGCCGGCAACCGGGATATAAAACGCGCGCCGGGCGGAATAATCCTCCGGCCGTCAGGGTTATCCCCAGAAATTTTTACCTTTTAACATTTGTCAAGCGGACGGGTGAAAGTTTTATGGCAGAAGATGACGCTTTTCTTACACCCATTGATTTTATCTAACAAGCTGATATTTAATGCTTTTAAAGAAAAGACGCCTTTCGCGCCAATTCAGCCGCAAGCCGCGTACGCTCTAGCTTACCGCAGGTTTTCTAACTCTAATACACAAGGTTATCCACAGGAATAGTGGATAACTGTCTGCAGCCCAAGACCGCCGCCGCCCGGCGCAAATCGTCTGGCTGCCTAAACCGCGCGGCGAAAAATTTTTATCGAACTATTTTTGATAACTATCCGCTTAAAGCCGCTCGATTTTTGCTGCTTTTTGCACCACCCTTTAGCGTCGGGCACCGGAAAAGTGCAGCCCCGGCGCTGGCTGTGCCTGATGGTATCGGCGTTTAGCGTTTTTTTCCGAGCGTTCTTTTTCCTGGCAAGAGTTTTGCAGCATCTTTCTGTCGCCCTGACGCCAGGATAAGGAGAAAACGTCCATGTTGAATTTACAGGCAGTAAATCACTTTTACGGCAACCAGCATTCGCTCTGGAATGTCGATCTTGAACTACGCCCGGGGGAGTGCATTGGCGTACTGGGACGCGAGGGCATGGGAAAAACCACCCTGGTTAACTGCATTGCCGGGCATCTGCCGGTGGCCAGCGGCCGGATGACCTGGCATGACATTGGCGCCCCGCCGCAGGATCTCACCCCCCTGTCGGCCCAGTCGCGCAGCGCCATCGGTATCGGCTATGTGCCGCAGGATAAACGCATCTTCTCCCAGCTCAGCGTGGAAGAGAATCTACATATTGCCCTCGCGGCCGGGAAACCCGGGGCTAACGCCAGCGGCGGCGAAATCTATGAACATTTTCCCGAACTCTATGCCCTACGGCAGCGCAAAGGCGCCTCGCTGAGCGACGACGATCAGTACCAGCTGGCGCTGGCCAGGGCGCTGATTGTGCAGCCGCGGCTGCTGATCCTTGATGAACCCTCGCGCGGCAGAGGGCCGCGCTGTCTGCAAAAGCTGGCGGATCTGCTGCTGCGGTTGAATCGCGATATCGGCCTGACGGTGCTGCTCGCCGAGCAGCACCTGCCCTTTATCCGCCGGGTGGCGGATCGTTTCTGTGTTTTGCACCGGGGCCGTAACGTCGCCGAAGGCGATATTATGGCGCTGGATGAACCGCTGCTGGCGCAGTGGATGACGCCGGATCCAGCGCCCTGAGGTCCAGATACTGGCCGAGATCGTCGCGCTGCGCGATATCGGCAAGCCACGGTATTTCACCGAGGAACGGCGCGGCCAGCCGGTTTTTCAGCGTCGCCAGATACTCGGCGTGGCGCTTGCCCGGCGGCAGCACGTCATTGGCGATCCACCCCGCGAGCGGCAGCCCCGCCTGGCGTACCGCCTGGGCGGTAAGCATCGCGTGGTTGATGCAGCCGAGCTTGACGCCCACCACCAGAATCACCGGCAGCTGCTCCGCCTGCGCCCAGTCGGCGAAGGTCAGGGTTTCCGAAAGCGGCGTAAACCAGCCGCCGGCCCCTTCCACCAGCACCCAGTCGGCGAGGCGTTCTATCTCGCGCAGCCCGCTGGAGAGCCTCGCCGCAGCGATCGGCCGTCCTTCGTCGGCGCTGATGATATGCGGTGAGGTCGGCTCGGCGAAGGTATACGGGTTAACCTGCTCATAGCGCAGCGCGACCCGGCTATGACGCTGCAGCGCCAGCGCGTCTTCATTACGCAGCCCGGCGGCGGTAAGCTCGCTGCCGGAAGCCACCGGCTTGTAGCCGGCGGTGTGAAAATCCAGCTGATTCGCCGCCTGCAGCAGGGCGCTGCTGGCGATGGTTTTCCCGACTTCAGTGTCGGTCCCGGTGACAAAAAAACGTTTAGTCACGCTCAATGACTCCTGTAAAAAGAGAATACGTCAGCGGGCAGACGCCCTGCCGCTGCGGCCAGGCCAGCTGTAGCTCGCGCAGTTTGCCGCGGCTAAGCGGGGCCGATGCCCGCCCCTGGTGCAAATGGGTGGCGCCGATGCCCTTCAGCGATCGCATGGCGCTCAGCGCATCGACGAACGGCAGGCTAATCTGATGCACCTCGCCGGACGCCCGCAGGCCGCTCAGCGCCTCGCGCACCGCCGCTTCGCTAAGAAAACGGTTGGCATGCGGCCGGTCGTCGATGGCCTGCCACGCCTGATTGAGCTCCGGCAGCGAGTCGGCCAGCAGCGTGCTAAACGCCACGCTGCCGCCGGGACGCACCACCCGGTACAGCTCGCCAAGGGCTGCGCGCAGATCGTCGCACCACTGCACCGCCAGATTGCTCCACGCCAGATCGACGCAGGCGTCGGACAGCGGCAGCGCCTCAATGTCGCCCAGCAGGTAATGCTGGGCGGCGTCGTTACGCTGCGCCTGGGCCAGCATCCCGGGGGAGAGATCCAGCGCGGTCACCACGCTGCCTGCCTCACGCCAGCGGCGGCTCATGCTGCCTGGGCCGCAGCCGGCATCCAGCACCCGGGGAAAATCGCGACGCGCCAGCTGGCGCAGCAGCAGTTCCGCGCTGCGCCGCTGCAGTTCATCATGTTGCGAATAGCCGCTGGCCGCCCGGCCAAACGCCGCGGCGACCGCCTGCTTATTCACCGTGGCCATGCAGCACCTCCAGTAAACGGTTAATGTCCTCAGACTGATGGGCGGCGGTCAGGGTCAGGCGCAGACGAGCGCTGCCGACCGGCACCGTCGGTGGACGGATCGCCGTTGCCCAGCAGCCCGCGTCGCGCAGACGGCTGGCCAGGCTCAGCGCCCGGCCGTTATCGCCGACGATCAGCGGCTGGATCGCGCTGACGGAGTCGGTCAAACCCAGCGACGTCTCGCCCATCCCCGCACGGAACTGACGGATACGGGCGGCCAGGGTGTCGCGACGGCGCTGGCCTTCATCGCTGCGTATCACCTGCAGCGCGGCGCTCAGCGCCACCGCCTGGGCGGGCGGCATCGCGGTGCTGTAGATCAGATGGCGGGCAAACTGCAGCAGATAATCGGCCATCGCGTCATCGCACAGCACCGCCGCGCCGCTGACGCCGAACGCCTTGCCGAAGGTAACCACCAGCAGCTCAGGGCGCACCGCCTGCGCGGCGCAGCTCCCGCGTCCTTCGTCGCCGACCACGCCGACGCCGTGGGCGTCATCCACCAGCAATAGCGCCCCGGCGGCCTGCGCCGCGGCGTGAATGGCCGCCAGCGGCGCGCTGTCGCCGTCCATGCTGAAAATGCCTTCGGTGACCGCCAACTGTTCGCCCGCCAGCGGCTTAGCCAGCAGTTGAGCGAGCTGTTGCGGATCGTTGTGGCCGAAACGGCGTAGCTGCGCCGGGCTCAGACTGGCCGCCTCCAGCAGGGAGGCGTGGCTCAGGCGGTCGGCCACAATCCGATCCTCTTTATCCGCCAGGGCGGCGATCAGCGCCTGATTGGCGGCAAAGCCGGAGATAAACAGCAATGCGCGCGGGTAGCCCAGCCAGTCGGCAAGTTCCTCTTCCAGCGCGCGGTGGGCCTCGCTATAGCCGCTTACGTGTCCCGAGCCGCCGGAACCGACGCCATAACGTTCCGCCCCCTGCTGCCAGGCGGCGATAATCGCCGGATGCTGGCTCAGGCCGAGATAGTCATTACTGGAGAAGTTAAGCCAGCGCTCCCCTTCCCGCTCCAGCCAGCGCCCGGCGCCGTGCGTCACCGGCAGGCGTCGGCGAAGGGCATCCGCCGCCCGTCGCTCGTCCAGCGCCCGATCGATTCGCTGCTGCCAGGTCATAGCGCCGCCGCGTTGTAATATTCCTCAGTGTCCGGGGTGAGTAAGGCCTGCTCCAGACGCTGCTGCTGCTCATTGTCGCCTTCCAGCACCGCCGTCTGCTGCGGGTTGATCCCCAGCTTGCGGAACAGCTGCAGATCGTTGTCCTCTTCCGGGTTCGGCGTGGTCAGCAGCTTGCAGCCGTAGAAAATGGAGTTCGCCCCGGCCATAAAGCACATCGCCTGGGTCTGCTCGTTCATCTGCTCGCGGCCGGCGGAGAGACGCACGTAAGAGGTGGGCATCATGATGCGCGCGATGGCGATAGTGCGAATAAAATCGAAAGCGTCGACGTCGTCGTTATCCGCCAGCGGCGTACCTTTGACTTTTACCAGCATGTTGATGGGCACGCTTTCCGGCGGCGTGGGCAGGTTGGCCAACTGCAGCAGCAGGCCAGCGCGGTCTTTCACGGTCTCCCCCAGCCCGACGATACCGCCGGAGCAGACTTTGATCCCGGCGTCACGCACTTTGTCCAGGGTATCCAGGCGCTCCTGGTAGGTGCGGGTGGTGATGATGTTGCCGTAAAACTCCGGCGAGGTATCAAGGTTGTGGTTGTAGTAATCGAGGCCCGCCTCGGCCAGGCGCTGCGCCTGGCTGTCGGTCAGGGTGCCGAGCGTCATGCACGACTCCAGCCCCAGAGCCTTCACCCCTTTCACCATCTGCTCCAGATAGGGCATATCGCGATCGTGGGGGTTTTTCCACGCCGCTCCCATGCAAAAACGCGTGGAGCCGGCGTTTTTTGCCTGACGGGCGGACTCCAGAACCTGCTCGACCTCCATCAGGCGCTCGGTTTCGAGACCCGTTTTATAACGCGCGCTCTGCGGACAATATTTACAATCTTCCGGGCAGGCGCCGGTCTTGATCGACAGTAGGGTGCTGACCTGCACCTGGCGCGGATCAAAGTGCTGACGGTGGATTTGCTGCGCTTCGAATAACAGGTCGATCAGCGGTTTATTAAATAATTCCGTAACTTGCGACATTGTCCAGCGGGGGTGGTGAGCCATTTTCCTCTCCAAAGGTCGTACACTACCTGTTTCACACAGCCTCTTTGTTGGCTGCACTCGCACACCCCAGTCAGATAGTGAACTATGCTGCTGGGGATGTTCTCGCTTGCCGCCTCGATGCTGCGCGAAATATTTTGTGTACGTTTCATTGTAAGTAAGTTCAGTGTAGACTTGTAAACCTAAATGTTTTCAAAATGGTTTACAAGTCGCTTATGAACCTGGACGATCTCGCCTTCGATCGGCGCCACATCTGGCACCCCTACACCTCTATGACTTCCCCCCTGCCGGTCTACCCGGTGGTTTCCGCCCACGGTTGCGAGCTGTCCCTCGCCGGCGGCGAACAGCTGATTGACGGTATGTCCTCCTGGTGGGCGGCGATCCACGGCTACAATCACCCGCGTCTTAATGCGGCGATGAAAGCGCAAATCGACCAGATGTCGCACGTGATGTTCGGCGGGATCACTCACCCTTCGGCGGTGGCGCTGTGTCGTCAGCTGGTGGCAATGACCCCGGAATCGCTGGAGTGCGTTTTCCTCGCCGACTCCGGTTCGGTAGCGGTTGAGGTGGCGATGAAAATGGCCCTGCAGTACTGGCAGGCGAAAGGCCAACCGCGTCGTCGTTTCCTGACCTTCCGCAACGGCTATCACGGCGATACCTTCGGCGCGATGTCGGTCTGCGATCCGCAGAACTCGATGCACAGCCTGTGGCAGGGCTATCTGCCGGATAACCTGTTCGCCCCCGCGCCGCAGAGCCGCTTTGACGGCGAGTGGGATGAAATGGATATGGTGCCCTTTGCCCGCCTGATGGCCGCGCACCGTCACGACATCGCCGCGGTGATCCTCGAACCGATCGTTCAGGGCGCGGGCGGGATGCGGATGTACCATCCGGAGTGGCTGAAGCGGGTGCGTAAAATGTGCGACCGGGAAGGGATACTGCTGATCGCCGATGAGATTGCCACCGGCTTTGGCCACACCGGCAAGCTGTTCGCCTGCGAGCACGCCGGTATCGCCGCCGATATTCTGTGTCTGGGCAAGGCGCTGACCGGCGGCACCATGACCCTCTCCGCCGCGCTGACCACCCGCGAGGTGGCGGAAACCATCAGCAACGGTGAAGCCGGCTGCTTTATGCACGGCCCAACCTTTATGGGCAACCCGCTGGCCTGCGCGGTGGCCAGCGAAAGCCTGCGCCTGCTGGAGAGCGGCGAATGGCAGCGGCAGGTGGCGGCGATTGAAGCCCAGCTGCAGACCGAGCTGGCTCCGGCGCGGGGATCCGCCCTGGTCGCCGACGTCCGCGTGCTGGGCGCTATTGGCGTGGTTGAAACCTGTCGCCCGGTCAATATGGCTGCCCTGCAGCGCTTTTTCGTCGAGCAGGGGGTGTGGATCCGACCGTTTGGCCGCCTGATCTACCTGATGCCGCCGTATATCATCACGCCTGAACAGCTGTCCCGCCTGACCCGCGCCGTTAACCTGGCGGTGCAGGACGAAACATTTTTTAGCGAATAAATAGCGGAATTGCGTCGTGGTGCAGGCTACACTTCCTGGTTAATCAGCGCATTATCAATGAGGATGAAGCATGAAACTGATCAGTCACGATCTCCAGGACGGCGGTAAGCTGCCTAATCGTCACGTCTTCAACGGCATGGGCTACGATGGCGACAATATTTCGCCGCATCTGATGTGGGATGATGTGCCCGCAGGAACCAAAAGCTTTGTGGTGACCTGCTACGATCCGGATGCGCCGACCGGCTCCGGCTGGTGGCACTGGGTGGTGGCTAACCTGCCTGCGGATACGCGCGTCCTGCCGCAGGGGGCCGGTTCCGGTCAGGCGGAGCTGCCGGAAGAGGCCGTTCAGACCCGCACCGATTTTGGCAAGGCGGGATACGGCGGCGCGGCGCCGCCGAAGGGCGAGACCCACCGCTATATCTTTACCGTCCACGCCCTGGACGTTGAGAAAATTGAGGTGGATGCCGAGGCCAGCGGCGCAATGGTCGGCTTTAACGTCCATTTCCATTCCCTCGCCAGCGCCTCCATCACCGCCCTGTTCAGTTAATCTTCCCCCGGATAGCGGCTTGCGCCTTATCCGGGCTACCTGCTGCGCCACGTGTTTTTCAGGTGGCGCTTCACTCATCTTTACCAGATAACACTTACATATCAAATAAATACACGTAGCTGTAGGCCTGGCAAGCGCCGCGCCGCCGGGAAAGTATTGATTACCTTCCAGGCAACCCTGTTGCATGGTTATTTTGCCGGGTGGCGGCTGCGCCTTACCCGGCCTACAGGGTCCTCTCCCAGGCTCATACCTCGTAGGCCCGGTAAGCGCAGCGCCACCGGGCGATGACAGCAGGCACAGAGCCGATTTTGTGCCGGGTGGCGGCTGCGCCTTACCCGGCCAACAGTTCGTGTCGTGCGACATGTCGTTAATTTATTCACCATTGTTGCTGAAACTGCCGGTGCTGGCGGCCTCAAAATCGCTGAGACGTTCCCGGAAGGCCGGGGCAGCCCGCATGGATGCGGGCTGAGGGCCGTGTTTTGCACGGACGCTGCCTCGGCCCGACCCGAAGCCTGCAGGGATAAGTCGAAGGGACCGCGCAGCGGCGATTTTGCTGGCCGGAGCCCGGGGGTACAGGGGGCGGCGGCGACTGGCCGCCCCCTGTGCGCTCCCTGCGCCATAAGAGACATAGCGCAGAAGACATATCGGGAGCGCAATCTGTACGGAAATCACATAGAAGTTGTAGCCCTGCCAGGCGCAGTGCGAACAAGACATTTCCGCTTGTGCCTTTATTTTGCCGGGTGGCGGCTGCGCCTTACCCGGCCTACAGGGTCCTCTCACTGGCTGACACAGCGTAGGCCCGGCAAGCGCAGCGCCACCGGGCGATGACAGCGGGTACGGAGCCGCTTTTATGCCGGGTGGCGGCTACGCCTTACCCGGCCTACAGGCTCCACTCACAGGCTCACACCCCGTAGGCCCGTGCAAGCGCAGCGCCGCCGGGCGATGACAGCGGGCACGGAGCCGCTTTATGCCGGGTGGCGGCTGCGCCTTACCCGGCCTGGAGGGTTCGTGCGACCTGTCGTTGATTTACCCACTTGTGCGACTGAAACTGCCGGTGCTGACGGCCTCAAAATCGCTGAGACGTTCCCGGAAGGCCGGGGCAGCCCGCATGGATGCGGGCTGAGGGCCGTGTTTTGCACGGACGCTGCCTCGGCCCGACCCGAAGCCTGCAGGGATAAGTCGAAGGGACCGCGCAGCGGCGATTTTGCTGGCCGGAGCCCGGGGGTACAGGGGGCGGCGGCGACTGGCCGCCCCCTGTGCGCTCCCTGCGCCATGGCAGGTATAACGCAGACGATTAACCGGGAGCGCAATCTGCCCGGAATTAACATAGAAGTTGTAGCCCTGCCAGGCGCAGTATGCACAGGGAAATTGACGCTTGTACCGTTATTCCGCCGGGTGGCGGCTGCGCCTTACCCGGCCTACAGGCTCCACTCACAGGCTCACACCCCGTAGGCCCGTGCAAGCACAGCGCCGCCGGGCGATGACAACGGGCACGGAGCTGCTTTTATGCCGGGTGGCGGCTGCGCCTTACCCGGCCTGGAGGGTCCTCTCACAGGCTCATACCTCGTAGGCCCGGCAAGCACAGCGCCGCCGGGCGATGACAGCGGGCACGGAGCCGCTTTTATGCCGGGTGGCGGCTGCGCCTTACCCGGCCTACGTTCGTACGACCTGTCGTTAATTTATTCACCATTGTTGCTGAAACTGCCGGTGCTGACGGCCTCAAAATCGCTGAGACGTTCCCGGAAGGCCGGGGCAGCCCGCATGGATGCGGGCTGAGGGCCGTGTTTTGCATGGACGCTGCCTCGGCCCGACCCGAAGCCTGCAGGGATAAGTCGAAGGGACCGCGCAGCGGCGATTTTGCTGGCCGGAGCCCGGGGGTACAGGGGGCGGCGGCGACTGGCCGCCCCCTGTGCGCTCCCTGCGCCATGATTGACATAACGCAGAAAATTAACCGGGAGCGCAATCTGCCCGGAATTGACATAGAAGTTGTAGCCCTGCCAGGCGCAGTATGCACAAGGAAATTGACGCTTGTACCGTTATTCCGCCGGGAAGAGGGCGTGACTCAGGCGCTGGCGCTGTCCAGCCGCGCCACCTGCTCCGCGCTCAGGCTCAGCGCCGCCGCGCGGGCAAAACTTTCCACCTGGGCCACGCTGGTGGCGCTGGCGATCGGCGCGGTCACCCCTTCGCGGCCGATCAGCCACGCCAGGGCCACTTCCGCTGGCTTCGCCCCCAGCTCCTCCGCAACCGCCACCAGGGTATCGATAATCCGCATCCCGCGCGGATTCAGGTACTTACCAATCCCCCCTCCGCGCTGACTCTGCGCCAGATCCGACGGCTGACGGTACTTACCGGTTAAGAACCCCGAGGCCAGGCTGTAGTAGGTCACCACCCCGATATCACGGCTGACGCAGAGATCGCACAGCGCGCCTTCAAAGGCGGAGCGGTGGTAGAGGTTATATTCCGGCTGCAGCACCTGCCAGGCAGGCAAGCCGCCCTTGCGCGCCACCTCCAGCGCCCCCGCCAGCTGCATCGCATCGAGGTTAGAGGCCCCCATCGCGCGAATTTTCCCCGCCTGCTGCAGGCTGTGGAAAGCCTCCAGCGTTTCCGCTACCGGAGTTTGCGGATCCGGCCAGTGGGAAAAGTAGAGGTCGATGTAGTCGGTATTAAGGCGGCGCAGGGAGTCGTCTACCGCCTGCTGGATCCAGGCTTTGCTGAGTCCCTTATGGCCAGGAAGGCCGAGATCGGAGCCGACTTTGGTGAAGATTTTGACCTTATCGCGCATGCCGGGACGCGCCTGCAGCCAGCGGCCGATAATGGTTTCGGATTCGCCGCCCTGGTTGCCCTCCGCCCAGCGGGAATAAACATCCGCCGTGTCGATAGCATCAAAACCATGGTCAACAAAAGCATCAAGAAGGGCAAAACTGGTTTTTTCATCAATGGTCCAGCCAAAGACGTTACCGCCAAACACTAACGGGGCGATGGAAAATCCGGTTTTGCCCAAGGGACGTGTCATCATGCCGAGTACTCCTTAGCTTATATTCTGCTTCCCTCAGGTAACCACAGGGGTCAGGAGAGGAGGTCGATTGGATAATCAGAAAAGGAATCTTACGGCGGGCGATCCTTGCCCGCGGGTACACTCAGACATTATGTCCCGGAATAAACATCAAAGCTAAAATATTTGCTGGCTAATTTTTTATAGGTGCCGTCGGCAAGGATCTTCGCAATCGCGCCATTTATTTCCTGACGCAGCGCCTCATCGTCTTTACGCAAGCCGATCGCCGCCCCGGCGCCAAACAGCGTATCATCCTGCAGATGGCCGCCGACAAAGGTGAATGCCTTACCCTGCGGCTGCTGCAGGAAGCTGTAGTCGGCCATCATCCCGGAAAGCACCGCGCCGTCGATGCGCCCGGACTCCAGATCGCGCACCACGCTATCGGCCCCCTGGTAGGCCACAATGTTGATCCCCTGCGGACGCCAGTGCTGATTGACGTAAGTCTCCTGCGCCGAACCCTGCTCGACGCCGATGGTTTTGCCTTTCAGCTGCGCCGGCGTATTGCCTTGCAGGGTATTTTTACGCGCCACGAGGAACACCGGCCCGTTATACAGCTTGTCGCTAAAGGCAATCTGCGCTTTACGCTTCTCGGTCATGTACATCCCGGAAAGGATAGCGTCGAATTTCCGCGCCTTCAGCGCCGGGATAATGCCGTCGAAATTGCTTTCCACCCACACGCATTTCGCCTGCAGCTGCTGGCAAATGGCGTTGCCTAGATCGATATCAAACCCCGCCAGCTTGCCCTGCGGATCCTTCCATTCAAACGGCGCGAAGGTCGGGTCGACGCCGAAGCGGATCGCCTTTCCCCCTTCGGCCAGCGCCGACGTCGACGCCATTAACGCCAGCCATAGCAACAGTGATTTTTTCATTCCAGTTCTTCTCCAGAGGTTAACGGCAGTGCTTTTCCACCAGGCGGGCGAACAGCGTCGCGCCGGTGGTGATAATGTCATCGTTGAAGTCGTAGCCGGGGTTATGCACCATGCAGCCGCCCTTCTCCCCCTGCTCGCCGTTGCCCAGCAGGAAGTAGCAGCCCGGACGTTCGCGCAGCATAAAGGCGAAGTCCTCGCTGGCGTTCATCGGCGAGACCGACTCCAGCACCCCCTCGCGACCAAACACCTCCAGCGCCAGCGCCCGGGCGAAATCAGTCTCTTCGGGGCTGTTGGTTAATACCGGGTAGGAGTCGTAAACCTCTACTGCGCTGCTGGCGCCATAGCTTTTGGCGGTAAATTCGCTGAGCTCGTGAATACGTTTGATCAGCAGGTCGCGGATTTCCGGCTTCATCGCCCGCACGCTGAGCTCCATCACCACGCTCTCCGGAATAACGTTGGAGGCGATACCGGCCTGGAAGGTGCCGACGCTGACCACCGCCGTTTCGCCCGGCGGCACGTTGCGCGCCACGATGCTCTGCAGAGCCATCACCAGCGCCGCGCCGGCGACGATCGGGTCGACGGTGCGCTCCGGATGGGCGCCGTGGCCGCCGTAGCCGGTAAGGGTGATTTTGACGGTGTCCGCCGAGGCCATAAAGTTACCGGCGTAGAAGCCCAGCTTGCCCACCGGCAGCCCCGGCATGTTGTGCAGACCGAAAATGCGTTCGCAGGGGAACTGCTCGAACAGGCCGTCTTTAATCATTAAATCGGCGCCGCCGATAGCCTCTT
The DNA here is from genome assembly GCF_040062505.1 of Klebsiella sp. JN_Kp127. Taxonomy (NCBI): domain Bacteria; kingdom Pseudomonadati; phylum Pseudomonadota; class Gammaproteobacteria; order Enterobacterales; family Enterobacteriaceae; genus Klebsiella; species Klebsiella sp. JN_Kp127. The sequence goes on from NZ_JBEAHS010000054.1 coordinate 82,765, forward strand.
CCGCCGGCTGAAAAATCAGATGCACCGTGCCGTTGAACTGACAGGCCGGCGAGGCGATATATTTCGCCGCCGCCAGCAGAATGGTGGTATGACCGTCATGACCGCAGGCGTGCATTTTCCCCGACACCGTGCTGGCCCAGGGTAAACCAGTGGTTTCATGAATCGGCAGAGCGTCCATATCGGCGCGCAGGCCGATGGTGCGCGGCGAGTCGCCTTTGCTCAGGCTGCCGACCACCCCGGTCTTGCCGAGGCCGCGCGTCACCTGGTAGCCCCACTCGGTCAGCTTGCCGGCAACCAGTTCGCTGGTATTAAACTCTTCCAGACTTAATTCCGGATTGGCATGTAAATAATGACGCAGAGAAATCATTTCCGCTTCCGTCGCTTTAATTTCTGGAATTACATAATCACTCATGCCGCTCTCCGGGAAATATCGTAAGGACTTAACACGGTATCGTGGTGAAAACTTTATGCAAGCAGGATTTCTAATACCGGCGATGGCGGCATCTTATTTAATAATGCGTTCGTAACAGTGCAATAAGCATTAAAAACAGCGAAGTTTAAAAATAAACGTTTATTTTATGGAGAATTAACCATTATTTACCCTACCATCCCCGGCCATATTCAGATTTAAATAAAAAGATTTCTATGAAATTACAGACGCTTTTCCTCGTCGCCATGACCGCGCTGGCGGGCTGCAGCGCGCAGGGCGATACCGCCAGCCAGCAGCGGGCCAGCATTCAGAAAATGCGCAACGAAACCCTCAATAAACTGTACACCCTGCAGCCCGAGGCCCGCAGCGATATTCAGCATGCGAAGGGTTATGCGGTATTCGCCAATAACAGCAGCAAGATCCTGCTGTTCGGATTTGGCAGCGGCTACGGCGTGGTGCGGGATACGGCCTCCGGGAAGGACACCTATATGAAAATGGCCCAGGGCGGCGCCGGTCTGGGAATAGGGATCAAGCAGCAGCGCACGGTGCTGGTCTTCCATGATAAAGCGGCCCTGGATCGCTTTATCCGCCAGGGATATATGGTCGGCGCCGATGCGAACGCCGCGGCGAAATATGATGACAAAGGCATCGCGCCGATCGCCGCCTCCGCGAACGGCGTAGCGAAGGACACCTCCTCGCTGCCGTCGAAAGTGAACGTCTATGAAATCACCGACAAGGGGCTGGCCGCCCAGGCAATGGTCAATGGCTATAAATACTGGCCGGATGACGAACTGAACCCGTAGCCCCGGCGGAGCTCCATCGCCGGGTCAGGTGTTCCCTGCCCGGCGTTGGGAAACGCGCATTTAGTGGCCGAGGGCGCCGCTCACCAGAATCGAGGTGATGATCCCGGTCGCCGCGGCGATCAGCACATAGTTACCGTCGATATAGGACCAGTGATGGCCCTCCGGCGGGGGCGGCAGGCCGCGGTCGCTCCAGTCACGGACGCGATACTCATCGCCACGGAACGGCGCCGGAGCCGGGTGGCCTTTGCGGAAATCGTTACCGCGCCAGGCGAAATGGTCCTGCTCATGACGTGCCTGATCGCGTTTGTCATGACCGTCACGATCCGGGCCACGCTGGTCATGGTCACCCTGATGATGCGCGTCAGGTCCGCCCTGCGGCGCATGCCCATTATGATCCGGACCGTTCTGCCACACCGTTGGCTGCCCCGGGCGATGGCCGTCGTTCGGGCCATCGGCAAAGGCCGGGACGCTCAGCACAGTGGATAACATTACCGCCAGAGAAATCATCTTTTTCATCGTACACCTCCTGATTGAAGTTCTTTGTAACGGGAAAATGTGAAGAAAGAGTGAGTATCCGCTTAACCAGGACGATTCCTGGCACCTGGGGTTTCTGCTGTCGGGGGAGGGTATTATGGGGGAGGACGAGCAATAAAAAAGGCCGCTCTCGCGACCTTTATTCAGACTGCTATCAGGACTTACTCAGTCACTTTATTTTTTAACTCTTCAGCGCCGGATTTGGTTTTATCCCAGCCCTTTTCTGCGCCGGATTTGGTGGCGTTCCAGCCTTTTTCGCTGACCTCTTTGGTCTTATCCCAACCTTTCTCAGTCCCTTCTTTGGTCTTGTTCCAGGTCTTCTGCGCGCCTTCGCTCACCTGGCTGCCGACGCTATCCTGTTTGCCTTCGGCCGCATGTTTCGCCTTCAGCTGCTGCTCTTCGCCCTCGTGCTGGGCCTGGTGCAGCTTCTCTTTGGCGGTGTTGGCGTTGGCATTGGCCGCCGCGACGGTATCCTCTGTTGCATGTGTTGTCGCAGCAAAAACCGGAGCCGCAACCAGAATAGCCGATAACGCAATCATTGCTTTTTTCATAATATCCTCTCTCACATGTCATGTTATGAGTCGCATTCAGGATGGCACAGCGAACCGGGGATGACATTAGGAATTAGCCTGAAAAACGTTTTCGACCTCCAATCATGGCAGAAAATGCTGCCGCCGCGCGCCCTGTCGGCGTTCACATAATTTCCAACAAGTTTGTTACATTTCGTGAAATTTGCCCTTGATATACTTGCCGTTGAGGTTTACTCGAGAATAATTCTCAGAATCATTATATTTATAAATTGGCAAACGGAACTCCTTTTATGGCAAGAAAATCAGTAAGATCGCTGTTGCTTACTGCGCTGATCGCGACGCCCTTCCTCAGCTATGCGACCCAATATCCGCTGACGGTTACCGACCTTGACGGCCGGCAGGTCACCCTGGTCAAAGAGCCGCAGCGTATTATTTTGCAGGATGGTCGCGACATTATGACCCTCGCCCTGCTGGACCGGGACAATCCGTTTAAGCGGCTGGTGGCATGGAATAATCTGGCGAAAAAGCAGGATGTTGCCACCTGGCAGATGCTGAAAACGGCGTGGCCGCAGTCGGCTACGATTCTGGACATGGGCTTCAGCGACAAGGGGAACGTCGATCTTGAAAGCGTCATCGCCCGCCAGCCGGATCTGATGATCGCCCAGCTGCGCGCCAGGCCTGCGCTGATGGAGAGCGGGGTCATTGACAAGCTTAGCGCCCTGCACGTTCCGGTGCTGTTTGTCGACTATGAGATCGACCCGGCGAAAGATACCGCCCCCAGCATCGACCTGCTGGGCAAAGTGCTTAACCGCGAGAGCCAGGCCAAAGCCTTTACCGATTACTATCGCCATCAGCTGCAGACGATTCGTCAGAAAACCGCAGCCATCACGCCGAAGGCCAACGTCTTCGTGGAAGCGCTGGCCGGCAACAGCGACGCCTGCTGCTTTACTCACGGCCACAGCGGCTGGGGCGGGCTGGTGGAGGCGGTCGGGGCGAACAATATCGGTTCGCAGCTGCTGCCGGGCGCCTCCGGGTTCGTCTCGCTGGAGAAAATCATCAGCATGAAGCCCGACGCCTGGATCATGACCGGCTCGAAGCGTGGCAACAGCCAGGTGCTGCCCCTGGGCTATGAAGTCAAGCCGGAGGCGGTGAAGACCCAGGCGCAGACGCTGCTGGCGCGGCCAGGGGTCAGCCAGATCCCGGCGGTCCAGGAAAAGCGGGCCTATGGCGTCTATCACCACTTCTATAATCACCCGTGGAATATTGTCGGCATGGAGTATCTGGCGAAAGATATCTATCCGCAGGCCTTCCGCGATCTCAACCCGGATGAGACTTATCATTATATCGTGCGCCATTTCACCGACCTGCCGGACCAGCCGTTCGTCTTTTCCTGGCAGCAGAGCGAGTAATCCGGCATGCGTTTAACTTCCGACTCCGTTCTGGACGGGCTGCCCGCCGGGACGCCTGGCGTGATGGATCATTATCGCCATATCGTGCGTCGCCGCCTGCTGCTGATGCTGCTGCTGGCGCTGTTGATTGTCGCTTCGCTGCTGCTCGATTTTATGCTCGGCCCCTCCGGACTGCCGCTGCAGAGCCTGTGGCAGACGTTAACCGATCCGGCCAGCGCCGATCCGGGCACTCGCGCCATCGTCTGGGACATCCGGCTGCCCTATGCGGTGATGGCGATTATCGTCGGTCTGGCGCTGGGGCTGGCCGGTGCCGAAATGCAGACCATCCTCAATAACCCGCTGGCCAGTCCGTTTACCCTCGGCGTCTCCTCGGCTGCGGCGTTTGGCGCCGCGCTGGCGATTGTACTGGGTATTGGCCTGCCCGGTATTCCCGGCCAGTGGTTTATCTCGGCCAACGCCTTTATCTTCGCCCTGCTGGCGGCCCTGCTGCTGGACGGCATTACCCGCTGGACCCAGGTGGCCACCTCCGGCGTCATTCTGTTCGGCATCGCGCTGGTCTTTACCTTTAACGCCCTGGTCTCGATGCTGCAGTTTATCGCCAATGAAGACACGCTGCAGGGGCTGGTGTTCTGGACCATGGGCAGCATCGACCGCGCCTCCTGGAGCAAAGTCGCCATCCTGCTGGTCGCCCTGGCGCTGGTGATGCCCCTGTCGCTGCGCAGCGCGTGGAAGCTGACCGCCCTGCGTCTGGGCGAGGACCGGGCCATCAGCTTTGGCATTAACGTTCGCCGTCTGCGCCTGGCCACACTGTTGCGGATCAGCATTTTGTCGGCGCTTTCGGTGGCCTTTGTCGGGCCAATCGGCTTTATCGGCCTGGTGGCGCCGCATATTGCGCGGATGCTCTTCGGCGAAGACCATCGCTTTTACCTGCCCGCCAGCGCGCTGATCGGCGCCCTGGTGCTCTCCCTGGCCTCCATCGCCTCGAAGAACCTGATCCCGGGGGCCATTATTCCGGTGGGGATCGTCACTTCCCTGGTAGGGGTCCCGTTCTTTTTAAGCATTATTTTACGTCACCGGGGGCAGGTATGAGCGACCAGACGTTATCCGGGCTGTCGCTGTCTCACTTCAGCGCCGGCTACCCCAGACGCAAGGTGATCGAGAACCTGACGGTTCCCCATCTGCCGCGAGGGAAAATCACCGCGCTGCTGGGGCCAAACGGCAGCGGTAAATCGACGTTAATGCGGGCGATGGCGGGTCTGGGCCCCTGCCGCGGCGAGCTGCTGCTGGAGGGGGAAAATCTGCTGACGCAGCCGTTCGCACGTCGCGCGGAACAGGTGGTCTATCTTCCGCAGACGCTGCCCGCCGGCGTGCATCTGCATGTGCTGGAGTCGATTATCGTGGCCCAACGCGCCGCCGGAGGACGCCACAGTCCGCAGCACCAGGAGGAGGTGATGGCGCTGCTGCGCCAGCTGGGAATTGCCCACCTGGCGATGAGCTACCTAGATCAGCTCTCCGGCGGGCAAAAACAGCTGGTGGGTCTCGCCCAGTCGCTGATTCGTCAGCCGCGCCTGCTACTGCTCGACGAACCGCTCAGTGCGCTTGATCTCAACTATCAATTTCACGTGATGGATCTGGTGCGCCGGGAGACCCGACGGCGCAACATCGTGACCCTGGTGGTGGTGCACGATATCAATATTGCCCTGCGTCACGCCGACCACGTGCTGATGCTCAAAGCGGGCCAGCTGCTCGGCGACGGCACCCCGGCCGCGGTCATCACCCCCGAGACCCTGGCGGCCGTCTACGGCGTGCGCGGGCGTATTGAGCCCTGTTCGCAGGGGGTGCGGCAGGTGATTATTGACGGGCTGGTGGACAGCGAGGCCTGACCGCGGCGCGGGGAGGGTACGGCCCCCCCCCCCCCCCCCCCCCCGCCGGCTTAGTGATCGAGATAGATATAGTTTTCCCAGCTCTTCATGCGGATCAAGATCTTCCGGATCAGCGACAGCTCTTTCAGGTGATCCGAGTAGACCGCCGCCTCGAGGGTAGCCCCCTGCGGCAGGGCGTATTCGGCAAATCGCGGATCGGTCACCTTCAGCACCACCAGCGCCCGGCCATGGGTATTGAGCGCGTCCGTGGTCAGCAGTTTGCCCTGGCCCTGAAACTGACTCTCGCCAATCGCCGGCAGCACGTCGGCCACTTCCCCGCGGAAGACGGTGCCCGGAATGGCCGGGAACATCAGCTCCGCAGGCTCGCCTTTGTGCAGACGCTGCAGGGCGTTCTGGCGAAATGCCGCGACATACTCCCGCGAGGCGTCGCCCTCCACCGGCACAAAGGTCATCACCGGCAGCATCCCCAGGGCGGTGGACATGGTGCCTGGCCGTAAGCCGACGGTGCTGACATAGCCGTCTTCCGGGGCGCGGACGACGGTGTTATCCAGCTGAAACTGCGCCTTCTGCAACTGCGCCAGCAGGGAGGCCACGGTGGTATTTTTGCCCTTCACCACCGAGTCCAGCGCGTTACGCGCCTGAACCACGTTCGCCTGAGCCGCGCTGACGCTGGCTTCATCGGCTTTCCACGTCTGCAGACGGGTATCGACCATTTGATCGGAGAAGGCGCCCTGGGCATGCCCCTCCCGAAAGCGGGCATACTCCCGCCGCGACTGGTCGCGCTGGGCCACCGCTCTGCTCAGCTCGGCCTCCGCCTGGCTTAACGCGGCGTTGAGGGAGAGCGCATCCTGACTGGCCGCTTTAATTTGCGCCTGCAGATCGTCCACCTTTGCCTGGAACGGCGTCGGGTCGAGAGTAAACAGCACATCACCCTTATGCAGCCTCTGGTTAGGCTTCACCGGTACGGTCTGCACCCGACCGCGCACCTGCGACACAATCGGCACGGTGCGAAACACCTGATTACCGACGTCGGTATAGGGGAAGTTGTAGTTCATCCCGAAGATCACCGCGCCAATCAGGGCGATACCGCCGAGCACCGCCGTCGGCACGGTCCACTTATTGAGCGGAATGCGGAAAACTTTAAACACCACGATGCATAGCGCGGCGTAGGTCAGCAACATTAACGTTTCCATTATTCTGCCTCCTTCGCTTTAAGTTCCTCGACCTCGCGCTGCACCTGCTCCAGTCGCTGAACGACCGTCTCCAGACGCTGATGCAGGGCCTGCTGATCGTCGGCGATGCGGCGCATTCCCCATCCGCGGTCTTCGCGCCATAGCGTCGCCCAGATCCACAACAAGGGCCACAGGGCATGCAGGGTAAATAAGCTGACCCAGCCGGCATAATGAATCGCATCCTGATGAGGATGGCGCCGCTCTTTGGCGATTTCATAAGGAATATCGTGAATAACAATCACGCCATAAAAAAGTATTAAGGCCACGGCGATGAGAATGGCCAGCGCCACATAGTCCAGGGTCATAAAATAACTCCAGAGTGAAAGGTTAAATAAATAAAACGGCCAGGTTCAGGCGTAACGGGGCCGGGGGAAAACGCGCGCGTAGCGCTTTCCTCGGGCGGGTTTTAGCGACGTTATGTCGGGGAGCCGACGAACCTGAATCAGAATTTCTCAGGAATATGACGGTCGATGGAAATCAGTTTGCCTTTTTTCACCGTGATATATCCTCCCTCGCGCAGGGCGGCCAGCACCTGATAAACATAGCTGCGCGAAAGATTGGTTCGTTTAATAATAAATGCCGACAGGCTTTCATGCTGACCACCATCGATTCCTCCACGATATAAATAGCGCGACAGCATTGATTTAATGGTCTGAAAGCTGGTCTGGCTGCCGCGTTCATAGTGGGCATCAAGGGCAAATATGCCCATATAGGCCAGGATTGTGGTCAGCTCTTGCATATAGCCCGGCGACGAATGAAAGAATATCCGTTCAAAATCGCTGGCGGATATTTTCGCCAGCTGGCATTCGCCCAGACACCGATAATAGAGCGCCACCGACGGACAATAATGTTCAAGCAGCCCTAACGGCATATGCGCGATAACAATCCCGAGCAGGTTCTGCTCATCACCAAAGGCCAACGTCATTTGCCCCTGCAGCAAAAAATAGAGATAGCCCGGCTGCGGCAGAAATGGCTGGTCTTTACTCAGGCTCAGGGTTTCACTACAGGCGATGACCGCCGGCAGGTGCGTGGTCAGCGACAGCTTCTGGTACCGATCGTAAATATCGCCAAAACTGGGGTTCATCGCGCTACGCACTCCTTCACCTTTTATCACCGCGGCGGGGTTAACCGCGGCCTGTGGAACTATACCTAAGCGGGTCAGGAAGGAAAAGTCCAGATCTGGAGTGGCGAAATATTCCGCCTGGCTCACATTTTTTACCCTCGCCCCGCCCTTTCGTCCACCAATCGTTCCGCTTGCCGCCAGGCTGTGCTTTAATTAGCTAAACCGGTTTAACAAAGTTTAGCTAAGAGGAGCTGTCCTATGAATGGTAAAATCTGGGTACTCGGCGATGCGGTCGTCGATCTCCTGCCCGACGGAGAGGGCCGCCTGCTGCAATGCCCCGGCGGCGCGCCGGCCAACGTCGCGGTCGGCGTGGCGCGGCTCGGCGGCGACAGCGGGTTTATCGGCCGCGTCGGCGACGATCCGTTCGGTCGCTTTATGCGCCGCACCCTGGCGCAGGAGCAGGTCGATGTGGATTTTATGCGCCTCGACGCGACGCAGCGCACCTCCACGGTGGTGGTCGATCTCGATCGGCACGGGGAGCGCACCTTTACCTTTATGGTTCGCCCGAGCGCCGACCTGTTTCTTGCGCCTGAGGATCTTCCGCCGTTCGCCGCCGGCCAGTGGCTGCACGTCTGCTCTATCGCCCTCAGCGCGGAACCGAGCCGCAGCACGGCATTCGCGGCGATGGAGGCGATAAAGCGCGCCGGGGGCTATGTCAGCTTCGACCCCAATATCCGCAGCGACCTGTGGCAGGATCCGCAGGAGCTGCGCGACTGTCTCGACCGGGCGCTGGCCCTCGCCGACGCCATAAAACTGTCGGAAGAGGAGCTGGCTTTTATCAGCGGCAGCGACGACATCGTCAGCGGCATCGCCCGGCTGAACGCCCGCTTCCAGCCGACGCTGCTGCTGGTCACCCAGGGCAAAGCGGGAGTTCAGGCCGCGCTGCGCGGGCAGGTTAGCCACTTCCCCGCCCGCCCGGTAGTGGCCGTCGATACCACCGGCGCCGGCGATGCCTTTGTCGCCGGGCTGCTCGCCGGGCTCGCCGCCCATGGCATCCCTGATAACCTCGCCGCCCTGGCGCCGGACCTCGCGCTGGCGCAAACCTGCGGCGCGCTGGCCACCACCGCCAAAGGCGCCATGACCGCCCTGCCCTACAGGGTCGATCTTCAGCGCTCGCTGTGATCCCGTTGGGCCGGCTAACGGCCCACTTTGCTGGTGACATCACAATTCTTAAACCGGTTTAGCAATTTTTATTTTCACTGCGTTACCGACATGTTTACCATATCAACTAAACCGGTTTAGCAAACGTTAGCACACTCACTGATTTACCTTTGGATGTCACCAACATGTATAAAAAACGGAAGTTAGCCATTCTTATTGCTTTGCTAACCGGCGCCGCCGCCGCCCATGGGCAGACAGACCTGAACAGCATTGAAGCGCGTCTCGCCGCCCTGGAAAAACGTCTGCAGGATGCCGAGACCCGCGCCAGTACCGCCGAAAGCCGCGCCGCCTCAGCGGAGCAGAAAGTTCAGCAGCTAACCCAGCAGCAGCAGCAAACCCAGGCCACCACCCAGCAGGTGGCCAAGCGCACCACCCAACTGGAAGAAAAAGCCGAACGGCCCGGCGGCTTTGAGTTCCACGGCTACGCCCGCTCCGGGGTGATCATGAACGACTCCGCCGCCAGCACGAAATCCGGGGCCTATATGACCCCCGCCGGGGAGACCGGCGGCGCCATTGGTCGTCTTGGCAACCAGGCCGACACCTATGTGGAAATGAACCTCGAACATAAGCAGACCCTGGACAACGGGGCGACCACCCGTTTCAAAGTGATGGTGGCCGACGGGCAAACTACCTATAACGACTGGACGGCGAGCAGCAGCGACCTGAACGTGCGCCAGGCGTTCGTCGAGCTGGGCAACCTGCCGACCTTCGAGGGTCCGTTCAAAGGCTCGACCCTGTGGGCCGGGAAACGCTTTGACCGCGACAACTTCGACATCCACTGGGTTGACTCGGATGTGGTGTTCCTCGCCGGGACCGGCGGCGGGATCTACGACGTGAAGTGGAACGACAGCCTGCGCAGCAACTTCTCGTTATATGGCCGCAACTTTGGCGATATCGCCGACAGCAGCAACAGCGTGCAGAACTATATCGTCAGCATGAATAACTTTGCCGGCCCGGTGCAGATGATGGTCAGCGGGATGCGGGCGAAAGATAATGACGACCGCCAGGACGCGAACGGCAATCTGGTGAAAGGCGATGCCGCTAACACCGGGGTTCATGCCCTGCTGGGTCTGCACAATGAGAGCTTCTATGGCCTGCGCGACGGGACCAGCAAAACGGCCCTGCTGTATGGCCACGGACTGGGCGCCGAGGTTAAAGGCATCGGCTCCGACGGCGCGCTGCGTCCGGGGGCCAATACCTGGCGTTTCGCCAGCTACGGCACTACGCCGCTGAGCGATCGCTGGTTTATTGCCCCGGCCGTGCTGGCGCAGAGCAGTAAAGACCGCTATGTCGATGGCGACAGCTATCAGTGGGCCACTCTCAACCTGCGTCTGATTCAGGAGGTCACGCAGAACTTCGCCCTCGCCTGGGAGGGCACCTATCAGTACATGGATCTGCAGCCTGAAGGCTACAACGATCGCCATGCGGTCAACGGCAGCTTCTACAAGCTGACCTTCGCCCCGACCTTCAAGGTCGGCAGCATCGGCGACTTCTTCTCGCGCCCGGAGATCCGCTTCTACACCTCGTGGATGGACTGGAGCAAAAAGCTGGATAACTACGCCAACGACGACGCGTTAGGCAGCAACGGATTCAAATCGGGCGGCGAATGGTCGTTCGGTATGCAAATGGAGACCTGGTTCTGACGTGAACCCGGACGACAGGGTAAGTCACATATAAATATAAGGTTCGCGGTGCCTGCCACGGCCGGCGCCGCCCACGCCATATCATCATGCATTCAGAGGGTACTATGGATTTTGAACAGATTTCCCGCTCACTGCTTCCCCTGCTGGGCGGCAAGGAAAATATCGCCAGCGCCGCGCACTGCGCCACCCGCCTGCGGCTGGTGCTGGTCGACGACGCGCTCGCCGACCAGCAGGCGATTGGCAAAATCGACGGCGTGAAAGGCTGCTTTCGCAATGCCGGCCAGATGCAGATCATCTTCGGCACCGGGGTGGTCAATAAAGTCTATGCCGCCTTTATCCAGGCGGCGGGCATCAGCGAATCGAGCAAATCCGAAGCCGCCGACCTGGCGGCGAAAAAGCTGAACCCGTTCCAGCGCATCGCCCGCCTGCTGTCCAACATCTTCGTGCCGATTATTCCGGCCATCGTCGCCTCCGGCCTGCTGATGGGCCTGCTGGGGATGGTGAAAACCTACGGCTGGGTCGACCCGGGCAACGCTATCTATATCATGCTGGATATGTGCAGCTCGGCGGCGTTTATCATTCTGCCGATCCTGATCGGCTTTACCGCCGCCCGCGAATTTGGCGGTAACCCTTATCTGGGCGCGACCCTCGGCGGGATCCTCACCCACCCGGCGTTGACCAACGCCTGGGGCGTCGCCGCCGGCTTCCACACCATGAATTTCTTCGGCATCGAAGTGGCGATGATCGGCTATCAGGGCACGGTCTTTCCGGTGCTGCTGGCGGTGTGGTTTATGAGCCTTGTCGAAAAACGGCTGCGCCGCATTATTCCTGACGCGCTGGATCTGATCCTCACGCCGTTCCTGACGGTGATTATCTCCGGCTTTATCGCCCTGCTGCTGATCGGCCCGGCCGGCCGCGCGCTCGGCGACGGCATTTCGTTTATCCTCAGCACGCTTATCAGCCACGCCGGCTGGCTGGCGGGCCTGCTGTTTGGCGGCCTCTATTCGGTGATCGTCATTACCGGTATCCATCACAGCTTCCATGCCATCGAGGCGGGTCTGCTCGGCAATCCGTCGATCGGCGTCAACTTCCTGCTGCCGATCTGGGCCATGGCCAACGTCGCCCAGGGCGGCGCCTGCTTTGCGGTGTGGTTTAAAACCAAAGATGCCAAAATCAAAGCTATCACTCTGCCGTCGGCGTTTTCGGCGATGCTGGGGATCACCGAGGCGGCAATCTTCGGGATTAACCTGCGCTTTGTGAAACCGTTCATCGCCGCGCTGGTGGGCGGTGCCGCCGGCGGCGCCTGGGTGGTATCGATGCACGTCTACATGACCGCGGTGGGCCTGACGGCGATCCCGGGAATGGCCATCGTGCAGGCCAGCTCGCTGCTGAACTACATTATCGGGATGGCGATCGCCTTCGCCGTGGCCTTCACGCTCTCTCTGACGCTGAAATACAAAACGGACGCTGAATAATGTCATTACCGTCACGCCTGCCTGCGATCCTGCAGGCCGTTATGCAGGGCCAGCCGCAGGCGCTGGCCGACAGCCATTACCCGCAATGGCATCTGGCGCCGGTCAGCGGACTGCTGAACGATCCCAACGGCTTTTGCCAGGTCGCCGGGCGTTACCACCTGTTTTATCAGTGGAATCCGCTCGCCTGCGACCACACCTACAAGTGCTGGGGACACTGGAGCTCAGCCGATCTGCTGCACTGGCGGCATGAACCTATCGCCCTGATGCCGGATGAAGAGTATGACCGCAACGGCTGCTACTCCGGCAGCGCGGTCGAGTTCGAGGGCGCCCTGACCCTTTGCTATACCGGCAACGTGAAATTCCCCGACGGCGGGCGCACCGCCTTGCAATGTCTGGCGACGGAAAATGCCGATGGCACCTTCCGCAAGCTGGGGCCGGTGCTGCCGCTGCCGGAAGGCTATACCGGCCATGTGCGCGACCCTAAAGTGTGGCGACAGGACGAGCGCTGGTACATGGTCCTCGGGGCGCAGGATGTGCAACAGCGCGGCAAAGTGCTGCTGTTTACCGCCAGCGACCTGCGGGATTGGCGCCTGGTGGGCGAGATAGCCGGGCATGACGTTAACGGCCTGGCGAACGGCGGCTACATGTGGGAGTGCCCGGACCTGTTTCCGCTGGCGGACACCCACCTGCTGATCTGCTGCCCGCAGGGGCTGGCCCGCGAAGCGCAGCGCTTTCTCAATACCTATCCGGCGGTGTGGATGGCAGGCCGTTTCGACGCCGAACGCGGCGCCTTCGACCATGGTCCGCTGCACGAGCTGGACAGCGGATTTGAGTTCTACGCGCCGCAGACCATGCAGGCCGAGGATGGCCGCCGCCTGCTGGTCGGCTGGATGGGCGTCCCGGACGGGGAAGAGATGCATCAACCCACCCGCGCGCAGGGGTGGATCCACCAGATGACCTGCGTGCGCGAGCTGGAGTGGCAGGCGGGCACCCTGTATCAGCGCCCGCTGCGCGAGCTGGCCGCCCTGCGCGGCGAAGCCGAGGGCTGGCGCGGACAGACCCTGCCCCTCGCCCCGATGGAGCTGGCCTTTGACATCGCCCCCAACAGCACGCTGGGGCTGGATTTTGCTGGCGCCCTGCAGCTCACCGTCAACCGCGACGGCCTGCGTCTGTCGCGCCGCGGGCTGCAGACGGCGGAGATGCATCACCGCTACTGGCGCGGCGAGGCGCGGCGCCTGCAGATCTTTATCGACCGCTCCAGCGTGGAGATTTTCATCAACGATGGCGAAGGGGTGATGAGCAGCCGCTTCTTCCCGGGCTATCCGGGGCAGTTAATCTTCAGCGGTGCGACGCCGGTGGCATTCTGCCGCTGGCTGCTGCGGCCATGCATGGTAGAATAACCGTTTTGCTTTCAGGCTCCCGGGTGCTGATGAAAACCAAACGCGTAACTATCAAAGATATCGCCGAACTGGCGGGCGTTTCCAAAGCGACCGCCAGTCTGGTGCTTAACGGTCGTGGCAAAGAGCTGCGCGTGGCGCAGGAGACGCGCGAGCGCGTGCTGGCGATCGCCCGCGAGCAGCACTATCAACCCAGCATTCACGCGCGCTCGCTGCGCGATAACCGCAGCCATACCATTGGCCTGGTGGTGCCGGAAATCACCAACTACGGGTTTGCCGTTTTCTCCCATGAGCTTGAGACGCTCTGCCGGGAAGCCGGCGTGCAGTTGCTTATCTCCTGCACCGACGAAAACCCCGGCCAGGAGAGCGTGGTGGTCAATAACATGATTGCCCGCCAGGTCGACGGCCTGATCGTCGCCTCGTGCATGCACAGCGATGCCGACTACCTGAAGCTCAGCGAACAGCTGCCGGTGGTGCTGTTTGACCGCTCCCCCAGCGACAGCGCCCTGCCGCTGGTGATGACCGACTCGGTCACCCCAACGGCCGAGCTGATCTCCCGCATCGCCCCTCAGCATGCGGACGAGTTCTGGTTTCTCGGCGGCCAGCCGCGGCTATCGCCATCGCGCGACCGGCTGGCGGGATTCACCCAGGGCCTGGCTCAGGCGGGGGTCACGCTGCGTCCCGAGTGGGTGATCAACGGCAACTATCACCCCAGCTCCGGCTATGAGATGTTCGCCGCGCTCTGCGCGCGGCTGGGCCGGCCGCCGAAAGCGCTGTTCACCGCGGCCTGCGGCCTGCTCGAAGGGGTCCTGCGCTATATGAGCCAGCACCATCTGCTGGACTCCAATATTCATCTCGCCAGCTTCGACGATCACTATCTGTACGATTCACTTTCCCTGCGCATTGATACCGTGCAACAGGATAATCGCCAGCTGGCCTGGCACTGCTACGATCTGCTCAGCCAGCTGATCGACGGCCAGGCGCCGGAGCCGCTCCAGCGCTATCTGCCCGCCACCCTGCAGTTTCGCCATGCCTGACGGCGCCGTCGGCAATTAGCGTTTTCGCCGGGCGCGCGCCGCCCGCCTCACCGCCAGCAGCGTGCCGGCGAGCACCGCGCCGAGGCCAATCGTGACTGGCCAACGGTAAGCCATCAGCAGCGAGGGCAAACCGCCGTCCGGCGCCAGCATCACGAGATTCCAGCCCGCCAGGCCTGCATTGCCGTTCAGCGCCCGGCTTAACATCCGCTGATGCGGGGCGAAGGGCTGAATGGTCTGGTAATGGCTGCCGAACAGCGGCGGCTGCATCTCTCTGGGAAATTGCGCCTGAACCTGGGCCAGCACGCTGGCAGGCAGCGCATGCGATGCCGCCAGCAGATGCCCGTCGCTATTTACCAGCAGCAGCTGATAATGTCGCTGCCGGGCCAGGGCATAGAGATCCGCGCGCATCACCGCCAGCGGCCAGGTGGCTTCCCGCTGCCGCGCCGGCGTGTTCATCCGCCGTTCGAGGCGTGACGCCACCCACTGCGCATCCTTCTCCAGCTGACGGGTATACATTTCGCGGCAAACCTCTCTGGCCAGAAAATGCCCGCCCCGGCCGATGATCAGGATCGCCAGGCCAACGAGCAGCGTGACGATCACGCCCCTTCTTCCCGGTCGCCAGACCGGCGAGGATTTGCCTATGGATGGTGTATTCATACGACTCCAGAAACCAGGGGGCAAGGCGTGGCCCCCTGGCGAATGGACAACAAAAGTCGCGAAACTGTACAGGATGCGCAGCGCGGGAAAAATAGACAGCCGGCGCCAGGCGGGGAGTATTTTGTTTATTTCTGGACAGGGCTGGCGGCAACGACGCGCTTCGCCGTTGCCGCCAGTTGATAAGATTAGTGTTTTTTCCGGTTGCGGCGCATGTCGATGGTCACCGCCGCGACGATAATGATCCCTTTAATAATATCCTGCACGTAGGCATCGACGCCGACAAAGGTAAAGCCGCTCTTGATCAGGCCAAGGATCATCGCGCCAATCAGGGTGCCGGTAATGCGCCCCACCCCGCCCATTAAGCTGCTGCCGCCGATCACCGCTGCGGCAATCGCGTCCAGCTCGTAGGACATCCCCATGCTGGACTGGCCGCTGCTGACGCGCGCCGCCAGCACCACCCCCGCCAGCCCGGAGAGCGCCCCGGCGATGGTGTAGACAATCACCAGGTACTTATTCACGTTGATGCCGGACACTTTGGCCGAGGTCATGTTGCCGCCGATGGCATACACATATTTGCCATACCGGGTATGCTTCAGCGCAATGTGAAACACCGCGGCGATCACGAAGAAGATGATCACCGGCATCGCCCCCTGGCCTATCGCCGTAAAGCTGTCGGAGAGGAAGCTTATCGGATTGCCCTGAGTGTAATACTGCGCCAGACCGCGCGCCGAGACCATCATCCCGAGGGTGGCGATAAACGGCGGGATACCGGTTCGCGTCACCAGGAAACCGTTGGTCAGCCCGCACAGCAGGCCGACGCCGATCCCCGCGCAAATCGGGATCACCGCCGGCAGGTTGACCAGCGCCGGGAACATCGGCGACAGGCTGTCGGAGGTTTGCGCCAGGCTCGCCGCCACCACCGCCGCGAGGGCGATAACCGAGCCGGAGGAGAGGTCAATCCCGGTGGTGATGATCACCTGGGTGACGCCGACGGCGATGATGCCGATGATCGCCACCTGCAGCACAATCAGCACCAGGCGGTTGGTATTGAGCAGGAACGACTGGTCGCGAACATACCAGCCGGCGATTTCAAATGTCAGGGCAATCACCAGCATCACCACAAAGATGCCGGTATCTTTCGGCATTTTATGCCGCAAATTAGCGAAGAAGGAGGAACCCTCGCTGGCCGGAGCCGCCGTTAATTTCATATTACTCATTCTCTGTGCCTCAATGGGATGCCAACGACAAAATGGTTTCCTGGTCGGCTTCGTCTTTTTCCAGGATGCCGGTGATACGACCTTCATGCATCACCATGACCCGGTCACTCATGCCAAGGATTTCCGGCAGCTCAGAGGAGACCATAATGACCGCCACCCCCCGGTTCGCCAGTTCACTGATAAGATGATAAATTTCCGCCTTCGCCCCGACGTCGATGCCGCGGGTCGGCTCATCGAGAATTAAGATTTTCGGTTGCGCTAACAGCCAGCGCGCAATCAGGACTTTTTGCTGATTCCCCCCGCTGAGGTTATTAATAATTTGATCCATCGTCGGCGTTTTAATATTGAGCCGGCGGATTTGCTCCATGCAGTCTTCGGCCATTTTCACGTGCTGGACAAAACCGCTCTTGCCGATATATTCCGGCATTTTGACGATACTCATATTTTCCAGCACTGACAGCACCAGAAACAGGCCCGACTTTTTGCGGTCTTCGGTTAATAACGCCATCCCCTTTTCAATCGCCACGGAGGGAGAATCAATGGTCACCGGCGCCCCGTCGATCAGCACTTCGCCGCTGTCGAAGCGTTCCATACCGAACAGGCTTTCCATCACCTCGCTGCGCCCGGCGCCCACCAGCCCGGCCACGCCGAGGATCTCGCCGCGACGCACGGTAAAGCTGACGTCATGGAACACGCCCTGGCGCGTCAGGTTGCGCACCGTCAGCACCTCTTCGCCGATGGTGTTATTAAATTTCGGGAACAGCTGGGTTAATTCGCGGCCCACCATCTGGGTGATCAGCGACTGGCGGGTAAATTCGGTGGTGTTTTTGCTCCCCACCCAGGTGCCGTCGCGAAAGACGCTGATCTCATCGGTGATCGCGAAGATCTCATCCATTTTATGGCTGATATAGATGATCGCTTTGCCCTGGGCCCGCAGGTCGCGGATAATGGTGAACAGGTGAGCCACCTCGCCTTCGGTCAGCGCCGAAGTGGGCTCATCCATGATCACAATATCCGCGTTCCATGAGACCGCTTTGGCAATCTCCACCATCTGCTGGGCGGCGATGCTCAGGTCGCCCACCAGCCGGTCGGCAGTTAAGCGAATATTCAGCTTATCCAGCAGCGCCTGGGTCTGGCGGGTCAGCTGGCCGTGGTCGACAAAGCCGTACTTCATCGGCTCGCGCCCCAGCCAGATATTCTCCGCCACCGTCATATGCGGCACCAGATTCAGCTCCTGGTGAATCATCGAGATCCCCGAGCGCAGCGCATCCATGGTGTCGGTAAACTCCACCGGCTCACCTTTCACGCGAATCGATCCTTTATCCGGGCGATAGATACCGATCAGGCACTTCATTAGCGTGGATTTACCGGCGCCGTTCTCGCCCATCAGGGCGTGCACCGTTCCCGGGCGCACGCGTAATGAGACATTGTCGAGCGCCTTCACGCCGGGGAAGAACTTACTGATACCTTCGGCTTCAAGGGCAAAAGCGTTCATACATCCACCTCCGTACCACAGGTTGGCCAGGATTATTTCTGATTACGATTGGTAAATTCAGCCATGTTCTCTTTGGTGATCAGCTGATACGGCACGTCGATGATCTTTTCCACTTTCTCGCCGTTCGCCAGCTTAATGGCCGCGTCTACGGCGCCCTCGCCCTGGCCTTTCGCATCCTGGAAGATGGTGGCGATCATCTTGCCGCTCTTCAGCATCTGCAGCGCATCCGGGGTGCCATCCACGCCGGCGATGAGAATATGGTTCGGGTTTTTACCCAGCGCCTGCAGGGCGCCGATCGCCATTTCATCGTTGTTGGAGGCGATGGCCTGGATATCCTCGCCGCTGGTCATCCAGTTGCTGACCACGTCCACGGCGTCATTGCGGGTAAATTTCGCGGTCTGCTTCTGCACGATTTTGATGTTCGGGTATTTCGCCACGACCTCTTCCACCCCTTTGGTGCGGTCGCGAGTGGATTCATTCGCCAGGTCGCCGAGCAGGATCGCCACATTGCCCTTGCCGTTCATCGCTTTCGCCAGCGCTTCCATCTGCAGACGACCGGCGAGAATCGAGTCCGACCCCACATAGGCCATCTTGTCGGTCAGCTCCGCCTGCGGGCGACGGTTTACAAACACCAGTGGGATCCCGGCTTTGGTGGCCTGATCCATGATCGGTTTCACCGCGTTGGTATCCACCGGGTTGACGATAATGGCGTCCACGCCCTGGCCGATAAAGTTCTGCACCTGCTGCAGCTGCTGGGAGACATCCCCTTTCGCGTCCTCGATCTGCGATTTCACCCCATCTTTTTTCATCTCTTTTTGCATCGAGGTACGCAGGATCGTCAGGAAGTTATCGTCAAACAGCGCCATCGAGACGCCAATGGAGACATCTTTTGCCATAACCACCGCAGGCAGCATGCAGGCTAACAAAGAGGCAACAATCGTTTTCTTAATATTCATAGTTGATCCTTGATTTTGTAGGTACGCCGGTGAATGAAACAAAATGAAAAATTAATTTCAGTTAGATTGCGACAAATGTCTGTTGTGACGGCGACGGCGCTACGGGGTTTTCCGCATTTCGTCGTGATCGGAATCACAAATAATGGCTGTATTATCACCACTTTTTTGAAACATCAGTCCATTTATGCCACACCGTGAATTCCAGACCATTTATTTCATTAACAAGACATTTGAAACTTTTATAAGTAAATAACTGAAATGAAAATTTTAAAACCATGCAGTAACAGAATTTTGACAGACATCTAACATTGCTGCATAAATGAGCGAAAAATGAGAGGCAGACAACGCTTTACAGCGATCGCCCCCGGCGGGGTTGGCATTTACCCGGCGGGGAGATCCGCGTTGTCAGGAAGGGAGGCGCCGCACGCCTTAGTCGACGTTCTCGGCGCTGTAGAGGATAAAGTCGACTTTCCCGTCGGCATAGGTTTGCGGCTGATAGCCGGACTCCAGATGGCGCAGCATCAGGTCGATCGCCAGCTGGGCGTGCTGGCGGGTGTTCTGATCGAGCGTTAACGCCAGGCTGCCCCTGGCCAGCTGCTGGCGGGTGGTATTGTAGCGCTCATGGGTGATCCAGCAGACGTCGCCTTCGCGGCGGTGGCGTGCCAGCGCCTCGGCAATCTGAGTATTGCCAAGTCCGGTGTTATAGATCCCGACAATATGCCGGCTGCGGCACAGGGCCTGCTCCAGCAGGCGGGTGATCTGCTCCCGCCGCTCTTCGCCCGCCAGCACCTCGTTGAGCTGCAGATGGGGAAAGCGCTGGCTCAGCACCTCGCGGAACCCCTGGATGCGCAGGCGATGCGCGCTGTAATCCTCCCGGCCGCTCACCATCAGCACCTCCCCGGGCCGCGGCGTCATTCTCCCCATCATTAACCCCGCCGTGCGGCCAGCCTGCAACTGATTGATCCCGACGTGGCAGAGCCGGTCGGCGCCGGGCAGATCTGTCGCCAGGGTGATGACGGGGACGCCCGCTTCCCGACAGCGTCGCAGCGCGTCATGCACCACAGGATGGTCATTGCCGAAAACGATGATCCCCTGACGCTGCTGGCCGCTGCGCATAATGCGCCGGGCCAGGGTCGCCGGCTGCGACTCCGGGACAAAGGTGCGGTGCAGGGTCAGACGACGATAGCCGAGGCTATCCGCGACGGCGGCGAAATCCTGCGCCAGCTGCGGAAAAAAGAAAGAGTCATTGCTGCTGAGAAAGAGCTCAATCTGCCAGGGAAAGCGGTGCTCCTCCGGCAGGATCCGCTTCAGCCCCGCCTCCCGCGCCGCCTGCAGCACTTTGCGCGTGGTCTGCGGCGATACGCCGCCGCGTTCGTTCAGCACCCGGTCAACGGTGGCCACGCCGACGCCAATCTGTCTGGCCAGCATCGCCAGTGACATGTTTTTCATCGCCCCTCTCTTCAATGATGGAAATACATCAAAACGGCAGTGTCAGTGAGTTTAGCAAACCGATTATGGTGGCAGCGTCCCCTCGCCATTCTGGAGAATAAAATGAAGTGCAAACGTTTTGCCCTGGTAGGCAGTGGTTTTATCGGTCAGGTTCATGCCGCCAGCCTCGCCCGTCACGACGGGAGCGAGTTGACGATGGTGGCCGATGCCGCGCCGGAGCGCGCCCAGGCGCTGGCCGCCCGCTATGGCGCCCGGGCGGTGACGGTGAGCGAGGCTCTCCGTAGCGACGCCATCGACGCTGTGCTGATCGCCAGCTCGACCCCGTCGCATGCCGAACTGCTGGAAGCCGCCGCCCGGGCGGGCAAGGCGGTCTATTGCGAAAAACCGATCGACCTTTCCCTGGCGCGCGCCCGCGAGGTGGTGGAGCGGGTGCTTCCCCTTAAGGTGCCGGTCACCGTCGGCTTTAACCGGCGCTTTGACAGCAGCCATCAGCAGTTGCGCCGCCAGCTGGAGCAGGGAGCGATCGGCAGGGTCGAGCTGGTGCAGATGGTCTGTCGCGCCTCCAGCATGCCGCCGCTCGACTATCTGCGCAGCTCCGGCGGTCAGATGCGCGATCAGGCGATCCATTTCTTCGATCTTCTGCGCTTTCTCACCGGCGATGAAGTGCATACCGTAGCGGCGATGGGCGCGGCGCTGGCCCTGCCGGAAATCGCCGAATTTGGCGATGTCGACACCTCCATCCTGATGATGCAGATGCGCGGCGGCGCGCTGGCGCAGCTGGACAACACCCGCCGCACCGGCCACGGGTATGATGAAAGGATCACCCTGCTGGGGGCAGAGGGCGCGCTGGAGTCCGGCAGCCAGTCGCCGGCGGGCCCTACCCTGTGGCGCGGCAATCAGCGCATTGAGCCAGGCCTGTGGCCGGACTGGTTCAGCCGGGTGCAAGGATCTTATTACCAGCATCTCGACGCCTTTATCCGCTCTCTGAATGGTGAAACCGTGGCCGACCTGCCCGGCCTGGTGGACGGCCTGCAGGCGCAGGCCATTGCCGAAGCGGCGGTTCAGTCTCTGCAGCGCGGCCAGTTTGTCGCCGTCGACGACTGTCGGTGAGTGGTTGCGTGGCAACCGCTATCAGGCTCTGAACCTGCCTTTATGCCGGGCGGCGGCGACGCCTTGCCCGGCCTACGGGCATGATAACCATCCATATCACACAGTTGCAGTGATATCCCAGGCCCGTGCAAGCGCCGCGCCGCGGGCAAGGACAGCCGGCGCGGAGCCGTTTTATGCCGGGCGGCGGCAACGCCTTGCCCGGCCTACGGGCATGATCACCATCCATATCAAATAGTTGCAGTGACATCCCAGGCCCGCGCAAGCGCCGCGCCGCCGGGCAAGAACAGCCGATGCGGAGCCGTTTTATGCCGGGCGGCGGCAATGCCTTGCCCGGCCTACGGGCATGATAACCATCCATATCAAATAGTTGCAGTGACCTCCCAGGCCCGCTTAAGCGCCGCGCCGCCGGGCAGCAGATATCCGGCACCGTGCGCGTCCCGGTGCCGGGCAATGGCGTGCACGCGCGCGCTGTCTGCAAACCAAAGCCCGGCCGGCCCCTTAACGTTCTTCGTTAAACACCGCGCCCACCTGGCGCCGCACCTCATCCATCACCTGCAGATTCTGCAGCACCTGACTGAGCGGCCGCAGCGGCGAGTCCCGCAGCCCCTGACCGATGCACCAGGCAAAATGCTCCGCCTGCCAGAACAGCTGGTCGTAGCGATTGCGCGGCTCTTCCCAGCGCAGCGCCTGCCCGCCCTGGCTGGCGGCGAGCGTGAACCCGCCGGGGGCGTAAAACTGACCGTCGATCGTCAGGGTCGCCTGGCGTCCGGCCACCACCGCCCCGCCCGGCGTGTTGCTGAACAACGTCGTGTTTAACAGCCCCTGCATCCCGTTCCGCCAGCTGAACAGCATTGACGTCTGGCCGTTAAGCCCCTCCGCCGTCGCGCGGCCGCGGGCGACAATCTCCTGCGGCATGCCGCCCACCATCAGCGCAAACGAGGTCAAATAGCTTCCGAGATCCATCATCGGCCCGCCGGCAAGGTCGGCGTTAAAGATGCGGTGATCGGTAGTGAAATACTCGCCGTGATCGGCCAGCAGGGTATGCAGGTCGCCGAGTACCCCATCCTCCAGCAGCTGGCGGATCACATCATACTTCGGCGCGTAATCGCACCACATCGCCTCCAGCGCCAGCTTCCCCTGGCGGGCGGCTTCGGCCTGCAGTTCACCTCCTTCGCCGAGGTTGAGCGCGAAGGGCTTCTCTATCAGCACGTGTTTGCCCGCCTTCAGCGCCTGCATGCCGTCGGGAAAGTGATGGTTGTGCGGCGTCGCAATATAGACCGCATCAATATCCGGACGCGCCAGCATCTCCTCCACCCGGCCGTAAGCCTGGGGGATCCCCCATTCCGCGGCTACCCGGTCGGCCTTCGCCTGGCTGCGGGAGGCAACGGCCACCACCTGCTGCCGGCTCTGGGTTTTCAATGCGTGCACAAAGCGCTCGGCGATCCAGCCCGGACCAATGATGCCCCAGCGCAGGGAGGGAATGCTCTGCGCCGCCGGGCGGCGCGGGGTCGGTAATTGTGAGGGAAACATAGCGGCTCCTTAATCCTTAACCACGTTAACCCAGCGACGGCTGACCATCGAGGCTTCAATCGCCGACAGCACGCGCTGATTCTGTAAACCAAACTCAAAGCTGGGATAGCAGTCGTCGTCCCCACAAATCCCCTGCACCAGGTCATGCACTTCCATCACCTTGACGTCAAAATAGCCCAGCCCGCCGCCGCCAAAATCGAAGCCGAAGAAGCCGGCATAGGCCGGGATCTGGCTCCCGGCATACAGCGTTTTAAAGCCGCGGTCGTGTTTGTCATCCCGGAAGCGATACACCTGCAGTTCGTTAAAGCGCTCCCCGTCCATATACAGCGTGCCTTCGGTGCCGGAGACCTCCCAGAACACGCCGAAGATGCGCCCGGCGGCGATGCGCGAGGCCTCAATCACCCCCGCGGCGCCGCTGTCGAAATTGACCAGGCACTGAACCTGATCGTCATTTTCCACTTCCCGCCACTCGGCATCGGCCGCGACCCGGCTGGCATACCCGGCATCGGTCTGTGGCACCGGACGCTGGCGCAGGCAGGTTTGCGCGCTGGCGGTCACTTCACGGATCCCGCCCATCAAAAACTGGGCGACGGACAGGGTATGGGCGCCGAGGTCGCCAAGCGCCCCGCTGCCGCCGAGGGTTTTCGAGCAGCGCCAGGACCAGGGCAGGTTCGGGTCGTTATAAAACCCCTGATCAAAGGTGCCGCGAAAGCGCACCGGTTCGCCAATATCGCCCCGGGCGATAAGCTGCTTTGCCAGCAGCGCCGCCGGGGTTTTTATGTTGTTAAAGGCCACCATGGTCTTCACCCCCGCGCGCCGGGCCGCCTGCGCCATCTCCTGCGCCTGCTGCTCGTTAACCGCCAGCGGTTTCTCGCAATAGACATGTTTACCCGCCGCGATCGCCGCCATCGCCATCGTGTAGTGCAGATGGTTCGGCGAGGTAATATCCACCACGTCCACCAGCGGATCGTTCACCAGTTCGCGCCAGTCACCGTAAGCTTTCTCCGCCCCCAGCTTCACCGCATGACGTTCAGCCAAAGCCTGATCCTGATCCGCCAGCGCGTAAAGATAGGGGCGCTTCGGCAGATCGGGATAGAACATGGCCGCGCGACGGTAAGCGTCGGCGTGCGCCTGGCCCATAAAACCGGAGCCGATAAGACCAATATTTAACTGCGCGCTCATGATGCGTGCTCCTCTGATGATGACGGGGACGAAAAGTGGTGCGCCAGCCAGGCGAAGGCGAGGCGGGCGGTGGCAAACGGCGGCGCCATTGCCGGGTCCTGCTCGGCTTCGATAATCAGCCAGCCGCGGTAGTCGCTGTCCCGGGCAAAGTTGAGGATCGGCGCATAGTCGATGCAGCCGTCGCCAGGGATGGTAAACAGCCCGGCGCGCACCGCCTCGTTAAAGCTCAGGTTTTCGCGATACAGGCGCCCCAGCACCTGCGGACGGACGTCTTTCAGATGCAGATGGCGGATACGGTGGCCATATTTCTCCAGCACGCGCGGGATATCGACCCCGGCGACGAAGGCGTGTCCGGTATCAAACGCCAGCCCGACGTTGTCATGGGTCTGGGACAGAAACCGCTCCAGCTCGTCGTCGTGCTCCACCAGCATCATCAGATGATGGTGATAGGCCAGCCGAAGGCCGTAGTCCCGCAGCAGCAGGTCGGCAAAGGTATTTAGCTTATGGCAATACGCCGTCAGGCTGACGCGGCTTAACGGCGGCGAGAGCGAGATCGGCGCATCAAGCGGCGTTTCACCGGGCAGTTGCCCGCATTCGCCATAGACCATTACCCTGGCGCCGAGCTGCTGCAGGAGCTGCGCGTGGCCCCGCACCGCCTCCAGCTCCGCTTCCACGCTGCGGTCGGCCAGCAAGCCGCTGTACCAGCCGGACGCCAGGCGCAGGTCAGCCGCCGCCAGCAGAGGCCCCAATGTCTCCGCCTGGCGGGGAAACTTCCGCCCTAACTCAATTCCCTGAAACCCCGCCTCCCGCGCCTCGCGCAGACACGTGTCGAGAGGGATATCGCCGCCTAAATCCTCCAGCACATCGTTGGTCCAGCACAGGGGGCTAATGCCCCACTGCAGGTGCTCTGTCGCCATGTTTATCTCCTTTTCAGCCAGTCGTCTGGTGTGCCGTCACTATAAGCAGGCGACGACCAGCGATGAAAACGGAGAAATGATGGAAATCCATCATTGCCGCGGGCGAAATATCCGCTGGCGTGAGTAGCCCTGAAAAATAAATGGAAATAATGCTTGCCGCAGGCTTATTTTGCAGATAAAAATTACTGGCTTAATAACCCGCTTCAGAGGTTATCCCTTTCATTCGAAATATGATGATAGCAATATGAAAAAATCTCAACACCGCAGCGGCGCGGGCTTTAGCCCTGCGCCCAGGCCTGGCCTGCTGTTATTTGCGTAAGTGACAAATAGTCCCTTTTAAAACATCAATTATTTAACATTCTCTCTGCAATAATATGACATGCAGCGGGAAGGTACGGTGATAAATAAGCTCAGGGCAATGATGTTTTTACAAATAAATAACCCTTCTCCTTTCTGCTCGTTATTTATCAGGAATGGCTGCGGTTATATTTATTCGGACGCCCCTGGAGAATGCACCAATGTATATCAACCTTTATGACAATGCGCGCCGCTATCGCGATGAGAAACAATAAGATGAATAAGACCTGGCTTTTCACCACCCTCACCCTGGCGCTGGTCGCCGCCGCGCCGGCCCACGCCATTAGCGCGAAATACCGGGAACAGCTTGAACGCTCCGGTTGCACGCAGATGACCGACGGGACCACCTGCGATATTCATAAAACCAAAGCCGAGAATGCCGCCGCCGCGCAGCAGGCCAGCAGCGGCTTCGGCCCCTGGGTGGGCACCTGGTATGTTTATACTGACTATGGCAATAAAATTGATGAGATTACCGTCACCGCTAAAACGGTGAAAACCCATGGTCATCTGGTCGAGGAGGCGAAAGCCAGCCAGGGTAAATTGACGTTCCGGGTGAAAAGCTCAGCCTTTACGCTGAACGACGCCTTTAACGGCGTATGGGCAAACGGCAGCCAGCGCGGCACGTTGCAAAAAGTCCTGTAATAACATTGCCCTGCCGACAGGATGGGGATAATGCATGAAGAACCTCCCGGCGCAGGCCGGGAGGGAGTGCAACGGTTTACTTCTGCGGACGCATCGCCGGGAAGAGGATCACGTCGCGGATGGTGTGGCTGTTGGTAAACAGCATCACCATCCGGTCGATACCGATGCCCAGACCGGCGGTCGGCGGCAAACCGTACTCCAGCGCGGTGACGTAGTCTTCGTCATAGAACATCGCTTCGTCATCGCCCGCCGCTTTGGCGTTAACCTGATCCTGGAAACGCTGCGCCTGGTCTTCGGCGTCGTTCAGCTCGCTGAAACCGTTACCGATTTCGCGGCCGCCGATGAAGAACTCGAAGCGGTCGGTGATTTCCGGGTTGACGTCGTTACGGCGCGCCAGCGGGGAGACTTCCGCCGGGTATTCGGTGATGAAGGTCGGCTGGATGAGGTGCGCTTCCGCCACTTCGTCGAAGATTTCGGTGACGATGCGCCCCAGACCCCAGCTTTTCTCTACCTGAATACCGAGAGATTCCGCCAGCGCTTTCGCCGCGTCGAAGTTATCCAGATCCGCCATGTTGGTTTCCGGACGATGTTTTTTGATCGCCTCGCGCATGGTCAGTTTTTCAAACGGCTTGCCGAAGTCAAACACCTGGTCGCCATACGGCACCTCGGTTTTGCCCAGCACCGTCTGCGCCAGGGTGCGGAACAGCGACTCGGTCAGCTCGATCAGGTCTTTGTAGTCCGCGTACGCCATGTACAGTTCCATCATGGTGAACTCTGGGTTATGACGCACCGAGATCCCTTCGTTGCGGAAGTTACGGTTGATTTCAAACACGCGTTCGAAGCCGCCGACCACCAGACGTTTCAGATACAGTTCCGGCGCGATGCGCAGGTACATATCGAGATCCAGCGCGTTGTGATGCGTGATAAACGGACGGGCGGAAGCGCCGCCGGGGATCACCTGCATCATCGGGGTTTCCACTTCCATAAAGCCGCGGGCTACCATGAACTGACGCATGGTCGCGAGGATCTGCGAGCGGATGCGGAACGTATGGCGCGACTCTTCGTTAGCGATCAGATCCAGATAGCGCTGGCGATAGCGGACTTCCTGATCCTGCAGGCCGTGGAATTTATCCGGCAGCGGGCGCAGGGCTTTGGTCAGCAGGCGCAGCTCGGTGCAGTGGATGGAGAGTTCGCCGGTTTGCGTTTTGAACAGCTTGCCGCGGGCGGCGATGATGTCGCCAAGGTCCCATTTCTTAAACTGTTCGTTGTAGACGCCTTCCGGCAGGTCATCGCGGGCCACGTACAACTGGATACGGCCGCCGACGTCCTGGAGGGTGACGAAGGAGGCTTTGCCCATCACGCGGCGGGTCATCATCCGGCCGGCCACCGCAACTTCAACGTTCAGGGAAGCGAGTTCATCGTTATCCTTCGCATCGAATTCAGCGTGCAATTGGTCAGAGGTATGATCGCGACGGAAATCGTTGGGGAAAGCTACGCCCTGCTCACGCAGCGCAGCCAGTTTTTCGCGACGAGTTTTCAGTTCATTATTAAGGTCAATGGCCTCATCGGCACCTTGTGCTTGTTGTTCAGACATATGGGTTCCTCATAACCTTGCTTTCAAACTAGCTTCGATAAATTGAACCAGGTCACCCTTCCGCGCGGCCTGTCTCCGGCTTCACACCGAAGAACAAGAGTAACGAATCTGGCTTCTCTTCAAGCTGATCTCACTCAGCTATGCCTTCACTAACGGTATTTTTTATCGTTGGCTTCCGCGCCTGCCAGAATATCCTCCTCCTGTTCAGTAAACGGTGCAAGGAGCGGCTTGTCGCTCCACTGTTGGGGTTACCGATCCCCGGCTCGCGGCGTAAACGCCTTAGCCGGGCTACCAGGCAGCACGATTTTGTAGCCCGGTAAGCCGGACCTGTCGCCAGACGGGGCTAGGCGCCGCCGCCGGGAAGCTCGCCAGCCGCCGCGCGGCGTTTGCCGACGCTACAGGCTGCGGCAAAGGCGATAACCACCATCACCGCCACGCAGCCGAGGGTCCATTCCCCCATCTGCGAGAAGAAATGCTGATAGGCGGCAATCGCCGTATCGCTGATTTGCGATTCGGTGGTCTGCTGGGCGACCACGCCGGCCAGCCAGTTGGCCACCGCGCCGGTGGCCAGCATATAAATACCGGTCAATACCCCGGTGACGCCGGGCATGTTCAGGCGGGTGATTTGCGCCATCGCGACCGGGTCGATAAACAGTTCGGCAAAGCCCATCATCGCCAGTCCGGCGACCATCATGCCCATCGAGGCCTGCCCCTCAGCGGCGCCGTGGCGGGCGTTGAGCGCCAGCAGCATAAAGCCGCCGCCCATCAGCAGCAGGCCAAAAGCGAATTTCAACCAGACGCGCAGCACCGAACGCGCGCTGCCTTCCGGGCGCATCAGCCACGCCAGCGCCACGCCGGCCGCCATCACCGCCACCGCGTTAACCGACTGGAACAGCGCCGTCGGCACGTCCCAGTTCAGCAGGCGGCGGTTAACAAAGTGATCGATAAACAGGCTAATCGAGCTTCCCCCCTGCTGCGCCAGCACCCAAAACAGCGTCCCGGCAAGCATCAGCAGGACGATCTGCCACAGCGCGCGACGATGCTCCGGGGCTTTGATCATGATCCGCGCCACCATCTGGGCGGCGAACAGGCAGACGACCGCCAGCAGATAGCCGGACCAGTTGTTTTGCAGCAGCAGCGTGAAGAACACCGGCGCCAGGCAGAGCATCACCAGCAGCCAGCCCCAGGTCGGCAGCACGAATTTCACCGCCCGCAGCGCCGGTTTATCGACGCCGCGGGTATGCCGGAAGTGGCGGCTGCCGCTTAAGAAAATCATCAGGCCGATGAACATCCCGATCCCCGCCAGGGCGAAGCCGATATGCCAGCCGTACCACTGGGCCGCCAGCCCGCAGGCGATGGGCGCGGCGATGGAGCCGACGTTGCCGGCGGCGTACAGCAGCGAGAAGCCGCCGTCGCGACGCGGATCGTCGTGGGCGTAAAGTTCGCCAAGCAGGCAGCTGATATTGGATTTGAACAGGCCGTAGCCGCAGATAATGATCGCCAGCGCGACGTACAGGCTCCATGTGGAGGTCGACTCAACGCCCAGCACCACGTGGCCGAGGGTCATCAACAGCGCCCCGGCAATCACCGCCGTGCGGTTGCCGAGCAGGCGGTCGGCAAGCCAGCCGCCAAGAATAGGGGTAACGTAAACCAGAGAGGCGTAAGCGCTGAACAGGCTGATGGCGTGGCTGTCGTCGAAGCCAAGCTGGTGGGTGAGGTAGAGGATGAGTAAGGCGCGCATGCCGTAAAAGCTGAAGTACTCCCAGATCTGGATCGCAACGATGTAGTAAATCGCGCGCGGCTGTGAGGGTGTTTTCATGTGTTCTCCTTGCAGCGTGAAAAAGGGAAGTGGCAAGCCACTTCCCTGATGTGCGTCTATTACTTGTTATTCTCTTCTTTCAGCACTTTAACGGTGTAACGACCATCCGCCTGACGATAGGCGCCGTGGATATCGGTTTCGAAGCCCGGATAGTGGGCGCCGATTTCGCACAGCATCTGCAGGAACTCCAGCACCGGACGGCTCTCTTCGGTGATCATTTCACCCGGCATCACCAGCGGCACTCCCGGAGGATACGGCAGGATCATGTTGGCGTTGACGCGGCCGACCATCTCTTCGAGGTACACTTCTTCCGTCTGACCGTGCAGCTCTTTCTGGAACGCGGCATACGGGGTCATCACCATGGATGGCAGCACTTCAAACGCGCGGAACATCAGGTCCGGCAGGTTGTGATGCTCAACCAGTTTGTGAATGTTCTGCGCCAGGTCCTGAATACGCATGTTTTCATAGAATTCAGGATCTTCACGGTACAGCGACGGCAGCATGTTTTTCACCCGCAGGTTCAGGTCGAACGCGCGTTTGAAGTCGGTCAGCGCACGCAGCAGGCTCAGCGCTTTGGTTTTGTCGATACCGATGCTGAACAGGAACAGCAGGTTGTACGGACCGGTTTTCTCCACCACGATGCCGTGTTCGTCGAGATACTTCGCCACGATGCTGGCCGGAATACCGAACTCATCCATGGTGCCGTCTTTCTTCATCCCCGGGGTCAGCAGAGTGACTTTGATCGGGTCGAGATACATGTGCTCGTTGTCGATGTTTTTGAAACCGTGCCATGCGCTGTCGGAGCGCAGCGGCCAGCATTCAGGACCGTCGATATGTTCCGGCTGCCATACGTCGAAGAACCAGCCGTCAGACTCACCTTTCAGACGTTTGATCTCTTTACGGAACTTGATGGAGCGTTCGATAGAGCCGTCGATCAGGCGCTTACCGGCGTTGCCTTTCATCATCGCCGCCGCGGTTTCGGTGGACGCCACGATCCCGTAGTGCGGGGAGGTGGTGGTGTGCATCATGTAGGCTTCGTTAAAGGTCTCTTCGTTAACATCGCCTTTCACGTGGATCATCGATGCCTGAGAGAACGCCGCCAGCAGTTTGTGCGTGGACTGGGTTTCGTAAATCACTTTCCCTTCGACGCGGCCGCCGCTCATCCCGCATTTGCCTTCATAGATCGGCGAGAAGTTGGTGTAAGGCACCCATGCGGAGTCAAAGTGGATGGATTTCACATCCAGGGTTTTCTTGATGAAGTCAGTGTTGTACAGCAGACCATCGTAAGTCGAGTTGGTGATAACGGCGTGTACCGGCCAGGTCGCGTTCGGCGTCTCTTTCACACGCTTGGCGATAGTCGCGTGCTGGAATTCGCTCTGCGGGATACCGCCGAGGATGCCGTAGGCGTTACGGGTCGGACGGAAGTAGATCGGCGTAATGTCGCTCATCATCATCAGATGGGTCAGCGATTTGTGGCAGTTACGGTCAATCAGCACGGTGCTGCCGGCCGGCGCGGAGTACATACCGACGATTTTGTTGGCGGTCGAGGTGCCGTTGGTCACCATGTAGCTGCGTTCGGCGTTAAATACGCGAGCGATATACTCTTCCGCTTCTTTGTGCGGGCCGCTGTGGTCCAGCAGGGAACCGAGCTCAGAAACTGAAATCGAGATATCGGATTTCATGGTGTTGGAGCCAAAGAAATCGTAGAAGATGCTGCCTACCGGGCTTTTCTGGAAGGCGGTACCGCCCATGTGGCCCGGGGTACAGAAGGTGTATTTGCCTTCACGCACATATTTGAACAGCGCTTTGGTCAGCGGCGGCAGAATGGTGTCGATGTATTCGTCAGTGTTCTGTTTGATTTTGTTCGCGATATCTTCCGCAGCGCCCAGCGCATATTCGAAGAAGCGAACCTGCATGCGCAGATCGTTCAGGCTAACGTCCAGCGTGGAGTAGGTGTTAGCGAACGCATACAGCGGCATGTACTCGTTCATTTTGCTGATTTCTTCGCACAGCTCGAGATTGTATTTATCCCAGTCGAAGATCACGCCGCACAGACGAGAGTTGTTTTCGATCAGTTTTAATAAGTCGTCACGGTCGTTCGGGTAGACAATGCGGAAGTCCAGGCGTTCGAGAGCACGATGCAGTTCACGGATGGGTTCTTCTTTGAAGTAAACCCCCATGTGATTCATGATTGCAATAACGTTCATAGTCAAATCTCCAGATGTAGAAAGCCCCTCCCGTCGCGCTATGACAGGTGATGGAAGGAGCCTCAGGAAAAAGGGTTACTGATTAGTGCGCGTTAGCGGGGCTGTTGCTATCCGATGCGTTGCTCTGGCGCTGGTGCATTTTGCGACCGTAGAACATCAGGATAATCAGGCTAACGATAAAGGTGCCGGCCAGTTCGAAGGAGCTTGCGCCCATCAGCGCGATGAAGCAGAACACGCAACCCAGTACCGAACAAATCAGGCTGACGAAGTTACGGATGTTGATGCCTTCGAAACGAATCAGGTCAACACAGGAGTAGAAGTAAGGCAGCATGGTCAGCAGTACCGCGATACCGGTCAGTTCGCCGAACAGGTCAGAGGCTTTACCACCGGCGGAGTTCATCAGGGTAATCAGCACCATCAGCGCGGTCATTTTCACCGCGGCCAGCAGCAGGCCTTTTTTCGGGATACCGTTGCTATCGACTTCGCCATACACTTTCGGGAAGTTGCCATCGTTGGCGGCACGCACACCCGCCTGGCCAACCAGCATCATCCACGAGCCCAGAGAAGTCAGGCAGGCGAAGGCGGTGAAAGCGGATACCATCGGCGCAGCCCAGCCGCCGAGGATGGTGGAGGCGCTAATCGCGAACGGCGCACCGGACGCTGCCATCTGAGAAGCAGGATACATACCGGCGATAACCTGAGTCGCGGCGATGTAGACGATACCGGCCATCGCGGTACCCAGCATGGTGGCCAGCGGCACGGTACGTTTCGGGTTTTTCACCATCCCGGTACTCACGGCGGCGGATTCTACGCCAACGAAGGCCCACAGGCAGAGCAGGATACTTTTGATGACCGCGTGGCTATCGGTGGTGCTGGAGGTGTTCCAGTTCGCCTGATAGGTAGCGACATCAAACCAGTGCCAGCCGACGACCGCGGTCATGACTACCGGAATAAGCACCAGCACCAGACCAATGGTGGTCAGACGGCTGACCCAGGTCCCGCCGAGCATATTAACGAAAGTAAAGATCCACACGATGGCAATACAGGCAATCCCTGCTGGCACCGGGTTATTTAAAATAGGGAAGAACGTAGACAGATAAGAAACTGCGGTAATCCCGATAGCCAGGTTACCAATCCAGTTTGCGTGATAATAAAGTACACCGGTCTGGAAACCGAATGCCGGAGATATTTCCCCTGCGTAAGCAATGGGACCACCCTGCTGCGGGTTTTTAGTGGCCAGTCGGGCATAAACATAAGCCAGAGACATCGCACCAATAATTGAAATTACCCAGCCCCAAATGGCAATACCACCGATGCTGGCCAGGTTCGCAGGTAATAATGCAATACCGCTCCCCATCATATTACCGGCGACGACACCGGTACAGGCAAATAGCCCGATCTTCTTGGCAGAACTCATGGTTGTTTTTCTCCTAAGTTTATTTGGGAGGTACAGATCATGATACAGAACCATTAATTGACCCGACCAACTGCCAACAAGATTACTGATTTGTACGAGATAAGTCCTAAAGATAAAGTGAAATAACAACAAACATCAGACAAATGATATTTTGACCTTTTTCGCTTAACATATAAACATGACAACAGGGTGTCAGAAAAAGATAAACATTGTTGTTTTACATGAACTTAGATGAGATGTGATGTGTTACTGAACTGTTATTCAAAGCCTCCTGAATGCTAAATATAAATAACAACAGGAGGCTTCATGAGAAACATAAATTTAACCTCATCATGCCAAAAACCTTTCGCATGATGAGGGTTTACTTATTCTGAAGAGAGGAAATTATCGAGATACGGAACAACCCGGTTGACCGACGTCTGGAAAACTCCGTTTTCAATCCAGTACAACGTGTCTCCACCGGGTCGTAAATTAAACGCCGTAATGTAAGAATCCGCTGCCAGCCGGTTCTCACCTTTCATCTCATAGACTTTGCCTAACAGCACATAATTCAGCCACGACATCTCTAAATCGATCGCGTGGTTAATTGCTGTGTTCGCTTCGTCAACTTTTCCCTTCCCCAGCAAATCCACTGCGTTTATTTGATAATAAATCGCCATATCTTTTATACCCGGCATCTCCCCTACCCGCTCAACTTCGCTGTAAAGGGCTGCCAGCTGTTTATCATCCAGCGGCTGTTGCGAATGGCGTAATACATCCACCAGCGTTTTTTCGGCATACGCGTAAATAAAATCAGGCGCCCGCTTAATCACATCATCCAGCAGGCTGCTGGCCTTGCTTAATGAGTCAACATCGCCCTTCATTAACAGCTGATGCGACTGGTAGAAATAGGTTAACGCCACGCTTTGCGAGGGCTGATATTGCCTGAGCATCGCCTGCATTCGCGCCGGCCACGGCTGCGCCAGCGCGTCCGACAGACTGTTCATCAGATCGTTCTGGATGGTGAGCTGGTTGTCATTGGTCACAAAGTAGCGCTTATCGAGCATCGTCGAGCTGTCGGCGTTATCCACCAGCTGGACCGACATAAAGCATTGCTGCGCCCGGTAGTGGCGCTGATTGACGAATTCAATGGTCAGCGTTTTACCGGAACTGCTCGGCTCATTGATGTTGTAGTCTGTTTTGTCATGCACCATAAAGGTCGAGAAGGTGTTCAGCGAGGTGGTGATCAGGCTGGCCAGGCCGACCGCGTAGGAGTGCTGCGAAGACCAGTTGGTGCAGGAGTTACCATTGACCAGGTGGATATCGATATCGCGCGGGTTGAGTAGCAGGCGCGCCTTGTTGACCGGCGGCCGCGATTCCATGCTCGACAGCGCCACCAGCGCCACGCAGGTGCCCAGCGCCAGCAGAAACAGCCCCCACACCAGGGCGGTGGTGAGCCGTTTACGCACTGACGGCGCGCTGGCACCTGTCGGCGCGGGAGCTGGCGCGGCGGGATCGGCGGTGGAGACGGGCGCGTCCGGCGGCGCACCGGCAGCCGGCGGCGCGGGAGCGGCGACCGATGGCGAAGGCGTCAGCGCCTCCATCTGCGGGGCGAGTTCCTCCCCCTCTTCGGTGCACCAGATCACCGGCACCGTGAGCTTATACCCCCGTTTGGGTACCGTCGCGATGTACTCAAGGCTAACGTCGTCGCCGTCTTTGAGCGACTTGCGCAGTTCGGAAATACTCTGCGTGACGACGTGGCTGGTCACAACGTTCCGGGTCCAGACGTTTTCGATAAGCTCGTCCCGGCTAAGCACTTCCCCCGGATGGCGAGCAAAAAAGACCAGGAGGTCGATTAAACGCGGTTCAAGGGTAAGCTGGCGCCCCTTCCTGCTGATTTGGTTTACAGAGGGGGTTACGAGCCATTCACCGACGCGAACAACAGGTTGTAGCATACAAGAAAGCCCCAGACAAAAAGGGAAAGGCGCGATGATAACACATTTGTCCTACCTATTTTTGCCAGGGGTCACTCCCTCAGGCATTAGGCTGGAATTCGCCTTTTAGCGACAATAAAAAGCAATATTTCATTAACATCGTGATCATCAAAACTATATATAGCGATAAAAATGCGTTTTCGCTGTCGCTTAGCCGGTGGAGCGCGGGCGGCGGAAAAAAAATAAGCCCGGAGGCGTAACGCGCTCCAGGCTCAGTCAGTGGCGTGCCGTTACGGCAGCGGCACAATCGATTATTTATACACTTCCGCTGTGGCTTCAAAGTTAGGGCCATGCTCACGCGCAGCAGTAATCACGTAGTACTTTCCGCCTTTCTCATCGGCCAGCTTAGAGAGCTGATCGTGCAGATCGGAGGGCGAAGAGAACTCACCGCCGGACGGCCCCACCGAGATCGGTCCGACCTTGGTCAGTTTGAAGTGTTTCACTTCTTCTTTGGTGATCAACTGCGCGGCGGAGGCGCCAAATGCAACGGCTGAAAGGGCTAACGCGACTATCACTTTTTTCATCCTAAAATCTCCTTGGAATAGGCCTTCAGTCAGGCCCTTTCAGTATAGACGGCGATTTACTAAGCGTGCTACCGATGCGCTGATTTTTTGGCCGCAGCGTTTAGTAACGCGGCGGCACCCCTTCCGGGCGGGTCTTAAAACGCCGGTGCAGCCACATATATTGCTCGGGCGCCATCAGGATGCACTGTTCGATAATCTGGTTCATCCACGCCGCCGTCACCTCGGCGCTTGCCAGCGGCGGCGTGCGCTCCGGCGTCAGGGAGATCAATTCATATCCCCTACCGTTGGGCTTGCGTCGGGGAACAAACGGCACAATCGTCGCCCCGGACATTTTCGCCAGCATCCAGGTGCCGGTGGTGGTCGCCGCCTGCTCGACGGCAAACAGCGGCGCAAAAACGCTGCTGGCCGGGCCGTAATCATGATCCGGCGCGTACCAGAGGATCTCCCCCTCTTTCAGCGCCCTGACCATCCCTTTCAGATTTTTTCGATCCAGCATGGTCTTGTTCGAGCGCAAGCGTCCCCAGGTCTGCAGCCAGTCAATCAGCGGGTTATCATTGGGCCGGTAGACGCCGATGCCCGGGGTAAACATGCCATACATCCGCGCCCCCATCTCGAGGGTGAGAAAATGAATGCCGATCAGTAAGATGCCCTGCTTTTGTTCGAGGAGGTCGACCACCTCGTTCACGCCGCTGGTCTCGGTCCAGCGCGCCACCCGGTGCGTCGGCCAGAACCAGGCCATGCCGGTCTCCATCAGCCCCATGCCCAGCGATTCAAAGTTTTTC
This sequence comes from Klebsiella sp. JN_Kp127, assembly GCF_040062505.1. NCBI lineage: Bacteria > Pseudomonadati > Pseudomonadota > Gammaproteobacteria > Enterobacterales > Enterobacteriaceae > Klebsiella > Klebsiella sp. JN_Kp127. The sequence continues at coordinate 119,250 of NZ_JBEAHS010000054.1, forward strand.
ACCAGCAGCGCCTCACGCTCGGCGACGCTCATCGCGGGAAAACAGAGTTCCAGATTACGTCTGGCAATCCGCGCGCGACTTTTCATCACCCGCATTGCCAGCCGCCCGAGCGCCGTGCCCAGTCGGTAGATCACCGGATACGGTAATTGCACCAGCAGCCATAACAAGCCAATTCCCAGCCATAATAGCCAGTAACGCGGGTGCAATAGCGCGCGGGAAAATTTGGGTAAATTTGACATAGTAATCCTGTTAATTCACTCAATAATAGCTGAGCAAAAACCGCGAAATAAAGTAGCGGATCCTGCAGGTTATATTTTTCCAATTCGTGCGGTAATACTCAGTCACAAAGCGCGTTATTATAAGCCGATTCCATGATAATTTCAGCCCTTGCGCTGGGGTTACTCTCGTATTAGACACTTAGCGTAAAATTTCCTGATTTGTGCATAAATAAATAAACCTAACCTCTACGACGCGGCCGATTGCCGATAAAATCGCCAGTGCCTTATCCTCAGCCTCTCGCCCAAAGCCTTTTTTACTCACGCTTTATTATGGCGATAGTCAACGCAAACAGGCCGTTTCGCCCGGTCTAACATGGCCAGCATGCGGTTATTTGTGACTCGGGCAAAGGTTAAGCATCACCAATGCGGATCCTTTTCCCAGATATGCTACGTTTACAGCGCTCATTCGACGCAAGTGCCTTTGCCGACGTCGTCGCTTTCAGAAGCCATAGTGAGAAGGAACTATGACAATGAATTATCAATTAGTGAAGCAAGTCAGAGAAAATAACACATTAAGAAAAAGCTTCATTGACCTTGCCGTTAAGACTTTCGACCTGTCTTTTGAAGAGTGGTATCAACAAGGTTACTGGACTGACTCCTATATCCCCTACGCCTTTGTCGAACGAAATAAAATTATCGCTAACGCCTCGGCCAACATCATCGATCTGCGCTGGCAGGGCGAACCCCGGCGTTATATTCAGATTGGCACCGTGATGACCGAACCGGACCACCGTAATAAGGGATTAGCCGGTCAGCTTATCCATCACATCCTGCAGGACTGGCAGCAGGAGGCAGACGCCTTCTTTTTATTTGCCAATCCCACCACGGTGGATTTTTACCCCAAATTTGGTTTCACCCGCAGCGAAGAGCATCAATATATTATGCCGGTCTCTCCGCGCGCCGGTGATTTTCGCAAACTGGATATGGACCGCGCGGACGATGTCGCCCTGCTCCGCCATTACTATGAAAAATCCAACCCGTTCTCACCGCTGCGGGTGGAGCACAACTTTGGCCTGCTGATGTTTTACTGCTCCGCCTTTATGAAGCATTTCGTTTACTATTCGGCAAAAAATGAGGCGGTGGTCATCGCCATGCAAAACGGCCCGGTGCTGATCTGCTTTGACCTGTTCTGCGACACGGGCAAAAGCCTGTCGACGCTGGTCAACGAGCTGGCCGATGACCATGTTTACCAGGCCATCCTCGGTTTTACCCCCCATGAAGACCGGCTCGGCGAGTACGAGAAGATTGAGGGAGAAGATATCCTCTTTGTCTATGACCACAAGGAAAACCTTTTTAAAGACAGGAAGTTGATGTTTCCTTTACTGGCGCATGCCTGACGGCGCCGCGCCGTCAGGCCGATCAGTTATAGGTCACCACGAAGGTCGCGCTGGCGTTCGCCTCGCCCGCTGTCAACGCGAGCCGCTCGGCGGCTCGCCGCGCCGTGAGACGTAATCCCGATAGTCCTCGCCAACATAAATCTGCCGTGGCCGGTAGATGGTCAGCGGCGCCTGGTGCATCTCGTTCCAGTGCGCCACCCAGCCGACCGTCCGTCCGACGGCGGTGACCACCGCAAACATCGACGAAGGCAGATTCATCGCCTTGAGGATCACCGCGGTATAAAAATCCACGCTCGGCGACAGGCCATTTTCCACAAAGTAGGGGTCGGTCAGCGCCACGTCCTCAAGGGCCATCGCCACCTGCAGCAGACGGTCGGACATTCCTACCTCCGCCAGTACCCGATGGCTGGTTTCACGCAGGATATCGGCGCGCGGGTCGCGGTGGCGGTAGCGTGAGTTGCCAAAACCGAGGCGGCGAAATGCCTGCGGGTCGCGTTTTGCCTGACGCAGAAACGCCGGAACCTGATCGACGCTTTCAATCTCTTCCAGCATCCGCATGCTCGACTCATTGGCGCCGCCGTGCATCGGTCCCCACAGCGACGCTAGCCCGGCGGCGACGCAGGCGAATAAGTTCGCCCCGGAGGAGCCCGCCGCGCGCACCGTGGTGGTGGAGGCGCACTGCCCGTGATCGGCATGCAGGACCAGGATCTGGTTCATCGCCTGTTCGATGACCGGATTGAGGACGTATTTCTCGGCCGGGATAGCAAACAGCATCTGCAGGAAATTGCCGGCATAGGAGAGATCGTTGCGCGGATACGCGGCGGGTTGTTCAATGGTGTACTTGTAGCTCATGGCGGCGATAGTGGGCATTTTCGACAGCAGCCGCGTGGCGGCCAGCGCCCGGTGCTCCGGATTTTCCACATCCAGGACATCATGATAGAACGCCGCCAGCGCCCCCACCAGGGCGCACATCAGCGCCATCGGGTGCGAATCGCGACGAAAGCCGCTGCACATGCGGGCTATCTGCTCATGCACCAGGGTATGGCGGGTGATGGTTTCGCGAAACGTTTGATAGCTGGCCTCATCCGGCGCGTCGCCCCGCAGCATAATGTACGCCACCTCGAGAAAATCACACTGGCGGGCCAGCTGGTCCACCGGATAGCCGCGGTGCAGCAGCACGCTGTTTTCCGTATCGATCCACGAGATCGCCGACTGGCATCCGGCGGTGTTAGCGAAGCCGGGGTCGTAGCTGCAGAATCCGGACTGATTCAGCTCGCGTATGTCGACCCCCACATGGCCCCGGCTTCCCGGCACCTGCGGCAGGGTGATGGGCGTCGGTTGCCCGGCAATAGAAAGCGTTAACGGTGTGGTGCTCATCCTGTCAGTTCCCCCAGCAGCTTATCAGCGACCTGAAGTCATTCTTCAGGCGGAAAGACCAACATAACCAATGTGATGCAGCTTATTCATTGATGTCATCACTATAACGCTGACAAAGAGGATATTTTGCTGGCCTTCCCGGGGAAACAGGCCGTCTTTCCCCACCCCACCGCTGGATAGCGGCACAAATCGCCAAGGATAAAGGCGATCAGCGCTGTCAAAATTTACGCTGAGTAAAGAAAGGGTGAAGAGGAGCTACCATGAATTTTGTGCTGTCGATGACCCTCATCTGCATCGCTATCGCCTGGCTGATGATGAGCCTGCTGCCGGTATAGACGCAGCGCTAACCGCCACGCCAGTGGCCTGGATAACGCCTCATTCAATGGATTTCCGCCGTGGTCTTCGCCTCTGAAGTTTCAGCAGAGTCATACAAGAAGTACTGGTCGCATATCAGGCTGTTGCGGTTTCCCGGCGAGGGGTAGGCTAAAGGCCCACTGTTAAGGAGGTGATATGTCTGGACTGATCAACCCACATGCGGCCCCGGAAGAAGCAGCCTATGCGCTGATAATTGAGCTCGTTCGCGCCCAGCGCGTGCCGCAATATGAAGGCGATATTTCCGGCCTGCTGGCGATGTACGACGAAGCCGTTAACCATTTTAAAGAGAAAGAGACCAAGCGTTAGGCGTGGGCGTCGTTGTGCGGGGAAAGGGTGACGCCTGCGGGAGACGCGCAGGCGTTGGCTGGATAACGGCTTGAGTTATCAGCTGCCGCGGTAGGTAGAGTATCCGTACTGACTGAGCAGCAGCGGGATATGCAGTTTTTGATTTTGCTTTGTGACATTGAAAATAACCGGAACCACCGGGAAGAACGTATTCATGTTTTGGCTTTTAAAATAGTCACCAGTTTTAAACGTCACTTTATACACCCCCGGCTCCATATTTTCCGCCTGCGGATAGAGCGATTTAATCCGCCCATCGGCATCCGTTTTGCCGGTGGCGATATGCTGCCAGCTCTCCCCTTGCTGCTTATCCAGCTCAATCTGCACCCCCGGCGAAGGGAGCCCGGTTTGCTGATTAAGAATGTGTACGCTGAGCGTGCCCTCTGGCGCCGCCAGCGCGCTGAAGCTGAGCAGGGAAATTACGGAGGCGATAACTAATTTCATAATCGTGACCTTTTGGGCAAGTGAAAGTGCCCTAACTATAGTCAGCGCGGCGGGGAAAAAAATTAAACTTTTTGTTATCAGATTGCGGTGATGGGGACTGTCTCCATACACAACACGCCAAACCGGTTTTGTCGTGAGAAGAGTAAGTGTCTTATGTGTAAGTAACCCCGTGCTCTGCGTAACAGGATACGGGGCACTTAAACTGTCAGAGAGGGGAAATAGATTAGCTCGGGTCAAATATCACAAGGTTAAAGAATATACGCCGTGGCCTCTCCCCCCTCTAACGGAAACAGTGCTCACTGAAAATGGCCTGCCGTATTCGAAATAATCATTTAATATTATTTAAACGACTATTCCAGTGGAAGTAATCACCTGGCGCAGATATTAATTGTTATCATTGATTCTCTTGTCGCCACGCCTTCACCATCTCCTTTGTTACCTCTTTCTTGTAGCAAATGGGTGAATACCCACCCGCTTTGCTCCAGGCACTGCGGCCACCGCACGAGCTGCCGTTCCGCGCGGTATTGAAGGGACAGGCACAGGTGCCCGGGTAGGATGCGACAGAGTCATCAATAATTCTTTGCCTGACCTGATCATCGCTTAAGGAATTCGATTTGGCGATAGAAATATCTGATGCAAAGACAAACACAACAGCGAATACGGAGATGGTGACGAATTTGATGTTCATTTGGATCTTTCCAGGTCGAAGATGAACATCGAGGGTATGCTTTCAAAAAGCATTGAATATTGATCTTTAGCAACTGTCATTCGCGCCAGCTTAAAATGCGATACCTAGCCCCGGTAGCATAAATTAAAGTTATGAAGAGTGTTAGCCTGTTTATTATTTGCCTGCAAACATTTATTGCAGGAGGAAATATTTTTCAGAAAATGAAATTAATCAATAAGGCGACCAGATTACGGAAAATCGCTATCCAGGATAGTAACGTGTGAGACGCTAGCTCCATGACAATGACGCCATTTTTGCCGCCAGCGACACAAAGACGACACAGAGAGGAAAATAGTCTGGATGAAGATTGGTATAACGCTTTGATTCAAAATGGCCCCTACAGGATTCGATATAAACACATAATGAACTGATTTTATTTAACTATTCTGGTTATAAAAATCTTACATACCCCCAAATGTACCCCCATATATTTTTCTGTGGATGAGAATTGACTATTTATCGTGCAATTTTGGGCTCAGGGTACCTTCTCACATGTTGGTAACACCCACCGGTACAAAATCGCGCCCAAATTTATGTGCGGAAAAATTTATCTATATACATGCAAAATGTGTTGGTTCGGTTGGTTCAGTTGCCTCAAAACGTAAAGTCCATTGTTTTATTTGGATATTTATCAAAAAACCGAACCAACACTTCCAGATTTTGAACCAACATTTAGCTGAGTGAACCAACATTTGCGATGTTTCAAACGCCAAAATCATACGTTCTGCCGCTAATCACTGATTCTCTTACGCCACTCCTTGATCATTAGACAACAAGTGGATGATATCTGGACGATTGAATCTACATCGGTACATAACCAGGAGTAATCCTCTGCATTTCTGATGCGCCACTTGCTAAAAACACCACCATTTTTAATACATATAGTTGAATTAATTAATGAAAAAAGCTTTTGGTAGGAAAGAGTTGTTGCTGGTGGTGCCGTTATCGATGAGTACTATCGACCGCCTTGAACACAAAGGTCAGTTCCCAAAACGCTTTTATATTACCGACGGACGCTGTGCCTGGGATGGAGATGAAGTCGAACAGTGGCTTGACGAAAGAAAGGCCGCAAACACCGGTAATTTTGGTGGGAAAAAGCCACCTGTTGACAAGAGAGTTTCTCACCCGGTAAGTAAGGCAACGTGATGCAGTTGGCACATTGCTTATGCAAATCCTCTGCACCGGGCGATACGTTAGCGAGGAGCTCTCGCCGGCGGATATAACGCAGAAGGTAGTAGCCAGTTTGATGCCGGCCACCCTAGAGACCATAAAGTCGGAAGAGAAGCAGACCTATCACTACCCTCTGAAGACAAACTACCGTGAGCACATCCACAGCCCCGAGGGAGTTAACGGTCTTGTTGAGCACTCCATGCTGATGGATATGCTGAACAAGATGGATGCCGACGGGCATAAGGGTGCCGGCGCCGCGGCGGAGTTAACGACTATGTTCTGCTACATAGCTGGCGTCAGCAAGTGCTGTGAGAAATCGAGACGCACGTACAGTACGTGATAGCTAAGGCCAAGGGTTACTGAGGTTGCTGGCGCAGGCATTCGCTTCTTAGTTTGGTTAGAGGTTGCTGGCGCAGGCATTCGCTTCTTAGTTTGGTTAGATGTTCTATGTGTTCGCTTCTTTTTATATCTATTCACTTTGCTTAACTCATCAAATTTGAGTAAGCTTGCTACACGGTAAACACCTTGTTTACTCTGGAGGTTGAGTATGTATAGCGAAAGCAAAACTGCGCAAATGGCTGGCTATCTGCTGCTTAAACGTGGTGGACGCATGGCATACATCAAGCTCATGAAGTTGCTGTATCTTGCTGACAGAGAATACATGATCACTTACGGCGACTCCATGACTGGTGATCGTGCCGTATCCATGAATAATGGACCTGTTCTGTCAAGAACGTATGACCTGCTGAAATCAGGTAGCCCGGAGGAAGAATCCCCCTGGGATGATTGGATTGCCGGTGAGGCAGATTTTGAAGTGTCATTGAAGAAACGAGTTAACGGACTCGATGACGATGACGCATTCGATGAGCTCAGCAAGGCAAACAAACGCATTCTTGATAAAGTATTTGACGAATATGGTCAGTACAAACGATTTGAACTTTGTGATCTGACACATCGAGTGTGCGCTGAATGGCAAAATCCGCATGGTTCATCAGTTCCAATCAGCCCTAAAGATATTCTTATGGCTGGGGGTAAAAGTGAATCAGAAGCTGATGAGCTAATTCGCCATATGCGTGAGAGAGATGCACTGAAACAGTTCAGCAGGCAACTTGCATGACGCAACAATATGCCCCTTACAGGAAAGGAACGGTCTTAGCGCCTGTTGGCGGCAGCGATCATTTACATATCATTTGTAATGATCCGGTTCACTACCCGATACATGGTTGCGACTGTGTTCTGGTAGTGAATATTTCTTCTGTTTATCCACCACCAGCTTACAGTGACCCTGCATGTATCCTTCATTCAGGGGAGCATCCCTTTGTCTTCCATGACAGTTTCGTTTATTACGAAGATGCTATCGTTTGGAAAGTACCGAATGTTATTTCGCGAGAGCAGAGTGGAGAACTTACTCCTCACGCCGATATGGAAGAAAACGTACTTCAAAGGGTCTTGAGCGGTTTTGAAGCATCCGATTTCACTAATCCGAAGATATTAAAATTCTATAGGGCACACTGCATTTAAGGCCGAGAAAGCGGCCTTTGTGACATGTCACGCTAGTTTTTACTATTCAGCTTTGGCGGCTCGTTACTACGAAACGATGCCTGGATAGCAGCTATGACCAAGCTCTCAGCTGAGTTAACTCGCTTGTCAGGGTTATCGTTTAAGTATTTATAAACAACATCAGCATATGTCTGTAAACGTCCAAAAGGCTGGCAAAAAACCGGAGCCCCTTCATTACCATAGGCATCAATCATTGATGCCAAATATCCCATGAATACGCTAGCCTGAAGCCTGTTATCAGGCATGCTGCGAACCCCTTGCTCAGTTTTTTATACTCTTGGACATATTGGTATAGCTGTTGACCATCATAGAACTTTGCTTCTGCTGGTAACAAAATTGAGCGCAAGCAATATATTTGGTAATCATTATTATTTCCATCACATGAATTGCGACGGCGGTAACATAAAGGTATTACCCTGATCTGCTTGTAAACGCTACTTATAGCACTCAAGAGAACCAGATGATAACCATTCCTGCATGCGTTCAGAATAAGACTGTCTATTCCCTGACGCACACCAAGTAGATTGAGAAACGGTGTATGGTTGATACCAAAACAGAGAAAATCTCCGGCCTTTGCATCACCTTCCCGGGCCTGCAGGTACACGTTTCTTACAACTACTGAACCAGTTGAAGCAACACCTAAACCACACATATGAAAGAATGCTTTTACTCTGGCAGCTCATCGTCCGGCGATACTGCAGGACATAAACCCTAATCTGTCGCCCATCAATACGCGGTGATTTTCTCTGGAAGCCGCGACCTAACGTCGGCGGCGCCAGCATTCCAGCTTTCCTCAGTACTTCAGAAAACTGACGGGCGTTAAAGCCGCGGGCTATCTTCCCTTTAAAGGCCTCAGGGAAGTACCGGGATGGTTCGTTGATATGCCCATCTGGTACCTAACCATTTAACTGAGCACGCACGTCAAATTGACTCAATTTTTGAGGGAGATGTCCCAAATATGTCCCACAAGGAAAAATCAGCGACTGGAGGAAGTTTATAAGTGGTTGATTCAAAATGGCACGCCCTACAGGATTCGAACCTGTGACCTACGGCTTAGAAGGCCGTTGCTCTATCCAGCTGAGCTAAGGGCGCCCTGAGAAGCGAGTGCTTCGCGGAGTGAAACGCCTGGAATTATACGGTCCACGTCGGTTGAGTCAATCCATTTTGCCAGGAAACTGCGGGGCTTATACGACGCTGGCGAAATATCCTCCGCCAACTGTACAAGAAGCATACCACCGGGGCTCTTACGCCAGTAAATCGACTGAGTGGCCAGGCGCAATACACCAATAACCATGCAATGAAAATGGTCAAAAACCGGCTAAATTTGCCCCAGACAGGATAAAACAGCAAACGAGGACTGACAGCGAGGCCGGCTTCTGACAAAATATCCTCATCCCCCTTTCGTAAAGATACAGATGGAATCCTCTCTCTGATGGCAGCAAAAATTATTGACGGTAAAACGATTGCGCAGCAGGTACGCTCTGAGGTTGCGGAAAAAGTGAAGGCTCGCGTTGCGGCCGGAAAACGCGCCCCTGGGCTGGCCGTCGTGCTGGTCGGCAGCAACCCGGCCTCGCAGATTTATGTCGGCAGCAAGCGCAAAGCATGTGAAGAAGTGGGCTTCGTCTCCCGCTCTTACGATCTCCCGGAAACCACCAGCGAAGCCGAGCTGCTGGAGCTTATCGACACCCTGAATGCCGATAAGACCATCGACGGTATTCTGGTTCAGCTGCCCCTGCCGGCAGGGATCGATAACGTCAAAGTTCTCGAGCGCATCGCGCCGGATAAAGACGTCGACGGCTTCCATCCTTACAACGTTGGCCGCCTGTGCCAGCGGGCGCCGCGCCTGCGTCCGTGCACCCCGCGCGGTATCGTGACGCTGCTGGAGCGCTACAATATCGACACCTACGGCCTGAATGCGGTGGTCATTGGCGCGTCCAATATCGTCGGCCGCCCGATGAGCATGGAGCTGCTGCTGGCCGGCTGCACCACCACCGTCACCCACCGCTTTACCAAAAACCTGCGCCATCATGTCGAAAACGCCGACCTGCTGATCGTCGCGGTGGGTAAACCGGGCTTTATTCCTGGCGAATGGATCAAAGAAGGGGCGATTGTGGTCGATGTCGGCATTAACCGTCTGGAAAGCGGCAAAGTGGTCGGCGACGTGGTGTATGAAGATGCCGCTGAACGCGCATCCTACATCACCCCGGTTCCCGGCGGCGTTGGCCCGATGACCGTCGCCACCCTGATTCAGAACACGCTGCAGGCGTGCGAAGAGTACCACGACGTTGAGGAGGCCTGAGATGGCGACATTTTCCTTAGGAAAACACCCGCACGTTGAGCTGTGCGATCTGCTGAAGCTGGAAGGCTGGAGCGAAAGCGGCGCCCAGGCGAAGATCGCCATCGCCGACGGGCTGGTAAAAGTCGACGGCGCGGTGGAAACCCGCAAACGCTGCAAAATCGTCGCCGGTCAGACGGTGAGCTTTGAAGGCCAGAGCGTAACCGTCACGGCCTGACCGCGAAAAGGAAAACGCCCGCTTAAGCGGGCGTTTTTTTATGACTTACTTCCGGCGCCAGGTGGTGCCCTGCGGGCCATCTTCCAGCACGATCCCCATCTCGTTAAGACGATCGCGCGCCGCATCCGCCGCCGCCCAGTCTTTCGCTTTACGCGCGTCCAGACGCTGCTGGATAAGCGATTCAATTTCCGCCACTTCCGCGTCGTCAGCCTGCGCGCCGCTCTGCAGGAAGGCGTCCGGCTCCTGCTCCAGCAGCCCCAGCACCGACGCAAGCTTACGCAGGTGGGCCGCCATGGCGTTCGCCGCGGCCGCGTCCTCAGTTTTCAGGCGGTTTACTTCGCGCGCCATATCGAACAGCACCGAGTAGGCTTCCGGGGTGTTGAAGTCATCGTCCATCGCCTCGATAAAGCGTGCTTCGAAGGCTTCGCCGCCCGCCGCGTCGACGGATTTGTCGGTCCCGCGCAGCGCGGTGTACAGACGCTCCAGCGCCGAGCGCGCCTGCTTGAGGTTCTCTTCGCTGTAGTTCAGCTGGCTGCGATAGTGGCCGGACATCAGGAAGTAGCGAATGGTCTCCGCATCGTAATACTTCAGCACGTCGCGGACGGTAAAGAAGTTGCCCAGCGATTTCGACATCTTCTCGCGGTCGACCATCACCATGCCGGAGTGCATCCAGTAGTTAACGTACTCGCCGTCATGGGCGCAGGTGGACTGAGCGATTTCGTTTTCGTGATGCGGGAACATCAGATCGGAACCGCCGCCGTGGATGTCAAAATGGTTGCCCAGCTGTTTGCAGTTCATCGCCGAGCACTCGATATGCCAGCCCGGACGGCCCGCGCCCCACGGCGACGGCCAGCTTGGCTCGCCCTCTTTCGACATCTTCCACAGAACGAAGTCCATCGGGTTACGCTTGACGTCAACCACGTCGACGCGCGCCCCCGCCTGCAGCTGATCGAGATCCTGACGCGACAGCAAACCGTAGTTCGGGTCCGTCGGCACATCGAACATCACGTCGCCGTTATCCGCCACATAGGCATGGCCTTTGGCGATCAGCTGCTCGGTAATCTCGATGATTTCCGCAATATGATGCGTCGCGCGCGGCTCGCTGTCGGGACGCAAAATATTCAGGGCGTCAAAATCCTTGTGCATTTCGGCGATCATCCGATCGACCAGCGCGACAAAGCTTTCGCCGTTTTCATTAGCGCGCTTAATGATTTTGTCATCGATATCGGTGATATTGCGCACGTACTTCAGCTTATAGCCGAGAAAACGCAGATAACGCGCCACAACGTCAAAGGAGACGAAGGTACGCCCATGGCCGATGTGACAGAGATCGTAAACGGTAATACCACACACGTACATGCCGACTTCCCCGGCATGGATAGGTTTAAATTCCTCTTTCTGGCGCGTCAGTGTATTAAAAATTTTTAACATCGAAGATTCCGTGTAGACGTGTGTGGGTAATGAAGCCTCTATAATACCCATAATTCACACAGGACGCAGCACACATTGCAAGGTGCATCGACCCCCGCGGTTATGCTATAACACCCCCCTATATCTCACCCGACACCGGGTGCTGGCACCACACTCATCGGAACAGGATGCAAAAATGGTTACTTTCCACACCAATCATGGCGATATCGTAATCAAAACGTTTGACGACAAAGCGCCGGAAACAGTTAAAAACTTCCTGGACTACTGCCGCGAAGGTTTCTACGACAACACCATTTTCCACCGTGTTATCAACGGCTTCATGATTCAGGGCGGCGGTTTTGAACCTGGCATGAAACAAAAAGCGACCAAATCTCCGATTCAGAACGAAGCGAACAACGGTCTGAAAAACACCCGCGGCACGCTGGCGATGGCCCGTACTCAGGCGCCGCACTCTGCAACCGCGCAGTTCTTCATCAACGTGGTTGACAACGACTTCCTGAACTTCTCCGGCGAAAGCCTGCAGGGCTGGGGCTACTGCGTCTTCGCGGAAGTGGTTGAAGGCATGGATGTGGTTGATAAAATCAAAGCGGTTGCCACCGGCCGCAGCGGCATGCACCAGGATGTGCCGAAAGACGATGTGATCATCAAAAGCGTCACCGTCAGCGAGTAATTCGTGGCGACACTTTTTATTGCAGATTTGCACCTGCAAACAGAAGAACCGGCGATCACCGCCGGTTTTCTGCGTTTTTTACAGGGGGAAGCCCGTCAGGCGGACGCCCTGTATATCCTTGGCGATCTGTTCGAGGCATGGATCGGCGATGACGATCCGAACCCGTTGCATCAGCAAATCGCTACGGCAATCAAAGCCGTCGTCGACGCCGGCGTGCCCTGCTACTTCATTCACGGCAACCGCGATTTTCTCGTCGGCCAGCGCTTCGCCCGCCAGAGCGGGATGCTCCTGCTCGCCGAAGAAGAGCGACTGGACCTCTATGGCCGTGAAGTCTTGATTATGCATGGCGACACGCTGTGCACCGATGACCCGGGCTATCTGGCGTTTCGCGCGAAAGTCCACACCCCGTGGATCCAGCGCCTGTTCCTGGCCCTGCCGCTGTTTATCCGCCGCCGTATCGCCGCCCGCATGCGCGCCGACAGCAAAGCCGCCAACAGCAGCAAATCAATGGAAATTATGGATGTGAATCCGCAGGCGGTGGTTGACGTGATGGAGCGGCATCACGTGCAGTGGCTGATCCACGGCCATACCCATCGCCCGGCGGTCCATGACCTGCAGGCCAACGGCCAGCCCGCATGGCGCGTGGTGCTCGGCGCCTGGCACAGCGAAGGATCGATGGTCAAGGTGACGCCGGACGACGTCGAACTGATCCACTTTCCGTTCTAATTCCTGCGCGAGCATAATTCCGAAACCGCCTTTTGCCTGGGCGGAGGTATGCGCCTCCCGGCATTCCGCATGCTAGTCTTCCTCGACATCACTCTCAAGGAACGAGCATGAACAGGAAAAAGTGGAGCCAGCCGCTGATCTGGGGAATGATCATCGCGCTCCTCAATCCGTTAGGGATAAGCTATATCGCCTTAATCGGCGTCGCTCTCGGCAACACGCTGACGTTTGTCTGGTGCGCCCTGCTGGCGTGGGCCATCTATTTCTATGCCATTTATTTGTTCTGCACCCGCCCTCACGAGAGCCGGTCAGTACAGATCTTTTTACTGATCATGGGCGCCCTGATGCTCCCCTGGGGGCTCGTGCTGCTAATCACCTGTATCATGAATGAGAGAAGTGTCGATAAGCCGCGATCGCCGTCCTCGATAAGCGAGACAAAAGACGGCTAACCATGCGCACGCAACCGTTTTCCTTGCCGGCAGTTCATGCTATTCTCTGTGGCCTCTAAAGCAGTGTGAAACACACCCACAGGAGTTTTAAGACGCATGTCTTCCCGCAATAATTCGGCGCGTATCGCCATCGTGATGGGGTCCAAAAGCGACTGGGCTACCATGCAGTTTACCGCAGAAATCCTTGATGCCCTGAACGTTCCGTACCATGTCGAAGTGGTCTCCGCCCATCGCACGCCCGATAAGCTGTTCAGCTTCGCTGAAAGCGCCGAAAGCCACGGTTATCAGGTGATTATTGCAGGGGCAGGCGGCGCGGCGCATCTGCCGGGCATGATTGCGGCGAAAACCCTGGTGCCGGTGCTCGGCGTACCGGTTCAGAGCGCGGCCTTAAGCGGTGTCGACAGCCTCTACTCCATTGTGCAGATGCCGCGCGGTATTCCGGTCGGTACCCTGGCCATCGGCAAAGCCGGGGCTGCAAACGCCGGTCTGCTCGCCGCGCAGATCCTCGCCCAGCATGATGCTGAACTCCACCAGCGCCTGAGCGCCTGGCGTCAGGCGCAAACCGATGAAGTGCTGGATAACCCGGACCCGCGGGGTGCGGCATGAAACAGGTATGCGTGCTCGGTAACGGCCAGTTAGGCCGTATGCTGCGCCAGGCCGGCGAGCCGCTGGGTATCGCCGTCTGGCCGGTGGGGCTGGAAGCCGATCCGGAAGCGGTGCCGTTCCAGCAGAGCGTCATCACCGCAGAAATTGAACGCTGGCCGGAAACCGCCCTCACCCGCGAGCTGGCCCGCCACCCGGCGTTCGTCAACCGCGACGTCTTCCCGATTATCGCCGATCGCCTGACGCAAAAGCAGCTGTTCGATAAGCTGGGCCTCGCCACTGCCCCGTGGCAGCTGCTGGCGGATAAAAGCGAGTGGCCGGCGGTGTTTGCCCGCCTTGGCGAACTGGCGATCGTTAAGCGTCGCGTCGGCGGCTACGACGGCCGCGGCCAGTGGCGTCTGCGGGAAAACGAGATCGATCAGCTACCGGACGATAACTACGGCGAGTGCATCGTCGAGCAGGGGATTAACTTCTCCGGCGAAGTGTCGCTGGTAGGCGCCCGCGCCCAGGACGGCAGCACCGTCTTCTACCCGCTGACCCGCAACCTGCATCAGGACGGTATTCTGCGCGCCAGCGTCGCCTTCCCGCAGGCCAATGCCCGCCAGCAGGAGCAAGCGGAAAGCATGCTGACGGCGATCATGAACGAGCTGAACTACGTCGGCGTGATGGCGATGGAGTGCTTCGTCACCGCCGAGGGGCTGCTGATTAACGAGCTGGCGCCGCGCGTACACAACAGCGGCCACTGGACGCAAAATGGCGCCTCCATCAGCCAGTTTGAGCTGCATCTGCGAGCAATGACCGACCTTCCTCTGCCGCCGCCGGTGGTTAACAGCCCGTCGGTGATGATCAACCTGATCGGCACCGATCTCAATTACGACTGGCTGAAGCTGCCGCTGGTCCACCTGCACTGGTACGATAAAGAGGTGCGCCAGGGTCGTAAAGTCGGCCACCTGAACCTGACCGACAGCGATACAGACCGTCTGAGCGCGACGCTGGAAGCGTTGAAGCCGCTGCTGCCAGCGGAATACGCCAGCGGTATCGTCTGGGCGCAGGCGCAGCTCAGCTAAGCCCTTCGTGCCGGGGATTTGATCTATCCCCTTCCCCGGCACACCTTGAGGCGCGTACAATCCCCCCTTGCTGTAAAGCCCATTTCTGTTTTGACTTCAGAGGATACCCCATGACCAATGGGACGGATTATCGCGCCATTCTCGCCAGCGATACGCCACTGATTGACGTGCGCGCCCCGGTGGAGTTTAGCCAAAGCGCGATGCCGGCGGCGATCAACCTGCCGCTGATGAATGATGAAGAACGCGCCGCGGTCGGCACCTGCTACAAGCGCCAGGGGCCGGAAGCGGCGCTGGCGCTCGGCCATAAGCTGGTCCAGGGCGACCTGCGCGCCAGCCGGATCCAGGCCTGGCTGGAAGCGTGCGCCCGTTACCCGCACGGTTTCCTGTGCTGCGCTCGCGGCGGCCAGCGCTCGCATATCGTCCAGCAGTGGCTGAAAGAAGCTGGTGTGGATTACCCCCTGATCGTCGGCGGCTATAAAGCGCTACGCCAGGCGGCGATCCAGGCCACCGACGCGCTGGTACAGCGACCGATCGTGCTGATTGGCGGCTGCACCGGCAACGGCAAAACCCAGCTGGTTTGCTCGCGCCCGGACGGTATCGATCTGGAAGGCCATGCCCACCACCGCGGCTCTTCGTTTGGCCGCACGCTACAGCCGCAGCATCCGCAGGCCACCTTTGAAAACCATCTGGCGGTTAGCCTGCTCAAAAAAGCCGAACAGCAGACTCGCTGGGTGCTGGAAGATGAAGGCCACATGATCGGCGCCAACCATCTGCCGGAGTGCCTGCGCATCCGCATGGCGCAATCGCCGCTGGCGGTGGTGGAAGATCCGTTTGACATTCGCCTCGAACGGCTGCGCGAGGAGTATTTCGATCGCATGTATCGCGACTTTATCGCCGCCTATGGCGAAGAGAAAGGCTGGCAGGCATATGGCGAGTATCTGCATCACGGCCTGTTCGCCATCCGCCGTCGCCTGGGACTGCAGCGTTTTGCTCAGCTCACTGAACGCCTCGATGAGGCGCTGGCGCAGCAGCAGCGCACCACCAGCACCGAGGCGCACTTCGCCTGGCTGGTGCCGCTGCTGGAAGAATACTACGACCCGATGTATCGCTATCAGTTGGGGAAAAAAGCCGGGAAGATTATTTTTCGCGGCAACTGGCAGGAGGTCGCCGCCTGGCTGGCGGAGTAATCACACCCTCTCTTGTCCCGGCTTGCGGCGTAAACGCCTTAGCCGCGCTACGGGTCCGCAGACGGCGGTGAACCTGTAGCCCCGGTAAGCGCAGCGTCACCGGGGAATGGTTACCGCTTAGAAGTCGTAGCGCAGACGCACCAGGTTCATATCGCCCAGGTTGTCGGTGCTGGAGGTAAACACGTGCTCGTAGTCAACGCGGAAACCATAATCCAGCTGGAAGCTGATCCCCAGACCGTTATCAATACGCTGGTAGTTACGGCCGTTCACATATTCCAGGCGGTCGCCCATAAAGTACGGCTGAATAGATTTAACGGCATATTGATTGATCGGGAATTTATAGCCCGCAAAATATTCAATCCCCCAGGCGTCGCCGGCGAAGTAATTATGGACATCGGTTTTTTTGGTAGTGAGGAAGTTCTGATACCAGCCGCCGCCAAAGGAGAAAGTCCAGTGATCCGGGGTCCAGCTCAGCGCAGTACCGACGATGTTCTGGTCATAGGTTTTGCTGTCGGAACTTGACGGGTCGCGCATTTCGGCGCGGGTGTAGTTCCACGCGGTCCCCCAGGTCAGATCCTTCATGATGTGGTAGTCCGCGCCAACAGAACCGCCGCCTTTACGTTTATAGCGCAGACCATTACCCGGCAGGTATTCGCTGTCTTCGAACAGATAGGAGCCGTAAAGATCGACATCGCCAACGGTTTTCTTATATTTCAGCATATTACGGGAACGATAAGAACCATCGTAATCGCCGTTAATACCGTTGCCCGGCGCCTGGGCAATCATATCGTAGTCCCAGATATCGGTTTTCAC
Organism: Klebsiella sp. JN_Kp127; assembly: GCF_040062505.1. Taxonomy (NCBI): domain Bacteria; kingdom Pseudomonadati; phylum Pseudomonadota; class Gammaproteobacteria; order Enterobacterales; family Enterobacteriaceae; genus Klebsiella; species Klebsiella sp. JN_Kp127. The sequence continues at coordinate 136,316 of NZ_JBEAHS010000054.1, forward strand.
CCCGACCACATCATAGTAAATACTGTTTTGCTGACCGTAGGTTAACGTCCCCCAGGTATCGCTTTTCAGGCCGGTATACAGCATGCGGCGGGTGGTATTGTTCGCCCCTTCCGCGTAGTGATTATCCCAGTCGAACAGCGCCGGAATATTCACCCCCAGCTCGTAGTAGCTGATCCAGCTAATATCATCGAACAGATAGTAATCCGCGGCGAAACGGAAGCGGGTGCCGCCGTCAAAACCGTTGCGCTTATAGGAGCCTTTATCCCCGTCGCCGGTCATCATGTTGAACTGCGGGCGGATACTTCCGCCGACGGTAAAGTTAAGCCGGCTTAACGGATCCCCCGCCTGCGGATCCTGTTTTAGCAGGGTGATCTCCGCGTGGGCAGCCAATGACGTTAACGCTAATGCTGCGCCGATCGAGATCGCCAGCGTTTTTATTGTGTGTGCCATAGTTTTTCCTTGATTAATAAGCAACCTTATATTTTCCAGTTGAATATTAACCGCGAATCAGCACAGCGTGTTGCTGGGTTTTTAATGTTTTGTGCGCTTAAAAATCAATGGTTTATCAATTTGTGCGCTTAAAATAAAAGCGCCGCCAAAAACGGCGGCGCATCATCAACATGTAATATTCTTACTGGCTAAACTGACGGAATAGCGCTTTCCCTTTTAATAAACGCAGCCCCAGCCCGCCGCCGCACAGGGATAACAACACCGCTCCCGTCATCGGCAGCATCACCCACAGCCGCCAGTCCGGCGCCCAGGGAAAATCAAAGACTTTGGTCTGCAGCATCGCCAGCGCCACTTCGGCGCCTATCGCCGCCACCAGGCCGGAGACCAGCCCCAACAGGGCAAACTCCGCCCACAGCGTGCCGCGCAGCAGCGATTTCCCGGCCCCCAGCGTGCGCCAGACCACCAGCTCCTGATGACGCTGACGCATACCGACCTGCACCTGCGCCAGCAACAGCAGCACGCCGCAGGCCGTCACCAGGCCCACCATCACCTCCAGCGCCCGGCTGACCTGGGAGAGCACCTGGCCGACCTGGCGCAGGATAGCGCCAATATCCAGCAGACTGACGGTGGGAAACTCGCGGTTCAGCTGGGTCAACATCGCAGGACCGTTATCCCAGCGGAAGCTGGTGAGCCAGCTCTGCGGCTGCCCGTCCAGCGCCCCGGTGGGGAAAATAAAGAAGAAGTTTGGCCGCAGGCTCTCCCAGTCGACTTTGCGCACGCTGCTCACCTTCGCGCTGAACTCCTGCGTATCGCCGTTAAAGGTCACCGTATCGCCGATTGTCACTCCCAATCGCTGCGCCAGCCCCTCCTCAATCGATACCTCGCCCTGCTTCGGCGGCCAGCTGCCGGCCACCAGCGGATTATGATCCGGACGCTGTTCGCTCCAGGTGAGATTAAGCTCGCGATTCAGCGCTTCGTCTTTATTCCCGTCCGTGGACTGGCCGTTGATCTGCGTCAGACGAGCCCGGACGATCGGATAGAATTCCGCCGCCCGCGTCTGATGTTCGGCGAGGAAGGTCTTCACCGGCATTATCTGCTCAGGGGCGATATTGATCAGGAAGTAGTTCGGGCTCTCCGGGGGCAGCTGCTGCTGCCAGCGGTCGAGCAGATCGCCGCGCAGCACCAGCAGGAGCGCCAGCAGCATAAACGACAGGGAAAACGCCGCCAGCTGGCTGAGGGTCGACCAAGGCTGGCGCAGCAGGCGATTCACCGCCAGACGCAGCGGCAAGGCTCTGAGCGTCAGGCGTTTGAGCAGCCACAGCAATCCCCAACCCACCAGGCCGCACAGCAACGCCAGCACCACCGCCCCGGCCAGCACTGACCACAGCAGCGGACTGCCGCCCATCAGCCACGCCAGCAGGCCCACCACCACGGCGCTGACCGTCGGGATCCAGATTTTTAACGGCCAGACGCTGGCCACCACGTCCTGGCGCAGCACTCGCAGCGGCAGGGTCGCCAGCAGCAGCCGATACGGCCGCAGGCCCACCAGCAGGGAAATCACGCCGGTCGCGCCCACCGCCCACAGCCACGGCCAGCCGCTGGCCGGCGGGAGCGCGGCGGGAAGAACCGGTTTGAGCACCAGCAGCAGCAGGCGCTCCAGCGCCAGCCCCGCCACCCCGCCGGTTATCACCGACAGCGCCAGCAGCAGCAGCCACTGACCGACAATCAGCTTGCGCAGCTGCGCCCGTCCGGCGCCCAGCGTCTTGAGTATGGCGACCAGATCGTAGCGGCTGCGGCAGTAGTGGCCCATCGCCACGGCCACCGCCGCGACGGCCAGCAGCAGCGTCAACAGCGCGGATAACAACAGGAATTGCTGCGAGCGTTCGAGGGATTTGCCCAGCGCGCTGTCGTCCTGTTCAAGACCAATCCAGCGATGCTCCGGGCCGAGTTTCGGCAGCAGCCACTGCTCATAACGGGCCAGCTGTTCAGCGTCGCCGGCGAACTTATATCGCCATGCGACGCGACTACCGGGCTGCACGGCGCCGGTCTTTGCCACGTCGGCCATATTCATCATCAGCCGCGGCGCCATCTGGAAGGGGTTAAACCCCGCATCCGGCTCCTGAATCACTTCCCCGGCAATGCGCAGCGTGGCGTCGCCAACGTCAATCGTATCGCCGGTTTTCAGGTTCAGCAGCGCCATCAACCTTGGCGCCAGCAGGACGCTGCCCGCCCGGGGCTTCAGCCCCGGCGGCTGCGTCTCGAGAGTGCCATACAGCGGATAGCGGTCATCCACTGCCTTGACGTCCGCCAGCTGCGGCGTATCGCCCGCAAAGGTCATGGTGGCGAAGCTCAGCTGTTCGCCGACGCTCAGCCCTGACTTCCGCGCTTGCGCGATCCACTCAGCGGGCACCTCGCGCGAACTGCGCAACGTCCGGTCGCCCGCCATAAACTCACGGCTTTGCTGGCTGAGACCTTTCTCCATTCGATCGCTTATCGACCCCAGGGCCAGCACGCAGGCCACGGCGAGGCTTAACGCCAGCCAGACGATCAGCAGCGACGGCGAGCACCATTCGCGCCAGAACCAGCGGGCGATCATGCTTCCTCCCGCAGCTGGCCATCCACCAGGCGCAGACGGCGGTCGCAGCGCGCCGCCAGCAGCGGATCGTGAGTGACGAGGATCAGGGTGGTGCCGTGTTCGCGATTAAGCGAGAACAGCAGATCGGCAATTTTGTCCCCGGTCTGGCGATCGAGGTTGCCGGTGGGCTCATCGGCGAACAGAATGGCCGGACGCCCATTGAAGGCCCGGGCCAGCGCCACCCGCTGCTGTTCGCCGCCGGAGAGCTGCGCCGGCAGGTGGTGCAGGCGTTTGCCAAGCCCCAGCTGCTCAAGCAGCGCCCGGGCATCGCCCCGGCTCTGGCTATCGCTGGCGCCGCGCAGCAGCGCCGGCAGCTCGACGTTCTCCAGGGCGTTGAGCGTTGGGATCAGCATAAACGACTGAAATACAAAACCGACGTGCTGCGCCCGCAGCGCCGCCCGCGCCTCCTCATCCATCCGATGCAGCGGTTTGCCCAGCATCGATACTTCCCCGCTGCTGCCATCGTCCAGGCCGGCGAGGATCGCCAACAGGGTCGATTTACCAGAGCCCGACTCGCCGATCAGGGCGATGGTCTGCCGCGGTTTGACAACCAGCTCAACTCCGGTAAGGATGGTGAGCTGATGCTCCCCCTGACCGACGGACTTCTTAAGATGATGAACTTCAAGTATGTTTTCCGCTGGCATGTGCCTTTCCTGTTTTTGTTCCTGTTTACCTGCCGCGCGATGGCGGCGGACACACTGCTGATCCTCGGCGACAGCCTGAGCGCTGGCTATCGGATGGCGGCCAACGCCGCGTGGCCTGCGCTGCTCAATGAGAAGTGGCAGGCGAAAACGCCGGTGGTGAACGCCAGCATCAGCGGCGATACCTCCCAGCAGGGACTGGCCCGTCTGCCAGCGCTGCTTAAGCAGCATCAGCCGCGCTGGGTGCTGGTTGAGCTCGGCGGCAACGACGGGCTGCGCGGCTTTCCGCCGCAGCAGACCGAGCAGACGCTGCGCACCATCATTCAGACGATCAAAGCGGCCAACGCCGAGCCGCTGCTGATGCAAATTCACCTGCCGGCGAACTATGGCCGCCGCTATAATGAAGCCTTCGGCGCGATTTACCCGGCCCTGGCCAAAGAGTTCGCTATTCCTCTCCTGCCCTTTTTTATGGAGGAGGTGTATCTGAAACCCCAGTGGATGCAGGACGACGGCATTCACCCGAATCGCGACGCGCAGCCGTTTATCGCCGACTGGATGGCGAACCGGCTGGCTCCCTTAGTTAATCATGACTCCTGAACGCCAGGGGTCGCTGACAGGTAAAGTTATGCAAAAAACGGTTTTAGTGACAGGCTGTTCCAGCGGAATTGGTCTGGAAAGCGCGCTGGATTTAACCCGCGAGGGCTTTCGCGTGCTGGCAGCCTGCCGCAAAGCGGAGGATGTGGCGCGGATGCAGGAGCTGGGGCTAACCGGTATTTTGCTCGATCTGGACGACCCGCAGAGCGTGGAGCGCGCGGCGGCGGAGGTGATTGCGCTGACCGATAATCGTCTCTACGGCCTGTTCAATAACGCCGGATACGGCGTCTATGGCCCGCTGAACACCATCAGCCGCCAGCAGATGGAACAGCAGTTTTCCGCCAACTTTTTTGGCGCCCATCAGCTCACCATGCTGCTGCTGCCGGCGATGACCCCGCACGGCGAAGGGCGCATCGTGATGACCTCCTCGGTGATGGGGCTTATCGCCAGCCCCGGCCGCGGGGCCTACGCCGCCAGCAAATATGCCCTTGAGGCATGGTCCGATGCGCTGCGCATGGAGCTGCGCCACAGCGGTATTCAGGTCAGCCTGATTGAACCGGGCCCGATCCGCACCCGCTTTACCGATAACGTCAACCAGACGCAAAGCGACAAGCCCGTTGAAAACCCGGGCATCGCCGCCCGTTTTACCCTCGGGCCGGAGGCGGTGGTGGAAAAAGTGCGCCACGCTTTTACCAGCGATAAGCCGAAGCTGCGCTACCCGGTCACCCTGGTCACCCACGCGGTGGCGCTGCTCAAACGCCTGCTGCCAGCCCGCGCGATGGACAAAATTATCCACGGCTGAGTTGAAGCGCGGAATGCCGCCCCCATGTAAAACAGAAATCGACTAACGAGAAATGCCCATGTCCGAACAGAATATTGTCAACATTAGCGAAGCGAACCTGCAGCAGACGCTACAGCAGTCTATGAACGTCCCGGTGCTGTTTTACTTCTGGTCTGCCCGCAGCCAGCACTGCGAACAGCTGACCCCGGTTCTTGAGCGTCTGGCCGCGCAATACAATGGCCAGTTTACGCTGGCGAAGGTCGATTGCGACGCTGAGCAGATGCTCGCTTCACAGTTTGGTCTGCGCGCCATCCCTACGGTTTATCTGTTCCAGAACGGCCAGCCGGTGGACGGTTTTGAAGGCCCGCAGCCGGAAGAAGCGATCCGCGCCCTGCTGGATAAAGTCCTGCCCCGCGAAGAGGAGCTGAAAGCTCAGCAGGCGCTGGCCCTGATGCAGGAAGAAAAATACGCCGATGCCCTGCCGCTGCTGAAGGAAGCCTGGCAGCTGTCGAATCAGGAGAGCCAGATTGGCCTGCTGCTGGCGGAAACGCTGATTGCCCTGCACCGTTCCGATGAAGCGGAAAGCGTGCTGAAAACCATCCCGCTGCAGGATCAGGATACCCACTATCAGGGTCTGGTGGCGCAGATTGAGCTGCTCAAACAGGCCGCCGACACGCCGGAAATCCAGCAGCTGCAGCAGCAGGTGGAACAGAATCCGGAGGATGCGCTGCTGGCCTCCCAGCTGGCACTACAGCTGCATCAGGTCGGGCGTAACGAAGAAGCGCTGGCGCTGCTGTTCAGCCATCTGCAGAAGGATTTAGGCGCCGGCGACGGCCAGGCGCGCAAGATGCTGCAGGAGATCCTCGCCGCCCTCGGTACCGGCGATGCGCTGGCCGCCAAATACCGCCGTCAGCTCTATTCGCTGCTGTACTAATTCGTTGCCTGCCCCGGATAGCGCTGCGCTATCCGGGCTATGCGAACGAGGCGCAACGCAGCCTTAGTAACCCGGGTGAGGCGTGAACGCCGCAACCCGGGATCGTTCACGGGCGTTTTTTCAGCTGCGTCACCACCAGCTGATGGCGGGCGTTGAAGAACTTCCGGTAGGTCAGATAGCCGGCGATAATCGTCGACAGGCTGGCGGTCGACAGCAGCATAAAAGTTACCATGATCTGGTACTTAATCGCCTTCACCGGGTCAATACCGGCAAAAATTAGTCCCGACATCATCCCTGGCAAACTCACCAGGCCGACCGTTTTCGCTGAATCGACGGTGGGAATCAATGACGCGCGGATGCTGTCGCGGATCAGCCGCGCCGAGGCCATCTTCGGCGTCGCGCCGAGGCTGAGCTTCTCCTGAATCTGCTGCTGCTCGCTGCTGAAGCGCTGGCCCATATTGTTGTAGCACAGCCCCACCGCCACCATGGCGTTCCCGGCCACCATCCCGGCAATCGGGATCACTTGCATCGGCACGAAGGCTATCGAGCCGGAGAACACCAGCACCGCCAGCGTCAGCCCAGCGCCGGTGGTGATGGCGATAAATGACGAGACAAACGCCTTATCGATATATTTACTGCGCTTTTTGGCATTCCACGCCGCGTTAAAGCAGATAAACAGCACCATCAACAGCGTCAGAACCGCATGGTTGACGTTAAAGATATATTTCAGCACATAGCCGACGATAATCAGCTGCACGATCGCCCGGCAGATGCTCCAGAGAATATCTTTTTCCAGCGCCAGCTTTTCCCGATAGCTCACCAGAATAGCGATCAGCACCAGCACCATCGACAGCGCCAGCGATTCGTTTGTAATGTTATGCCCGTTCATGCTGTGCCTCCTGCATGTTTCCGCCGGCAGGTTGCAGCGTAATTACTTCATCGGCATGCGAAATTTCATTGCGATCGTGGGTGACCCATAGAACAGCGACCTGTTTTTCCGTCGCGTAGCCATGAATAATGTCATTCACATTCTGTTTATTACTGTCATCCAGCGCGCTGGTAATTTCGTCCAGCAGCAGCACGCGCGGCAGAAATTGTAAATTGCGAATCAGCGATACGCGCTGCTTTTCACCGCCCGACAGTTCGTTAATCGATTTTTCCAGCATATTTTCGCCAAGACCAAAGCGCTGCAGATCGGCCACCAGCGCCTGCGGATCCGGTTGTTTATTACGGATCTGCCACGGAAAAATCAGGTTATCGTAAACCGAATCCCCGAACAGCGCCGGCGTCTGCGCACAATAAGAGACCTGCTGGCGATACCTTTCCGGCGACAGCGTCGCGACATCGGCATCATCGAAAAACAGACGTCCGGAGGTCGGGCTGAGCAGCGAGGCGATAATTTTCAGCAAGGTGCTTTTCCCGCAGCCGGAAGGCCCGGTAATCAACTTGAATTCCCCGGGTCTGAGCTGAAGGTTGATATTATGTAAAATAACTGCGTCGTCGGTCTTAAATCCCACATCCTCGAGACGCAAAAGCGCGTTATTTTCCTTCATGAGTCTTCCTGATTATTTTCTGAAACACCGCTAGTTTACCCCACTTTCCTTTCTCCAGGATGAGGAGAAAGATATACTCAATTTAAACATGCGCTATTTCCTTGTAGCGCCCCACCAGGCAACAAGACAGGAGGTTTTTGATGCTGATTTTTATTCCTATCCTTATTTTCGTCGCGCTGGTCATTGTGGCCGCGGCGGTGAAAATCGTCCCGCAGGGCTACCAGTGGACGGTGGAGCGCTTCGGGCGTTTTACCCAGACGCTGCAGCCGGGATTAAGCTTAGTCGTGCCGTTTATGGACCGCATCGGCCGCAAAGTGAACATGATGGAGCAGGTGCTCGACATCCCGTCACAGGAGGTGATCTCCCGGGATAACGCCAACGTCACTATCGACGCCGTTTGCTTTATTCAGGTGGTTGACGCGCCAAAGGCCGCCTACGAGGTCAGCAACCTTGAGCAGGCGATCGTCAACCTGACGATGACCAACATCCGTACCGTGCTCGGCTCGATGGAGCTGGACGAAATGCTCTCCCAGCGCGACAGCATTAACACCCGTCTGCTGCATATCGTTGACGACGCCACCAACCCGTGGGGGGTGAAAATCACCCGCGTCGAAATTCGCGACGTTCGCCCACCGGCGGAGCTTATCGCCTCGATGAACGCCCAGATGAAAGCCGAACGAACCAAGCGCGCTTATATTCTCGAGGCCGAAGGGGTGCGTCAGGCGGAAATACTGAAAGCGGAAGGGGAAAAGCAGTCGCAGATCCTCAAGGCGGAGGGCGAGCGGCAGTCCGCGTTCCTGCAGGCGGAGGCCCGCGAGCGCTCCGCTGAAGCGGAAGCCCGCGCCACCCAGATGGTCTCCTCGGCGATCGCCTCAGGCGATATTCAGGCGATCAACTACTTCGTGGCGCAGAAATACACCGATGCGCTGCAGCAGATTGGCGCCGCCAACAACAGTAAAGTGGTGCTGATGCCGCTGGATGCCAGCAGCCTGATGGGATCGATCGCCGGGATCAGCGAGCTGATCAAAGAAGGCGCTGGCGATCGGAAAAAATCATGATCGACATGATCCTCGCCCACCCCCATCTGTTCTGGCTTAGCCTCGGCGGGCTGCTGCTGGCGGCCGAGATGCTGGGCGGCAGCGGATACCTGCTATGGAGCGGCGTCGCCGGCGTGGTGACCGGCGCCCTGACCTGGCTCCTGCCGCTGAGCTGGGAATGGCAAGGCACGCTGTTTGCCGTCCTCACTCTGCTGGCGGCGTGGCTGTGGCCGAAGTGGCTGCGCAAGCGCGTCAAACTGCAGCGTCCTGCCGATGCTCAACTCAACCAGCGCGGGCTACAGCTGATTGGCCGCCGTCTGACGCTGGATACCCCGCTGGTAAACGGCCGCGGCCACGTGCGCGTGGGCGACAGCTCCTGGCCGGTAATTGCTGACGAAGACCTCGCCGCGGGCAGCAAGGTCGAAGTGGTCGCCGTCGAAGGGATTACGCTCCATATTAGAGTCGTTTCACGATAATCATTTCACAGGACATCCGTTATGGTCAGGAAGACAACCTTTAATCTTACACTGTGCGCTCTGCTGGTGGCGGCCCCTCAGGCGTTTGCTTCTTCTGATATCGAAGATTGCTCCTGGAGCGACACGCTGTGTCTGCTAAAAGGCGACCCTGTATTGACGCCGGGAAACGACTCGCGCGACAACCTGCTGCGCCTGCTGAGCGAAGAGAAATCTTTCGCCCTGCCCGTTCAGAACATTCCCGCCGATGTCAGCCGCTCACGCGAGGTTTACTTCGCTTATCATCCTGAGTGGGATAGCGCGCCGCCGCCTGCCGCACCGCCTGCGCAAAGCGAAGACGAAACCTTTACCCGACAAATGGCGGCGCTGAATATCGATCCCGCACAGGTGATGCCAGCCGATTCGGCTGAACGGCTGGGAACCTCCGACGATGAACTGGAAAACCGCTTTGTCAGCAACACCCTTGCCGCCGTCAGCCAGTTCAACACCGCCCTGCTGGCCGCCCCCTCTGTGACGCCACAGCAGCGTCATGACCTGGCGCTGGCGCGGTTGAAACTGTTTTATGGCGCCAATATCACCGCAGTCCTTGATATTCTCAATAGCTTCCCGGCAGATACGGACGCCGACTTATTCGCTTATTACCTTTCCGGCATCGCCCACTTCTATGGCGGCAATTTCACCGCCGCGACCCAGGATTTCACCTTGTTGCTGGAAAGTAAGCAACCCTGGCTGGCCGAGACCGCGCAATATATGCTGATGCGCACGGCGCTCAACAAGAGTAGCCAGAACAGCGTTGGGCAGTACGGCGATTTTGATATCGCACGCATCAATCGTGAAGATGCCGCCCTGGCGCAAAAAGAGGCGCAAACTTACTTGCAGCGCTGGCCAACAGGGGTGTATGCCGATTCCGCGCGCAACATGTTGCGCCGCATTAACTGGTATCTGCAGGCGTGGCCGCAGTTGGCTGGTCTCTATGAACAGGCCTTCCAGCAGGCGAGCGATGCCGGAGAACTGCGTCGTCTGGTGAGTGAATATGATAATGTCTTCGGCATGCCGTTCTACGATCAACCCGTTCAGACGGCATTCCCCGATGCGCCGCAGGTTAGTTATGTCGAGCTTCTGCGCGCCCTGCGCCTGAATGCCGATAGTAAACCGGCCTTAACCCAGGCGCAGCTGGACGCCAGCAAAGCGGCGTTTGAGAAGAGCGGAAAGCTGCCGCTGTGGCGCAATCTACAGCTGCAGCTATGGAACGTGACGGGCAACGATGCCGCCATCCTGCAGGCGGTCACGCCGGCGAAAACGCTGCCGGCGCACGATATTCTCGCCTTCAGCGAACAGGTCCTCTACGGCGAAGCGCTAATGGCGCAAAAGCAGTGGCCGGCAGCGGTCGATTTTTGGCGGCAACTGCTCCAACTCAGCCAGGACCGCGAACAGCAACAGTTTATCCAGGCGAAGCTTGCTGCAACGCTGGTCTACAGCGGTAACGCTGCGGCAATCTTTGCCGCCGATAGCCCGGTGACCAACCTGCGCTTTCGCTCCCGCGTGCTGAAAACCCAGGCCTCGCCTGAATTGCTACGCCAGCAGGCCGTCAGTGGCCCCAATAATGAAGAGCGTACCATCGCTCTGCACACGCTGCTGGTGCGGGATCTCACCGAGAATCGCTTTGGCGACTGGCTGAAAGACAAAACGCTCGCCAGCGCCATTACCCAACCGGTTATCAGCGAGGCCTTTAACGACGTCAACCTGAGTAGCTTCGACTGGAACGGCAAGGCGACTGAAGCAGGTTATGCCTGTCGGAGCCTTGATGATACGGTCGCTGTACTGAGTAAAAACGCCGATGATGCCCATGCGCTTAACTGCCTCGGCGAGTTCTTCCGCACCACCCAAACGCATGTCGATCTGTGGAAAGATGCCGCCGGCAACGATGTACTGGAGGACGCCATCGATCGCCAGCAGCCTCTGGGGCAATACGATCGCCAGAGCTATTACCAGCAGATTATCACCTCGCCGAAAGCGGAGCCGGAAGACAAAAGCTATGCGCTGTACCGGGCGATCCTCTGTTACGCCCCCTCCGGTAGCAACGAGTGCGGCGGCGAAGATGTCGATAAGCTGCAGCGCAAAGGCTGGTTCACACAGTTGAAAACGCAATATCCGGGAAGCCAGTGGGCGCAAAAACTCAAATACTATTGGTAATCGCGCTACTGGTCGGGTACGCGCAGGCGGCAGAGCGCGTTGATGCGTGCCAGCATTCCGCTTTCTGGCTGTGGTCCGGGGTGAAGGCCAGTGACGAACTGCGAAATGCGCAAACGGTCTACCTGCATCAGGGCGAGGTGTTCAAGCAAGCGGGCGAGGTGGTATTTCAACGCCTCGGCCTACCGGTGAGCCGCCTGACATTTCCCTCAATCTGGCTTACCGTTCGCTTTACCACACTTGATGTGCCGCCGACGATTGTGCCGCGCATTGTGCGCCTGATGCAACGTTGGCAGACGGCGGGCAATCAGGTGGTTGGCTTGCAAATTGATTTTGACGCCGGCACTTATCAGCTCGCCGATTACGCCCGCTTTTTACGCCAACTGCGCCAACAGCTGCCGCCCGAATTCGCGCTGGGGGTAACTGGCCTGCTGGACTGGGCCAAAACCGGCGATATTGCCACGCTCAATGCGCTGGCGGTTGATGAACTGGTGGTACAAAGCTACCAGGGACGGCGCACGGTGGCGAATTATCAGGATTATCTGCCCGCGCTCAGCCGATTGCGTATCCCGTTCAAGCTCGGACTGGTCCAAAACGGTAGGCGCGACAAACTGGCGGAAACCCAGTTGCAACGCTCCCCTTACTATCGCGGTACGGTGGTCTTTATGCTCAACCCAGCCCGGCATTAAGCCTGCGCCTTGCGATGACAACAGCCGGAAAGATTATCGATAATCGGGCACTCCGCGCTGTCGTCGCCGGGGCAGGATTCAGCCAGCGCCAGCAGGTGCGCGCGCATATTTTGCAGCTCGCGGATATGGTTCTCGATATCCGCCACTTTCTCCAGCGTGCGTTTTTTCACATCGGCGCTGTGCCGTGACGGGTCGTTGAATAGCGCCACCAGCTCGCGGCACTCTTCCAGATTAAACCCCACCTGCCGCGCCTGGCGCAGCAGCGTCAGCTCATCGAGATGCTGCTGACCGTAGGTGCGGTAGCCGTTTTCGCTCCGCAACGGCGGCGTCACCAGCCCCTTCTCTTCGTAAAAACGAATCGCTTTGCTGGTTAAGCCGGTTTTTTTCGCCACATCGCTGATATTCATTTTTTCTCCTTGACCTTCCCCTTGCTGGAAGGTTTAACCTTCTTAATACTCGATGAAAGAGTGGTTCTGGTCAATCGTTGACCGGAAAATTATTCAGGAGTTATTTATGTCTAACACTATCGACCTGACGCTGGATGGCCTCTCCTGCGGCCACTGCGTTAAACGCGTGAAAGAGAGTCTGGAGCAGCGTCCTGACGTTGAGCAAGCGGAAGTCACCCTCACTGAAGCCCATGTGACGGGCAGCGCCAGCGCACAAGCGCTGATTGAAACCGTTAAACAAGCCGGATACGGCGCGGAGCTCAGCCACCCAAAGGCTAAACCGCTGGCAGAATCATCAATCCCGTCGGAAGCACTGACAGCGGCCACTCCTGAGCTTCCGGCAGCCCATGACGAAGATGACAGTCAACAGCTGCTGATCAACGGCATGAGCTGCGCCAGCTGCGTCTCCCGGGTACAGAACGCGCTTGCCGCGGTGCCGGGCGTCTCACAGGCGCGGGTTAACCTGGCGGAACGCACGGCGCTGGTGATGGGCAGTGCGTCCGCCGCAGAATTAGTGCAGGCGGTGGAGAAAGCGGGCTACGGCGCGGAGGCGATCGAGGACGATCTGGAACGCCGCGAACGGCAGCAGGAAACCGCCATCGCCACCATGAAACGTTTTCGCTGGCAGGCGATTGTCGCCCTGCTGGTCGGCGTGCCGGTGATGGTCTGGGGCATGATCGGCGATAACATGATGGTCAGCGACGACAACCGTTCGCTGTGGCTGGTCATCGGCCTCGTCACCCTGGCGGTAATGGTCTTCGCCGGCGGCCACTTCTACCGCAGCGCGTGGAAAAGCCTGAAAAACGGCACCGCCACCATGGATACGCTGGTGGCGCTCGGTACCGGCGTCGCCTGGCTGTACTCGATGAGCGTCAACCTGTGGCCACAGTGGTTCCCGATGGAAGCCCGCCATCTCTATTACGAAGCCAGCGCAATGATTATCGGTCTGATTAACCTCGGCCATATGCTGGAGGCCCGCGCCCGCCAGCGCTCCTCAAAAGCGCTGGAAAAACTGCTCGACCTGACGCCGCCTTCGGCGCGGGTCGTCACGCCCGAGGGCGAGAAAGAACTGCCGCTCGCTGAAGTTCAGGCCGGCATGACGCTGCGCCTGACGACCGGCGACCGCGTCCCGGTCGACGGCGTGATAAGCCAGGGGGAAGCCTGGTTTGATGAAGCGATGCTCACCGGCGAACCGGTACCGCAGCAAAAAGGCGATGGCGACGCCATTCACGCCGGCACCGTAGTGCAGGACGGCAGCGTGCTGTTCACCGCCAGCGCCGTCGGCAGCCAGACCACGCTGGCGCGTATTATCCGCATGGTGCGCCAGGCGCAGAGCAGCAAGCCGGAGATCGGCCAGCTGGCGGATAAAATCTCCGCGGTGTTTGTCCCGGCGGTGGTCGCCATTGCGCTGATTAGCGCTGCGATCTGGTACTTCTTCGGCCCGGCGCCGCAGATCGTCTATACCCTGGTGATCGCCACCACGGTACTGATTATCGCCTGTCCGTGCGCCTTAGGCCTGGCGACGCCGATGTCGATTATCTCCGGCGTTGGCCGGGCGGCGGAGTACGGCGTACTGGTGCGCGACGCCGATGCTCTGCAGCGCGCCAGTGAACTCGACACCCTGGTATTCGATAAAACCGGCACCCTGACCGAAGGCAAGCCGCAGGTGGTGGCGGTGAAAACTTTCGCAGACGTTGATGAGATGACCGCGCTGCGTCTTGCCGCCGCGCTCGAGCAGGGTTCAAGCCATCCGCTGGCGCGAGCGATCCTTGATAAAGCCGGAGACAGCCCGTTGCCGGAAGTGAGCGGCTTCCGCACCCTGCGCGGCCTGGGCGTCAGCGGCGAAGCGGAAGGCCATCGCCTGCTGCTCGGTAACCAGGCGCTGCTCAACGAGCAACATATCGCCACCGGCGATATAGAAAGCGAGATGATGGCGCAGGCCTCGCGCGGGGCTACGCCGGTGCTGCTGGCGGTAGATGGTCAGGCGGCCGCGCTGTTCGCCATCCGTGACCCGCTACGCGAAGACAGCGTCGACGCTCTGGCGCGCCTGCATCGTCAGGGCTACCGCCTGGTGATGCTCACCGGGGATAACCCCACTACCGCGAATGCTATCGCCAAAGAAGCCGGCATTGATGAGGTGATTGCCGGCGTGCTGCCGGACGGTAAAGCCGACGCCATTAAGCGTCTGCAGAGCCAGGGGCACAAAGTGGCGATGGTGGGCGATGGGATTAACGACGCCCCGGCGCTGGCGCAGGCGGATGTCGGGATCGCCATGGGCGGCGGCAGCGATGTCGCCATTGAAACGGCGGCGATTACCCTGATGCGCCATAGTCTTCACGGCGTGGCCGATGCGCTGGCGATTTCGAAGGCGACCTTACGCAATATGAAGCAGAACCTGCTGGGGGCCTTTGTCTACAACTCGCTGGGCATCCCGATTGCCGCCGGGATCCTCTGGCCGCTGACCGGCACGCTACTCAATCCGGTGGTCGCCGGCGCGGCGATGGCGCTGTCGTCGATTACCGTGGTGAGTAACGCTAACCGCCTGCTGCGCTTTAAACCAAAAGCGTAAGCGCTGTCCAGGAAAGCGGGCGCTGACAGGGTCGGCGCCCGCTTTTTTACCGGGACAAGAAAAGCCCGCCGGAAGGGTGACGTGTATCACCATATGCGCTAGCATGAATGCCTCACACTTCGGAGCGCGTATGGGCCTGTTAAACCGGATAAAAATGCTGTGGCGAGCCGCCGTCGGCTCGTCTTATTCCTGGCCTGCGATGGATATCGTCCTGCCCGGCGAACGCTATCTGCACCTCGTCGGCAGCATCCATATGGGCACCCGCGATATGGCGCCGCCGCCAGCGAAGCTGCTGAAAAAAATACGCCAGGCCGATGCGTTAATCGTTGAGGCCGATATCAGCGGCAATGAAACCCCGTTTAGCCATCTCCCCGCTTATCCGCCGCTGGCAGAGCGCCTGAGCGACGCGCAGCTGAGCGAGCTACAGACGCGAGCCGGTGAACTCGGCCTGTCGGTCGCGCTATTCGATAGCCAGCCGCTGTGGCAGGTGGCGATGGTTCTGCAGGCCACCCAGGCGCAGAAGCTGGGGCTGCGGCCGGATTACGGTATCGATTATCAGTTGCTGATGGCCGCCCGCGAGAGCAACATAGCGGTGATGGAGCTGGAAGGCGCCGACAGCCAGATCGCGCTGCTGCGCGACCTGCCCGATGGCGGAATGGCGCTGCTGGAGGATACGCTGACCCACTGGCGCACCAACGCCCGTTTACTGCAGGTCATGATCGGCTGGTGGCTGGAGCAACCGCCGTCGCGCGGCGCGGTATCGCTGCCGACGACCTTCAGCCAGTCTTTATATGATGTGCTGATGCACCAGCGCAATCTCGCCTGGCGCGAGACGCTGCTGGCCCTGCCGCCGGGCCGCTACGTGGTCGCCGTCGGCGCGCTGCATCTGTATGGCGAAGGGAATCTGCCGGATATGCTGACATAAAAAAATGGCCAATATTGCTATTGGCCCGTCAAAGAGGAATTTCATCATTATTATTATCCCGGGATTTGCATCCCGGATCGTCTGATTGTCGCTCAAAGTGACCATCACTGCCAACACTATTGCGCAAGATGGTACTATTTTTTAGACAACCTGCGGGCGTATTCTGACGTCACGCAAAACCGGTTGGTAAGAAGGATAGCTATGACTCCCGCCGTTAAATTACTCGAAAAAAACAAAATCCCCTTTCAGATCCACAGTTACGATCACGATCCCAATGAGACCAACTTCGGTGATGAAGTGGTGCGCAAGCTCGGCCTCAATGCCGACCAGGTATACAAGACCCTGCTGGTCGCCGTAAATGGCGATATGAAGCATCTGGCGGTCGCCGTCACCCCGGTCGCCGGGCAGCTGGATTTGAAGAAAGTGGCGAAAGCGCTGGGCGCCAAGAAAGTCGACATGGCCGACCCGATGGTGGCGCAGCGTATCACCGGCTATCTGGTGGGCGGCATCAGTCCGCTGGGGCAGAAGAAGCGCCTGCCGACGGTGATTGACGCCCCGGCGCAGGAATTTGCCACCATTTACATTTCCGGCGGCAAACGCGGGCTGGATATTGAGCTGGCGGCCAGCGATCTGGCGCAGCTGCTGGATGCGAAGTTCGCCGATATCGCCCGCCGCGATTGATGACGCGCCCCGTGCCCGGTAAGCGCAGCGCCACCGGGAAAGCGCCCGGATAGCGACGCAGCGCTTTATCCGGGCTTCCCCTCAGGGTTACTGCCAGCTCACCTCGCCTTTCGGCTCATAGGCGGCGGCATCCAGCGGCGAGTTCTTCTCGATATACTCTTTCAGCACTTCGGCATCGATAAAGCCGGTATTCACATACCCGGGTTTATCGGCGATGTTCGGATAGCCATCGCCGCCGGTGGCGTTAAAGCTCAGCGTCGCCATCCGGTAGGTCTTCGCCGGATCCACCGGTTCGCCTTTGATTTTCAGATCGTTCAACTTGCCGTCTTTGGCCACAAAGCTGACGTTCGCAAACTGCGGATAGGCGCCGGAATCCGGCTTCATCTGCGCGACGGCGGTCAGGTAATCCACCACCTCTTTGCCACTCATATCGACATAGGTCAGCACATTGCCGAACGGCTGGACCTTCATCACATCCTTGTAGGTGATATCGCCCGCCTCGATGGAGTCGCGGATCCCGCCGCCGCTCATCACCGCGAAATCCGCGTTACTGCGCGCCATCTGCGCCGCCAGCAGCAGGTGGCCCATATTGGTCTGTACGAAGCGCACTTTACTGCGATCGCCCTCCAGATGACCATTCACGCTGCCGATCTTGACCTGCAGTTGCGCCTTACCTTTGTTCTGGAACGGCGTCAGCAGCGACATCATCTGCGGGTTCTCCGCGATCTGCGGCGTATACAGCACCCGCTCGCTTTGGCCGTTATCGTATGTCACTTTTTTCTTCAGGTTGACCGGGATCAGCTGATAGTGCACCAGCTTCATCTCGCCGTTGCGGAACTCAAAATCGGCGCGGCCGACGTATTTGCCCCACTCATGCGCCTGGACGATCCAGATGCCATTCTGGCGATCCGGGGCGCACGGCGTCCCTGGCACATAGTCGACCTGTTTTTTATTATCCGACGCCATGCACACCGGATCCTGCGAGTGACCGCCGACGATCATCGCCAGCGAGCCCGCGGGTAAACTGCGTGCCATCTCGACATCCCCCGGCGCGTTAGACCCGTGGTTGCCGTTGTCATAGTGGCCCATATGGGTGGTGGCCAGGATCACGTCCGGCTTTTCATTCTGCTGCAGCTCCTGGATCACCAGCTTCGCCTCTTCCGCCGGTTTGCGGAATTCGATATCGGTGAAATATTCCGGATTGCCAATCTTGGCCGTATCGTCAGTGGTTAAGCCAATTACCGCGATTTTTAACCCGCCGCGTTTAAACAGCGTCCAGGGTTTGAACAGCCGTTCGCCGGTGCTTTTCTGATAAATATTGGCCGACAGGAACGGGAACTTCGCCCACTTTTCCTGCTGGCGCAGCACGCTCAGCGGATTATCAAACTCATGGTTCCCCACCGCCATCGCGTCGTAGCCGATCAAGTTCATGCCGCGAAAATCGGGCTCTGCATCCTGTAAATCAGACTCCGGCACCCCGGTATTGATATCCCCGCCGGACAGCAGCAGAACGCTACCGCCTTCGGCCGCCACCTCTTTACGAATACCGTCCACCAGCGTTTTCTGCGCCGCCAGGCCATATTCGCCGTAGTCATTGCGCCAGAAATGGCCGTGGTGATCGTTGGTGTGCAGGATGGTAATTTTATAGGTTTTATCCTGCTCATAGGCCTGCGCGGACAGGCTGCCCAGCGATAAAGCGGCGAATAACGCCAGCGCCACGCCGTGTTTGAAATAATGCATGCTTCACTCCCTGACTTAATCCCAAGTGCCGAAAGTATAGCGAGTTAGCCGCGTTGACAAATATGTTTTCAGAATTGCGACTTCCTTCAAACCTTATCTGCAGGTATGTTAGTCGGATAATAATTCTACCCGTCATACTTCAAGTTGCATGTGCGTTGGCAATAACTCGGCCCATCCCTGGGCCTCGCCCTTACGGGCGCAGTGAACTGCGTTCAAATTCGTTCCTGACGAATTTGTCCTCGCTCACCCCAGTCACTTACGAGAGTAAGCTCCTGGGGATTCGCTGCGTCGCCGCCTGCCTGCAACTCGAATTATTTAGGGTAACAACCTGCATTCTCTACAACAAATCGAACTCGCTGAAGTGAACCTATGACAACCAACCAATCCGCTCAGACCTTACCCAGTACCGACGCGCCGCCGCAAAAAGCGCGCACCTCGTTTGGCATCTTAGGCGCGATCAGCCTGTCCCATTTGCTTAACGATATGATCCAGTCGCTCATACTCGCTATCTACCCGCTGCTGCAGGCCGAGTTCTCCCTTACCTTCGTGCAGATTGGGATGATCACCCTCACCTTCCAGCTCACCTCATCGCTGTTCCAGCCGGTGATTGGCTACATCACCGATAAACGATCGATGCCGTGGTCGCTGCCGGTGGGCATGTGCTTTACCCTCTGCGGTTTGATCCTGCTGGCGCTGGCCGGTAGCTTCGGTATGGTGCTGCTGGCCGCCGCGCTGGTGGGTACCGGCTCCTCGGTTTTCCATCCGGAATCATCCCGCGTGGCGCGGATGGCCTCCGGCGGCCGTCACGGCCTGGCCCAGTCGCTGTTCCAGGTCGGCGGCAACTTCGGCAGTTCGCTTGGCCCGCTGCTGGCGGCGGTGATCATCGCCCCGTATGGTAAAGGCAACGTCGCCTGGTTCGTGCTGGCCGCCCTGCTGGCTATCGTCGTGCTGTCGCAAATCAGCCGCTGGTACGCCGCGCAGCATCGGATGAATAAGGGCAAACCGAAGCCGGCGATCGTCAATCCGCTGCCGCGCAATAAGGTGATTCTGGCGGTAGGTATTCTGCTGATGCTGATTTTCTCGAAATACTTCTATATGGCGAGCATCAGCAGCTATTACACCTTTTATCTAATGCATAAGTTCGGCTTATCGGTGCAAAACGCCCAGCTGCATCTGTTTGCCTTCCTGTTCGCGGTGGCCGCCGGGACGGTGATTGGCGGGCCCGTTGGCGATAAGATTGGACGAAAATATGTTATTTGGGGCTCTATCCTCGGCGTGGCGCCTTTCACCCTTGTTTTACCCTATGCCAGCCTTGAATGGACCGGGATTTTAACGGTGATCATTGGCTTTATCCTCGCCTCGGCCTTCTCCGCTATTCTGGTCTATGCCCAGGAGCTGCTGCCGGGACGTATCGGCATGGTTTCAGGCCTGTTTTTCGGCTTTGCCTTTGGTATGGGCGGCCTTGGCGCCGCGGTGCTGGGCCTGCTGGCGGACCATACCAGCATCGACCTGGTATATAAAATCTGCGCCTTCCTGCCGCTGCTGGGATTCCTGACGATATTTCTTCCTGATAACCGGCAAAAAGCCTGATTATCCGGCGGCCAAAGTGTAACGCTGGCCGCCGTTACCCCTTGCGCCATCGGCCTGATGCGCGCATTCCTCTCTCGATTTTTCCTTCTGTGCCTTTTCAGCGGCCAATTGCATTTTTTTGCACAATTCAAGAATTATTCATAAACAAAGTGAACGTTTTTGTCATAAACTATTACGCGGACAGGGTAGCAAAATGGACCGATTCACCACTGGAAAGGAGACGGAATGCACCACGCAACACCGCTAATCACCACCATTGTCGGCGGCCTCGTGCTCGCCTTTATTCTCGGCATGATTGCCAATAAGCTACGTATTTCTCCTCTGGTGGGATATCTCTTAGCGGGCGTGCTGTCCGGACCTTTCACCCCTGGCTTTGTTGCTGACACCAAACTGGCTCCGGAACTGGCGGAGCTCGGCGTGATCCTGCTGATGTTCGGCGTCGGCCTGCATTTCTCCCTCAAGGATCTGATGGCGGTAAAGTCGATCGCCATTCCCGGGGCCATCGCCCAGATAGCCGTGGCGACGCTGTTGGGTATGGCGCTCTCTGCCGCCCTTGGCTGGTCGCTGATGACCGGCATCGTCTTTGGTCTGTGCCTCTCCACCGCCAGTACCGTGGTGCTGCTGCGCGCCCTGGAGGAACGACAGCTGATTGACAGTCAGCGCGGGCAGATCGCCATCGGCTGGCTGATTGTGGAAGACCTGGTGATGGTCCTGACGCTGGTCCTGCTGCCGGCGGTGGCCGGTATGGCGGAGAAAGGCAACCTCGGCTTCGCTTCCCTGGCCCTCGACCTCGGGATCACCATTGGCAAAGTGGTGGCCTTTATCGCCATTATGATGCTGGTCGGCCGTCGGCTGGTGCCGTGGATCATGTCGCGCAGCGCGGCCACCGGCTCGCGCGAGCTGTTCACCCTGTCGGTGCTGGCCCTGGCGCTGGGCATCGCCTTCGGCGCCGTGGAGCTGTTTGATGTCTCCTTCGCCCTCGGCGCCTTCTTTGCCGGCATGGTGCTTAACGAATCCGAGCTGAGCCACCGTGCCGCTCATGACACCCTGCCGCTGCGCGACGCCTTCGCGGTGCTGTTCTTTGTCTCCGTCGGCATGCTGTTTGACCCGATGGTGCTGGTCCAGCAGCCGCTGGCGGTGCTGGCGACGCTGGCGATCATTATCTTTGGTAAATCCGCAGCCGCCTTTTTCCTCGTGCGTATGTTTGGCCACTCGCCGCGTACCGCATTGACAATTGCCGCCAGCCTGGCGCAGATTGGTGAATTTGCCTTTATTCTCGCCGGCCTGGGGATGGCGCTTAACCTGCTGCCGCAGGCCGGGCAAAACCTGGTGCTGGCCGGAGCGATCATCTCGATTATGCTCAACCCGGTACTGTTCACTCTGCTGGAGAAATATCTCGATAAAACCGAAACCCTCGACGAGCAGACCCTGGAAGAGGTGCTGGAAGACGAGAAGCAGGTGCCGGTCGATATCTGCAACCACGCGCTGCTGGTCGGTTTTGGCCGCGTCGGCAGCCTGCTGGGCGAGAAGCTGATGGCCCAGGGGATCCCGCTGGTGGTGGTTGAAACCTCGCGCACCCGCGTGGATGAGCTACGCGAGCGCGGGATCAGCGCGGTGCTGGGCAATGCCGCCAATGAAGAGATCATGGAGCTGGCGCATCTCGACTGCGCCCGCTGGCTGCTGCTGACCATTCCCAACGGCTATGAGGCCGGCGAGATTGTCGCTTCCGCACGGGAAAAATGTCCGCATATCGAGATTATCGCCCGCGCCCATTATGATGACGAAGTGGATTACATTATCGACCGTGGGGCCAATCAGGTGGTGATGGGCGAGCGGGAAATTGCCCGCGCCATGCTGCAGCTTCTGGAAACGCCACCCGCCGGTGAAGTGGTCACCGGCTGATGTTCTGCCCTCTCCCGTCGGGAGAGGGACTCGCTTACCGATCCCAGTACGCCTCTTCCAGGCTGTCCTCACGTTCCGGCAGGCCGCGGGTTAAGCGCGGCGAGTGCTGGTTCAGCACCTGATAGCTTACGCGGTTGGCATATTTACACACCTGCGCCAGCGAGGAGTAGGTCAGCCATTTGCATTTGTGTTTGCTGGAGTTGGGGACGTTATTGCGATGGTAGTTATTGGCGGTGATGTCATGCAGCAGCGCCGCCAGCGCGCCGTCCCCTGCGCCGTTGGTGTTCATGATCTTCTCCGGGCCGCCCATATACGGCGCAATATGCGAATAAATCCGCAGCGGATTGACGCAGTCCTGGTGACGCATCGCGCGACTGAATTCGAACTGGTTAAATTCCGGGATCGCCCCCGGCAGCAGCGGATGCTGGGTCTTACGCTTCGCCTCTTCTTCAGTGAAGCCCGCCATATACAGCCCCGCCGGTCCGGCGGTGCACAGCACCAGGTCGACCCAGTCCAGCGCTTTATCCGCCGCCGACAGCGGATCGGCAAAGCCGGTCAGCGCTTCTCCTTCCTCTTCATTCATCGCCAGAATCGAGACATGCTCCTGCAGGAACTGCTGCCACCACGCCGGGTTATCGGCAATCACGTATTTGGTTCCAAGAGTTAACACCACCGGCACATCATGCTTTTTGGCATACTCGATGGCTTTCATCGTCGCGTCCGGCATCGGCTCGCCCGGCTTGCAGCGTACCAGGTAGGAGGTCAGCACCAGCGCCGAGGCGCCGGCGATCACCGCTTCCGGAATGCTTTCCGGGCGCAGCTTGTTCATATGGCCCGGGCTGATGGCGAAGGTGCGCTCGCCGCTGTCGCTGATCAGGGTGAAGCAGCGGCCAATGGCGCCGTCGACGCCCTGCAGATAGTTCAGATCGGTACGGCTGGAGGTATTGCACAGGTAGCGATAGGCATAGCCGCCGATTTCGATATTGCTGCACATGACGCCAAGCAGCACCGAGCGATCGTCCGCCAGCACCGAGTAGTTGTGCATGGTATTGCCGATCGTACCGCCGGCAAACTGATGGGTAATAAGATTATTGCGCACCAGCTCCTGGTACAGCGCCTCGGCGACGTCATCTTCAATCACCAGCGAGTGGCCCGCGCTCAGGCCGTAGCGCACGATAAACGCCTCATCCACTTTCGCTTCGATATCCACCAGCGTCTGGTCGATACCCACCACCCAGGAGACGCTGGATTCATTCTCCGGCTGAATTTGCTGCAGCAGCGGATCGCGGGCGTTAACGGGAAAATAGTGTTTGGATTTGCGTTTACCGGGAAATTTCATAGTGGCGCTTAAATAACAGGGAACAAGCGGGAAATAGTAGCATATTCCCCGCCCTGCGCGCGATCAGCGATAAGGCGCCGTCAGGTTGACCATCATCTCAATATGCGCGGCGTCCGCGTTAAGCGCCGGAATGTATTCATATTGCTTTCCGCCCGCTTCGAGGAATATTTCCCGGTTCTGGACGGCGATCTCTTCCAGCGTTTCGAGACAGTCGGCGGCAAACCCCGGGCACAGCACCTGAATATGCTTCGTCCCTTTCTCGCCGAGCATCTTCAGCGTCTCATCGGTATACGGCGTCAGCCAGGGTTCCCGACCAAAGCGCGACTGGAAGGTCATCATCACCCGCTCCGGCGGCAGCCCCAGCGCGGAGACCAGTTCCCGCGTGGTATCGCGACAGCGCTGAGGATAATCATCCCCCTGATTGGCATAGCGCTGCGGGATCCCATGATAGGAGAGCAGCAGCAGATCCGGTTCCCCATGAACGGCAAACGAGGCGCGCACGCTGGCCGCCAGGGCATGGATATAGTCCGGGTGCCCGGCGTAATCGCGAATAAACGAGATACCGGGAATGGCGCGTTTCTTCGCGAGGATCCGCGCCAGCTCATCCCAGACGGCAGCCACCGTCGAGCAGGAATATTGCGGATACAGCGGCAGCACTACGATGTGCCCCACCCCCTGCGCCAGTAAATCATCCACCGCGCTGGCCAGCGACGGCGATCCATAGCTCATGCCCAGCGCCACCGGGGTATCCGGCAGTCTGGCGGCCAGCGCCTGCTGCTGACGACGGCTGTATACCATCAGCGGCGACCCCTCTTCCATCCAGACGGACTGATAGAGTTTAGCCACGCGGGGAGAGCGAATCGGCAGTATGACGCCGCGCAGCAGCGGCCACCATAGCAGACGAGACGTATCCACCACCCGTTTGTCGCTGAGGAATTGTCGCAGATAGCGCTTCACCGCACCGGGGGTGGGCGCATCGGGAGTGCCTAAATTGGCCAGCAAGATACCTGTTTTCGTCTGATGCATTACCGCCTCTTAACCATTTGAATCGCAGCCAATTGTAGCTGAAATGGCGCTAAACGGAACCAATCATAGCAAAAGGTAGGAATGAGAGAAGTTCTCATCCTGCCGCAGCAGGATGAGAAAAGGCTTTATCAGCCGAGGATTTTTTCCAGTTCGGCGCGCACGTCAGCCACCGCTTTGGTGCCGTCGACTTTGGCGTATTTGGTGTTGCCCGCCTGCGCTTCTTTGGTGTAGTAGCCGATCAGCGGCGCCGTCATCTGATGATATTCCACCAGACGCTTACGCACGGTCTCTTCCTGGTCGTCTTTACGGGTGGTCAGCTCTTCGCCGGTCACGTCGTCTTTGCCTTCCACCTTCGGCGGATTAAATTTGATGTGGTATACGCGACCGGATGCCGCGTGAACGCGACGGCCAACGATGCGGTCGACGATCAGTTCGTCCGGCACATCGAATTCCAGCACGTAATCAACGGTAATGCCCGCTTCTTTCATGGCGTCAGCCTGCGGAATAGTGCGCGGGAAGCCGTCCAGCAGGAAGCCGTTACGGCAATCTTCCTGGGCGATACGCTCTTTAACCAGCGCGATAACCAGCTCATCGGTCACCAGCTTGCCGGCGTCCATGATGTCTTTCGCCTGCTTACCGAGCTCAGAGCCGGATTTTACCGCAGCGCGCAGCATATCGCCGGTGGAGATTTGCGGAATACCGTATTTCTCCATGATGAACTGAGCCTGAGTTCCTTTACCCGCGCCCGGAGCGCCAAGCAGAATAATACGCATTACGAAAATCCCCTCAAAAGTCGATTCAATTTTTCAAAAACGCTAAACCATACCACCAGAACGGCGATGGCTCAAGGAAGGCGGTGCGGCTGAAACGGTTAATGGTGAGATATTTTATGCCATCCAATGTGAAATGCCCCGCCGGAGCAAATCGCTCAGACGGGGCATTTATCCCGTTCCCGGCGTCGCGTCGCTCGGCCGGGCTACTCATTCAGGTTCGCGTCAGGAAGCCAGCAGCTGGTTCATACGGCGGATAAACTGGTTCGGATCTTCCAGCGTGCCGCGCTCGGCCAGCAGCGCCTGATCCAGCAGCAGTTCCACCCATTCGCCGAACTGCGCGTCATCCTGGGTATCGGCTGCGCGTTTCACCAGCTGATGCGCCGGGTTCAGTTCGAAGATGTATTTCACTTCCGGCGCCGCCTGGCCCGCAGCCGCGAACAGCTTCGCCATCTGGGTGCTCATCTCGTCGGCATCGGTGGTGACAATCGCCGGGGTGTCGGTCAGACGATGGGTCAGACGCACCTCTTTGACCCGGTCGCCAAGCAGGTTTTTCACACGCTCAACGAACGGCTCCAGCGCTTTTTCGGCTTCTTTGGTGGACTCGTCCACTTCGTCCGCCAGTTTGTCCAGCGACTCGTCGGCTTTAGCGACAGACTGGAACGCTTTGCCGTCGAATTCGGTCAGGTAGCTCATCATCCACTCGTCGATGCGATCGGAGAGCAGCAGCACTTCGATCCCTTTCTTACGCAGCAGTTCGAGGTGTGGGCTGCTTTTCGCCGCCGCATAGCTGTCGGCAGTGATGTAGTAGATCTTCTCCTGACCGTCTTTCATACGCGAGACGTACTCTTCCAGCGACACGGTCTGCGCGGAGGAGTCGGTATGGGTGGTCGCGAAGCGCAGCAGTTTGGCGATCGCCTCCTGGTTGCTCGGATCTTCCGCCGGGCCCTCTTTCAGCACCAGGCCGAACTGTTTCCAGAAGGTCTGATATTTTTCGGCGTCGTCTTTCGCCAGCTTATCCAGCATCTGCAGCGCGCGTTTGGTCAGCGCGGTGCGCAGGTTACGGGTCACGCTGCTGTCCTGCAGGATTTCACGGGAGACGTTCAGCGGCAGATCGTTGGAGTCTATCAGGCCGCGTACGAAGCGCAGGTAGTTCGGCATAAACTGCTCGGCGTCGTCCATAATGAACACGCGCTGGACGTACAGCTTCAGGCCGTGTTTATGATCGCGGTTCCACATATCCCACGGCGCCTGCGACGGGATATACAGCAGGCTGGTGTACTCCTGCTTACCTTCCACGCGGTTGTGGCTCCAGGTCAGCGGGTCGCTATAGTCATGGGCAATGTGCTTGTAGAACTCTTTGTACTCGTCGTCGTTAACTTCAGACTTGCTGCGGGTCCACAGGGCCTGCGCCTTGTTGATTTTTTCCCAGCTGATAACGGTTTCGCCGTCTTTCTCTTCCTGTTTTTCAATCTCAACCGGCAGCGCGATGTGGTCGGAATACTTGCTGATGATGGAGCGCACGCGCCAGTCGTTGAGGAAATCGTCCTCACCTTCGCGCAGATGCAGGGTGATTTCGGTCCCGCGATCGGCTTTGGTGATGTCGGCCACGGTATATTCCCCTTCGCCGGCGGATTCCCAGAACACGCCGTTTTCAGGTTTATCGCCTGCCGCACGGGTGCGCACGGTCACTTTATCCGCCACGATGAAGGCCGAATAGAAGCCGACGCCGAACTGGCCAATCAGCTGGCTATCTTTTGCCTGGTCGGAACCCATGGATTCCAGGAACGCTTTGGTGCCGGATTTGGCGATGGTGCCGAGATGGTCGATAACCTCTTCCCGGTTCATGCCGATACCGTTATCGGCGATGGTCAGGGTACGGTTGTCTTTATCAAACGAAACCCGCACGCGCAGCTCGCCGTCTCCCTCATACAAATCCGGCTGCGACAGCGCGCGGAAACGCAGCTTATCGGCCGCATCAGAGGCGTTGGAAATCAGCTCACGCAGAAAGATTTCTTTGTTGGAATAGAGGGAATGGATCATCAGGTGCAGAAGCTGTTTTACTTCTGACTGAAAACCACGAGTTTCTTGTCCTTTCATCTGATTCAACCTCAACAATGCCATTTTAAATGGGTAAAAAACCGTTGAGTGGGAGATGGGGACAGCGGGGAAATTTTTCAAGCGGAGGCGGCGATGGCCGCCTCCATTTGTTCAGAAAGTAATCTTGTGGCGACCAGCCAGCGAGTGGGACAGCGTGGTGCCGTCGACCATCTCCAGCTCGCCGCCCACCGGCACGCCGTGGGCGATTCGGCTGGCGTCGACGCCATACTGCGCGCACAGCTCAGCGATGTAGTTGGCCGTCGCCTCGCCCTCAACGGTCGGGTTGGTAGCAAGGATCACCTCGGTGATCGACTCCGCCTCCAGCCGTTGTTCCAGGCGATCGAGCCCGATGTCGTCAGGCCCGATGCCGTCGAGCGGCGACAGGTGCCCCATCAGCACGAAGTAGCGGCCGGAATACTGCCCGGTCTGCTCAATGGCGTAGATGTCCGCCGGACTCTCCACCACGCAGATTTGGCCGTTTTCCTGGCGACGCGGGTTGCTGCAGATATTGCACACCTCCTGCTCGGTGAAGGTGCGGCAATCGGCGCAGTGGCCGATCTCCGACATCGCGCGCGTCAGCGCCTGCGCCAGACGCATCCCGCCGCTGCGATCGCGCTGCAGCAGGGTAAACGCCATGCGCTGCGCGGACTTCGGGCCGACGCCCGGCAGACAGCGCAGCGCTTCCATAAGCTGAGTTAACAGCGGGCTGGTTTGCATCAGAACGGCATCTTGAAGCCTGGCGGCAGCTGCATACCGGCAGAGACGGAAGCCATCTTCTCTTTCTGGGTCTCTTCGATACGGCGCGCGGCGTCGTTGAACGCGGCAGCCACCAGATCTTCCAGCATCTCTTTGTCATCTTCCAGCAGGCTTGGGTCGATCTCCACGCGGCGGCAGTTGTGCGCGCCGTTGATGGTCACTTTCACCAGACCTGCACCGGACTCGCCGGTCACTTCCAGCTGAGCGATCTCTTCCTGCATCTTCTGCATTTTGTCTTGCATCTGCTGGGCCTGCTTCATCAGGTTACCCAGGCCGCCTTTTCCACCAAACATAGGCTTCTCTCTCAGTCAGTCATCATTAAAGGTACTGACTGCAAGTCAAACTTGCAGTCAAATGGGGCGGATACTCTCTTCATCCAGATCGGCGTCGAAGAAACGACGCAGGGTCTGAATGTTATTATCCGCAATAATCGCGTCGCGCGCCTGCGCGAGCTTCTCTTCATAAATAGCCTGCCGCCACTCCAGCGGCGTGCGCATCGCGGGATTATCGTCTTCCACGATGGTCAATTCAACCGGCGTACCGTACAACACCCCCAGCGCTTCAGCCAGCTTTTGCTGCGCGCCGGCGGAATTGAGGTGGCGCTGACTGGGGCGCAGATGCAGACAGACGCGATTGCCCTCCTGCTCTTTCCACGCGTTGAGCGCCACCTGCTCGACCAGCTTCGGTACCGCCAGCTGGCTCACTTCCGCCGCCCAGCTGTCGCGCTCGACCGCTTCAACGGCAAGCTTAGCCGCCAGCTCCGGCGTTTTTTCATGCTCCAGCGCTTTTTTCAGCGCTTTAGGCGTGGCGACTTCGACTTTGGTCTCTTCAACCACCGTCGTCGCCTTCCAGCGATAGGCCTCTTTCTTCGCCGGGGCCTGCTCCAGCGCCGCCGCGGCCGGACGAGCCTGGACGCGCTCGGTAATCGAACTCAGTCGCTCCAGCGCAGCGTTATTCACCGGCCGCGCGCGGGAAGCGGCTGCCGGTTCACTCTTTTTTGGGGTGGTTGCTCCCTGGCTGCGCTGCAGGTGGCTGCGGGCCGCCAGCACCTGGCTGGTGGTCGGCGGCAAACTCTGCGACGGCTGCGGCGGCGGCGCTGCGGGGGAAACCGGCTGGCGCGGCGCGGGCGCGGCGGCCAGTGCCGGCTGCACCTCCGGCTCGGGCAGCGGCTTACGCGGATGAAACGCCAGGGCGCGCAGCAGCGTCATTTCGACGCCCATCCGCCGGTCCGGGGCATAGGGCAGCTCTTTGCGGCCAATCAGCAGCGTTTGGTAGTAGAGCTGAACGTCGCCCGGCGGTACGGTGCGCGCCAGTTCGCGCATTCGCACTTCGACCGCGGCCATGTCCGCGCCCAGCGCCGAAGGGGACAGCTGAACCATGGCGATGCGGTGCAGCAGGCTCTGCATCTCCACCAGCAGCGCCTCCCATTCAACGCCGCGCGCGGCGGCGTCATTGACGCCCGCCATGACCCGCTCGCCATCGGCGGCGACCAGGGCTTCAATCAGCGACAGCGCCTGATCGTCATCGAGGGTGCCGAGCATGGCGCTCACCGACGCCGCCGTCAGTTGCCCTTCTCCACTGGCAATAGCCTGATCGGTCAGACTTAAGGCATCACGCAGACTGCCGTCGGCGGCGCGCGACAGAAGCTGCAGCGCGCGGGGCTCGAAGGCAATCTGCTCTTCGCCAAGAATATGCTCCAGCTGATGGCGGATCTGTTCAACGTCCAGCGCCTTCAGGTGGAACTGCAGGCAGCGGGATAAGATCGTCACTGGCAGCTTCTGCGGATCCGTCGTCGCCAGCAGGAATTTGACGTGCGCCGGCGGCTCCTCCAGCGTCTTTAATAACGCGTTGAAGCTGTGGCGCGACAGCATATGGACTTCGTCGATGAGATAGACCTTAAAGCGGCCGCGGGCCGGCGCGTACTGGACGTTATCCAGCAGGTCGCGAGTATCTTCGACTTTGGTTCGCGAGGCGGCGTCAATCTCAATCAGATCGACAAAGCGCCCCTGTTCTATTTCCCGGCAGTTATCACACACGCCGCAGGGGGTGGCGGTGATGCCGGTTTCACAGTTTAACCCTTTCGCCAGCAGGCGGGCGATGGAAGTCTTACCGACCCCGCGGGTACCGGAAAAGAGATAAGCGTGATGAATGCGCCCTAACGACAAGCCGTTCGCCAGTGCGGTCAGCACATGTTCCTGGCCGACGACGTCAGCAAAGGTTTGTGGGCGCCATTTACGGGCTAAGACCTGATAACTCATGGGCTGGCTCTGAAACGCTGGAAGGTGAAATCACGAAGGGGTCATGCTATCACAGCCCCGCCCGATCGGCGAGGCTATGTGGAGGGATTTGCTTAGTGGCCCGGGAACGGCACCAGACTGTAGCAGTGGACCCCCAGCTTCTCCAGGCGCTGTTCGCCGCCCAGATCGAAGAGATTGATAATGAAAGCGGCATCCTGTACTTCGCCGCCGAGACGGCGGATCAGTTTGACCGTCGCGTCGATGGTTCCGCCGGTCGCCAGCAGATCGTCCACCACCAGCACTTTGTCGCCCGGTTTGATGGCGTCAACGTGGATCTCCAGCTGATCGGTGCCGTACTCCAGCTCATAGCTCTCAGCGATGGTTTCACGCGGCAACTTACGCGGCTTGCGTACCGGAACAAAGCCCACGCCCAGCGCCAGCGCAACCGGTGCGCCGAAAAGGAAGCCACGCGCCTCAGTCCCTACCACTTTGGTAATTCCCGCGTCTTTGTAGCGCTCGGTCAGCAGTTCAATGCTGAGCGCGTAAGCTTTCGGGTCTTCCAGTAAACTGGTGACATCGCGGAAAAGAATGCCAGGTTTTGGATAATCCTCGATACTCTGGATGCTGTTCTTCAGATATTCAAGCTGCTGTGCAGTTGCGGTCATAAGTGTATGCCTGATTGAAACGGTGTTACCCACGGGCGTGCAAAAGGGGCCAAAGAAACATTTGTTTAACCTTTGACCAGGCTTACCCGCGCTCGAAAACGCCAGAATTTACTGGCTGTCAGCAACAATTGCAACAGGCATTATTGCGCATCAGTGCTTTTGTTGCTTTGCGTCAACCACCGGAATGCGCCACATAAAGATCAGCAGACAGGCCAGAATGACCAACAGCATAATGCGCACCCACGTAAGCTTAACCAGCCACAGTGAAATAGCAAAAGTCGCCACGATCATGGCAATGGCGCGCGGTTTGGCGCCGCGGGGCATGGCGCGGTACTGCTGCCAGTGGCGAAGATAGCCGCCGAACCATGAGCGATACAGCAGCCACTGGTGAAAGCGCGGCGATGAGCGGGCAAAGCACCAGGCGGCGAGCAGAATAAACGGCGTCGTCGGCAGCAACGGTAAGAAAACGCCCAGCGTACCCAGCGCTACCGCCAGCCAGCCGATAATGGTTAAAATAACAGGTGGCATAATGCGAATCGTTATCAAACAGATACGGCTACTGTAGCACAGTTGGCTGATGGAAAATGGAGGGGGCGGGTGAAAACAGCTCAACTTTTACAAACGCTGAACAATCAGCTCAGCGAGCTGGCCGCGCTGGTGGCGCCGCTGGCGGAGCACGCGACCCTCAGCCCGCGCTTTGACCGCCAGCTCTTCCACACCCGCAGCACGCTGATGCAGGCCTATCTGGCGGAAGCCCAACACAACTTCAGCCAGCTCCGCCAGGCCGTCGAGCGCCAGCAGCTGCCGCAGGTAGCCTGGATCGCCGAGCGGCTGGCGGCGCAAATCGCCGCGCTGCGTCGCGAAACCGCCACCTGGTCGCTGCGCAGTTGGGACTATGCCTCGCCAACGCTGAGCCGCTGGCAGCGCCGTCGCCTGCAGCATCAGGAGTATGAGCGCCGCCTGCTGGCGATGCGCGACCAACGCCAGCGCCAGCTGACGCAGGCTACCAGCCTTGACGAGCAGCAGCGGCTGGCCAGCGAAGTCGAGGTCTACAGCGGGCGGCTGGCGCGCTGTAGACAGGCGCTGGACAAGATTGAAAACGTACTGGCGCGGCTGACGCGCTAACAGGAGAGTCTGATGTCGCTGGAAAATGCCCCCGATGAGGTCAAACTGGCCGTCGATTTAATCATGTTGCTGGAGTCGCATCAGATCCCGGCGCAAACGGTGCTGGACGCGCTGGAAATTGTCAGGCGGGATTATGCAAACAAGTTAAAAAACGCGGAAAGCGCCTCGCAAACGCCGCAGAAGTAAGATGTTGCCCACGACGACGTGCTGGCAGAGTGGTCCTCTGCGCATGACGCCGATGGAGGCAATATTGATGGAAAAGGTCAGTCAAACCCCGCACGATGCGGTTTCTCGCCAGATGCTGATGCATCAGGCGGTGGCGAAGGATTTCCTGCAGCTGTATCTGCCCGCGCCGTTTCTGGCAATTTGCGAGCTGGATTCACTGCAGCTGGTCTCCGGTAGCTTTGTTGAAGAGGACCTGTGCGCCAGCTATTCCGATATCCTTTACTCACTGCGCACCCGCCACGGACCGGGCTATGTTTACGCGCTGATTGAGCACCAGAGTACCCCGGACAAGCTGATGGCGTTTCGCCTGCTGCGCTACGCGCTGGCCGCCATGCAGCGTCATCTGGACGCTGGCCACGACACGCTGCCGCTGGTGGTGCCAATTCTGTTTTATCACGGCAAGGTCAGCCCCTGGCCCTGGCCCCGCAACTGGCAACAGCTATTCGCCGAACCGGCGCTGGCGAAGGCGCTCTATAGCGGTGATTTTCCGCTGGTGGACCTCACCGTTATGCCAGATAATCAGATCGTCCGTCATCGGCGTATGGCCATGCTGGAGCTGTTGCAAAAGCATATCCGCCATCGCGATCTGGCCGAGCTGCAGGTGCCGCTGATTGCGCTGATGACGCAAGGCTATCTGACAGAAGCGCAGTTAAATACGCTGCTGCGCTATATGTTGCAGGCGGGTACCACGGAACATCCGGGGGCGCTGATCCGCGCGCTGGCGGCGCAGTCGCCCAGACATAAGGAGCTGATGATGACCATTGCCGAATGGCTGGAAGAGAAAGGCCGTAAACAGGGGCAGCAGGAGGGCGAACAGGAAGCCACTCGCAGCATCGCCGCCAGAATGCTGGCGCGCGGCCTCGAACGTCAAATCGTGCGGGAACTCACCGGGCTTAGCGACGAAGAGCTCGCCGCGCTGACGCCCTGATGCAGCAGGGGCGGCTTTGCGCCGCCCCTTTTCAGTTAAGACGCGACGGAGGGCGCTAAATCGTCACCCTTTCCGTCCCGCTTCACTTCCGTGACCTCGTCGCCCTTTTCATTTCGCAGATGGACTTCCAGCTGGTTAAAGGCAATGTTGATGTCATTCTCCCGGCACAGACGGTCGATGGCGCGGTTGAGCTCATCCACCGTGTAGCTGCGATCGCGCAGTTCACGGACATACAGACGCAGTTCATGATCCAGGGTACTGGCCCCGAAGGTGGTGAAGAAGACCGCTGGCGCTGGCTCCTGCATCACTTTCGGATGATCGTGCGCGACCTTCAGCAGCACCTCCTTCACCTTATCCAGATCGGAACCGTAGGCGACGCCGAGGCGGATCACCACGCGGGTCACGGTGTCGGAGAGCGACCAGTTGATCAAGCGCTCGGTAACGAACGCCTTGTTCGGGATGATCACCTCTTTGCGATCGAAGTCGGTGATGGTGGTGGCGCGAATACGGATTTTGCTTACCGTACCGGAGAAGGTGCCGATAGTCACCGTATCCCCAATGCGCACCGGACGTTCGAACAGAATAATCAGGCCGGATACGAAGTTACCGAAGATCTCCTGCAGACCAAAACCTAAACCAACCGACAGCGCGGCCGCCAGCCACTGCAGTTTATCCCATGAGACGCCCAGCGACCCGAATACCGTCATCGCCCCGATGGCGATAATCGCATAGTTAAGAATGGTGGTGATGGCGTAGGAAGTCCCCTGGCGCATGTTGAGCCGCGAGAGGACCAGCACCTCCAGCAGCCCCGGCAGGTTGCGGATCAGCGCCCAGGCAACCATCGACGCCACAATGGCAAACAGCAGGCTGCCCATCGTGACGCTGCGCACCACGCTGGCCCCTGCCTCGGTGCCGTTGTAATGCCAGAGGGTAATGCTGTCGAGGTAGGCGAAAACGGTGATCAAATCCGACCAAATCGCCCAGAACATGACCGCGAACAGCGCGATCATCACCAGCATGGTGATGCGTAACGTCTGCTGGTTGACCTGCTCGAGGGCGATAGTCGGCTCCTCCTGCGGCTCGGCGCCTTCCGCGCCCTCCTTCACCAGATGCTGACGGCGCGCCAGCGCCCGGCGCCAGGCGATGCGCCGCGCCGCCACGCTCAGGCCGCGCAGTACAGTCTGGTACAGCAGGTTCCAGATCATGACCAGATAGACGGTCTCGATCCAACGTCCCGCCAGGCGCAGCGTGGTGTAGAAGTAGCCGGTCGCCGTTAGCACCATCAGGGCCACCGGAACGATAGACAGCACTGTGATCGTCAGCAGGCGCAGGCTGTGCGACTCTTTATCGCGCCAGCTTTCCCGGCACATCGGCCAGACCAGCACCGCTATCAGCAGTAAGTTGAAGAAAATCACCAGCTGCCCCAGCACGTCGTCCATCAGGTTCAGCGGCGACAGCTCGGAAATCACCGACCAGAAATTCAGCGGCAGCAGCGCCAGGCTGACGCGAACAATCTGCCGCCGCCAATGGCTGGTCAATTGCGCCGGCATATTAAAGTGGCTGACCGCAACGCCGTTCTTTTCCAGCACTTTCCAGCACAGGCCAAACACCAGCCAGAACATCGCCAGCTTTTTACTGTACGCCCACAGCAGAGCACTGATATTGAGCTGCATGGTGAGTAAGATCAGGCCAATCGCCAGAATCACCAGCACCACCGGTAAGGCGCGGATCAGGTCGATAAGGATCGCCTTCGGCGTATGCAGTTGGGTATCATTGCGCAGCTGGCCTACCTGGGAAGCAAGCTTTGCCTGATAATCCTTGAGCCACTGCAAACGCCAGCGGATCAGGCCGGCAATCAGCAGCAGCGGTAATCCGGCAAGAAAAGCGACAAACACCGCCGGCCACGCTTTTTCCCAGTTCACGGTGATTTTCATCGCCTTAAACTGACCTTTCAGCGCTTCCGGGAAGGCCTTAATCCACTCCCAGTCCATCGGTTTATTGCTGTTCACCCAGAAAATTTGCTGGGTTAGAATTTCTTTCAGGCTGCTCGAGACGCTCATCAGCTGCTGCTGGTTGATCTGCAGGTTGATGGCCATCATCAGCTGATTCCCCAGCTGTTTATTGAACTGGTCGAGCAGCTCCCGGCGCATGTCGATCACTTCCAGCAGCGCGGCGTGCACTTCATCGTTTACTTCAGCGCTGTGCCCCTCTTCCAGCTTAGCGACATAGGCATCGCTCTGGAACAGCGCGTCGCGTTTCTGATTCACCTCGAACTGTTCGAGCCGCAGATCGGCAATGCGATTGGTCATATCCTGCAGCTCATCCGCCGACGGCAGCGTCTGCTGCTGCTGGTAGAGAATGCGCGACAGCAGCAGGCTGCCCTTGAGCACGGAAATTTGCTCTTTAATATCCCGCTCAGACTGCAGGGCGCGGTCGAGCCAGTTCTTCACCTGAATATTGCGCTGCACCAGCTGGTTGCCGTTCTCCGTCGCCTGAATCAGCTTCTCGCTCAGCTGGTGGTTGATATCCAGCTCCTGCTTGACCAGCGGGTTGGCCTGAATACGCGCCGTTTCGTCGGGCGTGACCGCCTCCTGGGCGGTTTTCTCAGTCAGCGTCAGCCGCTTGCTGTTCACCGCCTCCTGCAGCAGCTGCAGCTGATGCTCCAGCCGGTTGCTCCAGGCGGTGACGTAGTCACGCTGCTTCTGCAGGGTATCCTGCAGCACCGTATTGCCTTCGAGGCTCTTGCGCTGCTGCTCGATCTGCGCGTTAAGCAACGCCTGCTGGGCCTGCAGCAGCACCTGCTGGGTCGGACGCAGAGTCTCATCCCCCACCGAGGTGCCATTCAGACGATTGCGGATCTGCTGCAGCTGCTGGGAGGCTTTGTACATCGCATTTTGCACGCGTTCCGGCTGCGTTTGCAGGGAAACCAACTGGCTGTTGTAGGTCGCCAGATCGTTTTGCGCATTCTGCAGATCGTCCAGCGTTTGGGTGACGCGTGATTCCAGCTGACGCAGGGAGAGCGTGCTTAGCGTTTTGCGCGTCGCGTCGTCGTTCGGGACATCGCTCAGATTGTTAAGGCTGTCCACCGCCTGGCGCAGCTTCGCCGGGGCTTGCTCGACCTGCTGGCGGAGCTGCGTCGTCTCGCTCTTGATGCGATCGATTTTATCCAGCGTTTCCAGGGTCTGGGTCAAATCCTGCTGGACCAGTTTATCCTGCGGAGTCAGTTCTTTTTGCTTGTTTAAGGTATTGAGCTGACTCTGCACCTCCGCCCGGTCAGGGAGGTCCGCGGCGCGGCCCTGAACTGGACTGAAAAGGCCAATAAAACAGAGCAGTATAATGATAAAGATGAACGTGGCGCGTTGCCTGGAGATCGTGTGCAGCATAGTTAATATGAATGAATGCAAATGCCGGAGAATACCGGGGGTCGTCGCAAGCGCGAAGAATAACACTTCTCATCGCTGGCGAATAGCGGCGGACGGCGCTAAAAATTCACGTCCCTCCGCGCGCGACGTTTACGCTGACAGGTTCTCCGGGCCGCGCAGCGTGGGGCAGAACTGATACATCTCCAGCAGGATGGCAACATAGTCGCGCGCTTCCGCATGCAGGTCGAACGAGTCGGGGGCAAACAGCCAGTTCTCCATCAGGCCGGAAAGATAGCTGCGCATTAAAATCGCCGCTCGCCGGGTGAGTAAATTGGCGGGCAACAGCTTCGCGGCGATGCACTCTTTCAAGGTCTGCTCAATGCGCTCGTAGCTCGCCAGGGATAACTGCCGCTGGGCCTGCTGCACCACGGTCATTTCACCGACGAATTCGCACTTATGGAAGATAATCTCCATCATCAACCGACGGCGCTCCTCTGTCACCGTCGCTTCAAGAACATAGACTAATATCTCCCTGATAACTGAGAGTGGATCGTTAGGGAATTTTGCCCGATACTCAATTTCGAGATCGCTAATACTGGCGTCTGACAGCTCCCAAATTTCGTTGAATAAATCTGATTTATTCTTGAAATGCCAGTAGATAGCCCCCCTCGTTACACCCGCAGCTTTTGCAATTGTTGCCAACGAGGTAGATGATACGCCTTGCTGCGAAAACAGACGCAGAGCAACATCCAGAATCAGTTGCCGGGTTTCACGTGCCTGTTGTTTGGTTTTTCGTGCCATAGGTTAATGACTTTACAGAGGTTACGTTTACATACATTTGTGAATGTATGTACCATAGCACGACCATAATAGAAAGACTGTAGTGGGTTTGTGGTTGTTTGAGCCACTGAACATTTTGAAATTGGACACTCGAGGTTTACATATGAACAAAAACAGAGGGTTAACGCCTCTGGCGGTCGTTCTGATGCTCTCAGGCAGCTTAGCGCTAACAGGATGTGACGATAAACCGGCTCAACAGGGAGCCCAGCACATGCCGGAAGTCGGTATTGTGACGCTCAAATCCGCACCTCTACAAATGACCACCGAACTGCCAGGCCGCACCAGCGCCTATCGCATTGCGGAAGTCCGCCCTCAGGTCAGTGGCATTATTTTGAAACGTAACTTCGTCGAAGGTAGCGATATCCAGGCCGGCGTCTCCCTGTATCAGATCGATCCAGCCACCTATCAGGCCAGCTATGACAGCGCCAAAGGCGACCTGGCAAAAGCCCAGGCGGCGGCAAACATGGATCAACTGACGGTCAAGCGTTATCAGAAACTGTTAGGCACTAAGTATATCAGTCAACAAGACTACGATACCGCCGTCGCGACGGCGCAGCAGAGCAATGCGGCCGTAGTCGCGGCGAAAGCGGCCGTGGAAACCGCGCGCATCAATCTGGCCTACACCAAAGTCACCTCGCCGATCAGCGGCCGCATTGGTAAATCCGCGGTGACCGAAGGGGCGCTGGTGCAGAATGGTCAGTCAACCGCTCTGGCAACCGTTCAGCAGCTGGATCCGATCTATGTTGACGTCACCCAGTCGAGCAATGATTTCCTGCGCCTGAAACAGGAGCTGGCCGATGGCCGTCTGAAACAGGAAAACGGTAAAGCGAAAGTGGAGCTGGTGACTAACGACGGTCTTAAGTATCCGCAGTCCGGCACCCTGGAGTTCTCGGATGTGACCGTCGACCAGACCACCGGTTCTATCACGCTGCGCGCCATTTTCCCCAACCCGGATCACACCCTGTTACCGGGGATGTTTGTCCGCGCGCGTCTGGAAGAAGGGGTTAACCCTGACGCCCTGCTGGTGCCGCAACAGGGCGTGACCCGTACGCCGCGCGGTGACGCCAGCGTCATGGTAGTGGGTGAAGGCGATAAGGTCGAAGTCCGCCAGGTCACTGCTTCTCAAGCGATTGGCGATAAATGGCTGGTCACTGACGGTCTGAAATCCGGCGATCGCGTTATCGTCACCGGCCTGCAAAAAATCAAACCAGGCGTGCAGGTAAAAGCGCAGGAAGTAGCTTCTGATGATAAACAGCAAGCCGCAGGCAACGCGCCATCAGAACAAACCAAGTCTTAACTTAAACAGGAGCCGTTAAGACATGCCTAATTTCTTTATCGATCGCCCCATATTTGCATGGGTGATCGCCATCATCATCATGCTGGCTGGGGGATTATCGATCCTCAAATTGCCGGTGGCGCAATATCCGACGATTGCGCCGCCAGCAATTTCCATTACCGCCATGTACCCCGGTGCTGACGCCGAAACCGTGCAGAACACCGTGACTCAGGTTATCGAACAGAATATGAACGGTATCGATCACCTGATGTACATGTCCTCGAATGGCGACTCCACCGGTACGGCGACCATCACCCTGACCTTCGAATCCGGTACCGATCCGGACATCGCCCAGGTTCAGGTTCAGAACAAGCTGGCCCTGGCCACCCCTCTGCTGCCGCAAGAAGTACAGCAGCAAGGGATCAGCGTTGAGAAAGCGTCCAGCAGCTTCCTGATGGTTGTCGGCGTCATTAACACCAACGGCACCATGAACCAGGACGACATTTCGGACTACGTGGCGGCCAACATGAAGGACCCGATCAGCCGTACCAGCGGCGTCGGCGACGTTCAGCTGTTCGGTTCCCAGTACGCGATGCGTATCTGGATGGATCCGAATAAACTGAATAACTTCCAGCTCACGCCGGTGGACGTGATCAGCGCGCTGAAAGCGCAGAACGCCCAGGTAGCCGCTGGTCAGTTAGGCGGTACGCCGCCGGTGAAAGGCCAGCAGCTCAACGCCTCCATCGTCGCGCAGACGCGTCTGACTAATACGGAAGAGTTTGGCAACATTCTGCTGAAGGTGAACCAGGATGGTTCCCAGGTTCGTCTGCGTGATGTCGCCAAAATTGAACTGGGTGGCGAAAGCTATGACGTGGTGGCGAAGTATAACGGCCAGCCTGCGTCCGGTCTGGGTATTAAACTGGCTACCGGCGCGAACGCGCTGGATACCGCCAACGCGATCCGCGCTGAACTGGCGAAGATGGAGCCGTTTTTCCCGTCGGGGATGAAAATCGTTTACCCGTATGACACCACCCCGTTCGTGAAAATCTCTATTCACGAAGTGGTTAAAACGCTGGTGGAAGCGATCATCCTGGTCTTCCTGGTGATGTATCTGTTCCTGCAGAACTTCCGCGCCACCCTGATCCCGACCATCGCGGTGCCGGTGGTCCTGTTAGGGACCTTCGCGGTGCTGGCGGCGTTTGGCTTCTCGATAAACACCCTGACGATGTTCGGGATGGTGCTCGCCATCGGCCTGCTGGTGGATGACGCCATCGTGGTGGTCGAGAACGTCGAGCGCGTCATGGCCGAAGAAGGCCTGCCGCCGAAAGAAGCGACGCGTAAATCGATGGGGCAGATTCAGGGCGCGCTGGTAGGTATCGCCATGGTGCTGTCGGCGGTATTTATCCCGATGGCGTTCTTCGGCGGCTCAACCGGGGCCATCTATCGCCAGTTCTCCATCACCATCGTTTCCGCGATGGCGCTATCGGTGCTGGTCGCGCTGATCCTGACGCCGGCGCTGTGCGCCACGATGCTGAAGCCTATTCAGAAAGGCAGCCATGGCGCGACCACGGGTTTCTTCGGCTGGTTTAACCGCATGTTCGATAAGAGCACGCACCATTACACCGACAGCGTAGGCAACATTCTGCGCAGCACCGGTCGTTATCTGGTGCTGTATCTGATCATCGTGGTGGGTATGGCGTGGCTGTTCGTTCGTCTGCCGAGCTCGTTCCTGCCGGACGAAGACCAGGGGGTGTTCCTGAGTATGGCCCAGCTGCCTGCCGGCGCCACCCAGGAGCGCACGCAGAAAGTGCTGGATGAGATGACGAATTACTATCTCACCAAAGAGAAGGACAACGTGGAATCCGTGTTTGCGGTTAACGGCTTCGGCTTCGCCGGCCGCGGCCAGAACACCGGTATCGCGTTCGTCTCGCTGAAAGACTGGAGTCAGCGTCCAGGCGACGAAAACAAAGTTGAAGCGATCACCGGTCGGGCGATGGGCTATTTCTCGCAGATTAAAGACGCGATGGTCTTCGCCTTTAACCTGCCGGCTATCGTTGAACTGGGTACCGCGACCGGCTTTGACTTCCAGCTGATTGACCAGGGCGGCCTGGGACACGAAAAACTGACCCAGGCACGTAACCAGCTGTTTGGCATGGTGGCGCAGCATCCTGACGTGCTGACCGGCGTGCGTCCTAACGGTCTGGAAGATACACCGCAGTTCAAAGTCGATATCGATCAGGAAAAAGCCCAGGCGCTGGGCGTCTCCATCAGCGACATTAACACCACGCTGGGCGCCGCCTGGGGCGGAAGCTATGTCAACGACTTTATCGACCGCGGCCGCGTGAAGAAAGTGTACATCATGTCCGAAGCGAAATACCGTATGCTGCCGGAAGACATCGGCAAGTGGTATGTTCGCGGCAGTGATGGCCAGATGGTGCCGTTCTCCGCCTTCTCCACCTCGCGTTGGGAATACGGTTCGCCGCGTCTGGAACGCTACAACGGTCTGCCATCAATGGAAATTCTTGGCCAGGCAGCGCCAGGCAAGAGTACCGGTGAGGCGATGAGCCTGATGGAAGAGCTGGCGGGTAAACTGCCGTCGGGTATTGGCTACGACTGGACCGGGATGTCTTATCAGGAGCGGCTGTCCGGTAACCAGGCCCCTGCCCTGTATGCCATCTCGCTGATTGTCGTCTTCCTGTGTCTGGCAGCGCTGTATGAGAGCTGGTCGATTCCGTTCTCGGTCATGCTGGTCGTACCGTTGGGTGTGGTCGGCGCGCTGTTAGCCGCCACCTTCCGCGGTTTAACCAATGACGTTTACTTCCAGGTCGGCCTGTTGACCACCATCGGCCTGTCGGCGAAGAACGCGATACTGATCGTTGAATTCGCCAAAGACCTGATGGAGAAAGAGGGCAAAGGGCTGATTGAGGCGACGCTTGAAGCGGTACGTATGCGTCTGCGTCCGATCCTGATGACCTCCCTGGCGTTTATCCTTGGGGTTATGCCGCTGGTTATCAGCTCCGGAGCGGGCTCCGGTGCGCAGAACGCCGTAGGTACAGGCGTAATGGGCGGGATGGTGACCGCGACGATCCTGGCAATCTTCTTCGTGCCGGTGTTCTTTGTGGTGGTGCGACGCCGCTTTAGTAAGAAATCGGAAGATATTGAGCACAGCCATCAGGTTGAGCATCA
The DNA here is from genome assembly GCF_040062505.1 of Klebsiella sp. JN_Kp127. Taxonomy (NCBI): domain Bacteria; kingdom Pseudomonadati; phylum Pseudomonadota; class Gammaproteobacteria; order Enterobacterales; family Enterobacteriaceae; genus Klebsiella; species Klebsiella sp. JN_Kp127. Next base: position 177,981 of record NZ_JBEAHS010000054.1, read on the forward strand.
TTAATCTGCACTGATGAACAAAGGGCCGCTACTGCGGCCCTTTTTTTGATCATTACCCACAGGGCACATATTGCCATTGTTTATTTTTCGCGCTGCATTTAATATATATCGATGTGTTCCCGGCTATATCTATCACGCTGTTTAGCCCTTAGGATCTTCTTACACTCATTTACCAGGAATAATCCTAATATCATCACGGCCGGCGGTTTCTGAACGCGACGACTGCCTGCCTTAAGCCAATGATTGATAAGACATCTCTATTTTTCAGGCTGCGCGCCCGGGCCGGAGAATTTAATTCGTCTATTTTTAAGATAATTTCTCTCTGATAATTGTAATTTTTCGTAATAGCACGATGAAATCTGTTGGAGAGTGGATTATAGTTAAATCAGCAGGATTACTCAGTTAGTGTCAGGTCAGTTAGTCGTGTTCATCCCACAACGGTGTTTGTTAGTCGTCGTTTAAACCACTCAAAAGGGGATGCGTTATGGACGAATACTCGCCAAAAAGACATGATATCGCACAACTACGCTTTCTCTGCGAAACGCTGTATCATGACTGCCTTGCAAACCTGGAAGAGAGCAACCATGGCTGGGTCAACGACCCGACATCGGCTGTCAATCTCCAGTTAAATGAACTGATCGAGCACATTGCCACATTCGCCCTTAATTATAAAATTAAGTACGCTGAGGATAATAAGCTGATCGCTCAGGTTGACGAATATCTGGACGATACATTTACGTTGTTCAGTAACTACGGCATTAACTCTACGGATTTGCAAAAGTGGAAAAAATCCGGTAATCGGTTATTTCGTTGTTTTGTCAACGCCAGCCGGGAAAATCCGGCCAGTCTTTCGTGTTAGGATTATTACAATCAAAAGGTGGAATTATGTCTGATAAGCCATTAACTAAAACAGACTATTTGATGCGCTTACGCCGTTGCCAGACAATTGACACGCTGGAGCGCGTCATTGAAAAAAACAAATATGAACTTTCTGATAATGAGCTGGCGGTATTTTACTCAGCCGCCGATCATCGTCTGGCTGAACTGACCATGAATAAGCTGTACGATAAGATCCCGACGTCCGTCTGGAAATTTATCCGCTAATTACCGCGCCCGACGCGGTCTGCTGACCGGACGGTAATCGCCAGCCTCAGCAGGGTATCTTTGTGATAGTCATCACATCATTTAGCCAACAGCAAACCTGTAACCGGTTTCTTTTTTATACTGCTGCGGCCATCTAACGTCAGGTATAAGGAAGACCAATGAGTGAAGAAAAACGCAAAATGATCGCCGGTGAGCTCTATTTATCTGGCGACCCAACGCTACGCGCCGATCGTCTGCGCGCCAGACAGCTGCTGCACCGTTATAATCATTCCGCCCCGGATGCACAGGAAGAACGTCAGCGTATTCTCGCCGAGCTGCTCGGTCGCGCTGGCGATGCGTATATCGAGCCAAGCTTTCGCTGCGACTACGGCTACAATATCTTTCTCGGCGCCGGTTTTTACGCCAATTTTGACTGCGTGATGCTGGACGTCTGCCCTATCCATATTGGCGATAACTGCATGCTGGCCCCGGGCGTCCATATCTATACCGCCACCCATCCGCTGGATGCTGAGGCCCGAAACAGCGGCCAGGAATATGGCAAACCGGTGACCATTGGCCACAATGTGTGGATTGGCGGTCGGGCGGTGATCAATCCCGGGGTGACCATTGGCGATAATGCGGTCATCGCGTCCGGAGCGGTGGTCACTAAAGACGTCCCCGCCAGTACCGTTGTCGGCGGCAACCCGGCGCAGATCATCAAGCGCCTTCCGCCGCCAAATGCGTAACTGTTATGCTTTTCTGTAACTGATCTGTTACTTTCTCCGCAGAATACTGCAACATAAAATAGCCTTCAGGCTGAGCCTGCCACGCCCGAGCCACCGGGCGCACGGGGCAGGCTTATTGCAGAATTCGGGGATCAAGATGACAGAAATACAACGCCTGCTTACTCACACCATTGACGAACTGAACGTGCAGGAAAAACGCGATAATCGCCCGCGTTTTAGCATCAGTTTTATCCGTAACCATCCGGGCCTGTTTGTTGCCATGTATGCCGCGTTTCTGGCGACGCTGGTGGTGATGCTGCGCTCTGAAACGCTGGTGGATTCGGTCTGGTTGTTGGTGGTGCTGTTCATCCTGTTCAACGCTTTTTTCTTCTTTGACGTCTATCCACGCTATCGTTACGAAGATATCGATGTCCTCGACTTTCGCGTGTGTTACAACGGCGAATGGTACAACACCCGCTTTGTCCCCCGACAGCTGATCGACCGTATTCTGCAGTCGCCGGACGTCGATAGCGAGCAGAAGGCGCAGCTTAAAAAAATGGTCGACACCAAAGGCGATCTCTCCTTTTACGATGTCTTTACGCTGACCCGAGCCGGTACTGCGCAATAAGACGATTCAGCGTCCGCAGCGCCAGCGGATAGCGGGAAGCAGAAGTATTGCCATACCCCAGCACCAGCCCGCTCCGCCCCCGCCGCGGGTCGAGATAGAAATGACTTAGCGCAGCGGGCGCCAGCTGAAACTGACGCGCCTGCTGCGCTATCGCGCGATCGTCGATCCCCTCGATGGCCAGCGTCAGATGGAGCCCCCCTTCCCCACCAAGGACTTCGCACGGCACGGTGATCTCTTGCGCCAGCGCCTCGCGCAGCAGCTGCTGACGTTTGCGATACAGACGACGCATCGCCGCCAGATGACGCGCATAGTGCCCCTTCTCGATAAAGCTGGCCAGCGCCCGCTGTTCAGCGCGGTGCCCCCCGCGCAGCAGCGCGCCAATGGCCTCCTGAGCGGCATCCGCCAGCGCGGGCGGCATTACCATAAAACCGATACGTAGCGCCGGAAAAAGGGTTTTGCTGAAGGTGCCGAGATAGACCACCGGGGCATCCGGGACCATTCCCAGCATCGCCGGGATCGGCTCTCCGCTGTGGCGAAACTCGCTGTCGTAGTCATCCTCCACAATCCACGCGCCGTGCCGATGGGCATACTCCACCAGCGCCAGACGCCGCGCGGCGCTCATAACGCTCCCAAGGGGATACTGATGAGAGGGAGAGGTGAAAATCAGCCGGGGTGGCTCTGCCGCGCCGTTGGCCATACACATCCCTTCATGATCGACGGCCATCCCGCAGACCTGCAGCCCCGCCCGCTGGAAACCACTCCTGGCGCCCAGGTATCCCGGCTCTTCCTGCCACACGGTGTCGCCCGGGTTGGTCAACAGCGAGGCGCATAAGTTGACCCCTTCCAGCGCCCCCTCGGTGATGACGATCTGCCGGATATCGCACTGAATACCCCGGGAGAGCGCCAGATGGCGAGCGATCGCCTCCCGCAGTTGGGGATCGCCCGCGGCCTCACCGTAGCCCAGCAGCGTGCTGCCCTCGTCGCGCAATGCTTTATCCATTAACCGCCGCCACAGCGGCAGCGGGAAATAGTTCACCGCCGGCATGCCAGGCGTAAACGGCAGCGCCGGCGAGTCACGGCGCATAGCGGCTGGCAGCCCCTGCAGCCGCTCAGACAGCACAACGGGTGGCGCGTTTACCTCCTGCCGGCGGCTGGCGGCGAGCGGCACAACCTGCGTCCCCTGACGGCTTCGCGTCAGGTATCCTTCCAGCGTCAGCTGCTCCAGTGCGGCATTCACCGTATTGCGCGACAGATGCAGTCGACCGGCAATCACGCGCGATCCTGGCAAACGGCAGCTGGCCGCCAGGGTTCCCTGCAGGATGGCATGGCGCAAAGTGTGGTAAAGGGCCCGCTGCAGGGTTTCGTCCGTTCGCTGCCGCATCCCCTGCGTCACCAACCCATAAAACGCATCGTCCGGTATGTTCATGTCACCTCCTCGTGGATCCATAAAAACATACTCTGGTGGCACTTTTTATGGAACCAGCCAGCGCGTACGCTGCCTGTACATCCCCAATAAGGAAACCGCAATGTGTGAATACAATCAGTTTGGACAGGCGCTCGGCGCCGAGCTGCCCGACTGGCAACCCCGCCCCTGGCCAACGCGGCAGGTACTTCAGGGCAGCCGCTGTCGGCTCGAACCGCTCACCCTCGCCCACGCCAGCGATCTGTTTGCTGCCCACCAGCTGGCGCCCGACGCCCGCAGCTGGACGTGGCTGCTGCGCGAACCGGAAAGCAGTCTGGCTGAATTTAGCGCCTGGGTGGCGCAGGTTTCGACGCTGACCGATCCTATCCATTTCGCCGTCGTTGACCAGCAGCGCGGGACGGCGGTCGGGTCGCTGGCGTTAATGCGCATCGATGCCAACCACGGCGTGGTCGAGGTGGGGCATGTCCATTTCTCTCCGTTGCTGAGCCGAACGGCTATGGCCACCGAAGCGCACTGGCTGTTGATGCAGTATGTTTTCGAGACGCTCGGCTACCGTCGCTATGAATGGAAATGCAATAGCCTCAATACGCCGTCAGGCCGGGCGGCAAGGCGACTGGGATTTCAGTACGAAGGACGTTTTCGTCAGGCGCTGGTGAGCAAAGGACACAACCGGGACACGGACTGGTTTTCAGTGATTGATGGCGAATGGCCGCAGCTGGATAGCGCCATGCGCCAATGGCTGGCCGCCGACAATTTTACCGCCGACGGCCAGCAGCGCCGTCCCCTGGAAAGCTTCCGTTAACGACGTTTTTTGCGCCCCTGCACCGCTTTAAAGCGGGGGTTGCTCTTACAGATCACGTACAGCCGCCCTTTGCGTTTGACCAGCTGGCAATCCGGGTGGCGCTGTTTGGCGCTGCGTAATGAGTTAACGACCTGCATCATGCCTTCCTTTTTGCATCAATAAAGCCGCCGAAGCGCTGGCGGAAACGGGCCGCGCTACCCTCGCTGGCGAACGTTTTTTGTTTGCCGGTGTAGTAAGGATGCGATTTCGATGAGACATCGATCGTCACATACGGATACGTCTCACCGTCGAGCTCAATTACGCGTTCGGTGCGGATGGTTGAGCCAACTTTAAAATATTCATTGGCGCTGGTGTCGTGAAACACCACCGTGCGATAGGGAGGATGGATATGAGCTTTCATGATGGCCTCGTCATTATGTTATAACATAACAATTAAGTTACGCCGTTCCACGACAAAGATCAACCATGGTCATAGCAGGGGTAATAACAAAGAGGCGAGTTTCCTCGCCTTTGGCTTCAGGGCGCCAGACGGTGGGCGATAGCGCGAAGTTGCTCCGCGATAGCCTGCAGATCTTTCCCCTGCTCGACTCTGGCGCCGCTGGAATGGCGAATCACCAGGCGCGCCGGCAGGATGGATGAGGTATGCGCCGCGCCGCTGGTACTGGCGAGGATCCGCCGCACCGCCTCTTTACCCTGCAGGTCGAGGTCCAGCGATACCGTACTCAATGCCGGATAGAAAAAGGAGCTTTCATAGGTATCGTCATAGCCAATCACCGATTTCTCTCCCGGCACCGCCACCTGATGCTGATGGAAGGCGCTGAGCACCCCCAGCGCCATTTGGTCATTGCCCACCAGCACAGCGCTGAAGTTCGGCGTTTCACGCAGCATCTGCAGCGCGCCGGCGTAGCCGCTTTGCGCATCCCAGTTGCCGTGCAGGACGGTCACCGGCTTCAGGCCGTAGCCATCCAGGGTCTCCAGCCAGCTTTTCAGCCGCAGTTTGGCCGATACGGAGCTGTCCGGCCCCGCCAGCAGCGCGATCTCCCGATGCCCCATCTCGTAGAGATATTTGACGCTGGCCCGGGTGCCGTCCGCCGGGTTAAACGAAACGTTAAACACGGAGCTGTAGGGATCAACATCGAGAAACAGGCAGACGATATCATCGTTGTCAGCGGCGATTTTCTGCGCCTGTTCGGTCTCCAGCGGCACGTTGATAATGACCTTATCCACCCGCTGAGACTTCAGCTCATTGATGGAATCCTGGATGCTTTGGTTGACGCTCTCATCGATCATCGAAATCAGGACCTGGTAACCTTCCAGGTTGGCATAGCGTTTTACCGCCGCCGCCACCTGGGAGGGGGCATGCCAGGCCAGCGAAATCGTCACCAGCCCCACCGTCTGGCTCTCCTTCCCCACCAGCTGCTGCGCCAGCCGGTTGGGCACATAGCGTAGAGCCTCTATCGATTTCTCCACCTTGCGGCGCGTCGCTTCGGATACATTGGCAGATTTGTTGAGTACCCTGGACACGGTCTGGTAAGAGACACCCGCATGACGTGCGACGTCTTCCAGAGTAGCGCTTTTAGACTTCATGGTCCGGTTCCTTATGTTGTTATCCCATGATTGTAACAGGGGCCATTTGAAAAAACGCTCACCGCCACTTCTCACCGCAAAATTAGACCACAAAAAGTATTACGTTCACAACCAGGTTAATTGTGAATCACCTCACTCATCACAACAAAAACCAGCGTTATTATTTGCACTTAGTCACACAATAATCATATCTCGTTTGCCTGAAGTTACATTTAGGCATTTTATGACATCAGTTATGTGAACGTAATACAAAACAATAAGAGGATAGAGATGAATACGACACTGCGCGCCCTTTCCACAGCATTAGCCGCTGCGCTAATTACCCCTTCCGCCTTTGCGGCTACCGCTGCGATCCCGACCGTTGATTTTCATGGCTATTTGCGCGCCGGGGTTGGGGTCTCCGGCGACGGTAGCGAAGCGGAATGGCAAAAGAACAAGCTGGGCCGGTTGGGGAACGAATCGGATACCTATGGCGAACTGGAATTGGGCTCCGAGGTCTACAAAAAAGATGATGTCAGTTTCTATCTCGACAGCATGGTCAGCATGGTCTCCGATGGCTCTAACGATAATGAAACCACGTTGAACGATGACGCGCAGTTCGGCTTACGTCAGCTGAATCTGCAGATCAAAGGGCTGATCCCGGGCGATCCGAATGCGGTGATCTGGGGCGGCAAACGTTACTATCAGCGTCACGATCTGCACATCATCGATACCAAATACTGGAACATTTCCGGCTCCGGGGCCGGGGTGGAAAACTACACCCTTGGCCCGGGCGCCGTCTCGCTGGCGTGGATCCGCGGCGATGCCAACGACGTTGACTATCGCGTCGATGGCGACAGCAACGTCAATATCAACTATATCGATTTACGCTATGCGGGATGGAAGCCGTGGTCCGGGTCGTGGACCGAATTCGGCATCGACTACGCCATGCCGAACACCACCAAAAAACAGGACAGCTACGGCGGGCTGTACGATGCCGAAAATGGCGTGATGCTAACCGGTGAAATCAGTCAGGATATGCTGGGCGGCTATAACAAAACCGTGCTGCAGTATGCCAACAAAGGGCTGGCGCAGAATATGGTCTCCCAGGGCGGCGGCTGGTACGATATGTGGAACTACGTGAATGACGCCACCGGCTATCGCGTGATTAACACCGGTCTGATCCCCATTACCGAGAAGTTCTCCATCAACCACGTTCTGACCTGGGGCTCGGCGGATGATATTACCGACTACACCGACAAAACGCGGATGCTGTCGCTGGTCGCCCGCGGGCAGTATCAGTTCACCGACTACGTGCGCCTGATTGGCGAAGTCGGCGGTTTCTATCAGAAAGACAGCTACAACAATGGCACCAGTTACAAACAGGCCGGTGAGAAATATACCATTGCGCTGGGTCTGGCGGACGGGCCGGACTTTATGTCACGTCCGGAATTACGTATTTTCGCGTCGTATCTGAATGATTCCGAAGATGGTAAACCATTTGAAGACCAGACGGCGAATAATACCTGGAATTTCGGCGTGCAGGTTGAGGCCTGGTGGTAATATCGCTCTGGTAAGAAAAATACGTTATTGATATCTCCAACGCTAAGGTCATTAATTACCCTCCGGTAATCATTATTGCCACTGCTGTCTTTGTCTTATTTTCGGGATAACCTGTTTTCAGGTTATCCCGTTTTATTTATTTCCGCGCGGCAAAATGGTCATCCAGCAATTGACGTAGCGCATCGGACTGCTTACCGAAAATAGCATGAACCTGCTGACCAAGAATAATGACGCCCAGCGCGCCCTGCTGCTGTAATGCGTCAGAGTCCACGGCCGCCAGATGACGAACCGTTACCCGCAGACGGGTAATACAGGCGTCCACTTGGGTAATATTCGCTTCACCGCCGAAGGCCTGAATCAGCGCCTCGATTTGCTGTTTTTCCGCTTCGCTTAACGGCTGTGCCGGACGCGCAGGCGAGAAATAGTGCAGGAAAGATTTTAAACTCACCATCATAAACTCCAGGGTAATAGATAAAAAAAAGCCTGCTCGGCAGAGCAGGCGTGGAGAAAAAGGATTACGCGTGGCGACGGAGAATACGGCAATCCCATGCTGACAGGGTCAGCGGGTCCGCCACCGCCGCGTCGGTCAGGCAATCCCGATACCCTGGCGGCAGGCTCAGGGTATGGCTTTGCGCGCTGTAGTTCTGCAGGAAGACAAACGTACTCTCACCGTCGGTGCGCGCGGTGGCCACCACTCCGGGCGGTAAATCCGCCGCGATCGCCCGCGGCAGCGCCAGCTCCTTGCTCAGGGCGGCAAAAAAGTCGCGCTGGAAGGCCAAATCGTTGCGGGAGGCCACATGCCAGGCTTTACCTTTCCCGAAGCCGTTCACCGTCACCGCTGGCCTTCCGGCATAAAAATCATCCCGGTAGGTGGCCAGCGTCTGCGCGCTTTCGGTATGGATCAGTTCACAGAGATGGCGCACCTGATAGGGGCCCTGAAGACCGCACTGATTCCCGGCCAGGCCCTGCACCAGATTAAACTCGCCGTCATTCAGACAGTCGATCTCTTCCGCCCAGATGCCCAGAAGATTGCGCAGCGGGCCCGGGAAGCCGCCGAGATAGCAGAGATCGGACTCGTTGACGATGCCGGTCCAGTAGGTGGTCACCAGATGGCCGCCGCTGGCGACGAACGCCTCCGCCCGCCCGGCAAAGCCGTCGCGCACCATGTATAACATCGGGGCGATCACCAGCCGATACGGCGTTAAATCAGCGTCGGCGTCAATCACATCGACGGCGATGCCCTGCTCCCAGAACGGACGGTAGTGCTCATTGACCGTCTTCTCATACTCCATACCCAGATTGCGCGGCCCCTGGGCGTCATCAAGCGCCCAGCGGTTCTGCTGGTCGAAAATAATCGCCACTTTCGCCTCGGTGCGACACCCCCTCACCGCCGGCAGCTTGCTGAGGATCTCGCCGAGCTGGCTGACTTCACGGCCAATGCGGGTATCAATATGCCCAACGTGGTCGACCACCGCGCCGTGGAATTTCTCAACCGAACCACGGCTCTTGCGCCACTGGAAATACTGCACCGAGTCGGCGCCATGCGCCACCGCCTGCAGCGAAGAGAGAATATGCATCCCCGGTTTCTTCAGTTTGCTGGTCGGCTGCCAGTTGGTGGCGCCCGGCGTGGACTCCATCAGCACAAACGGCTGGCCGCCCTTCAGGCTGCGCATCATGTCGTGATACATCGCGGTATAGCAGGCCAGCGCGGTTTCGTCTTTGTCGCGGTGCCACATCGGATAGCTGTCCCAGGAGATAAAGTCCAGCACCTCCGCCAGCTGCCAGTAGTCGTAATCATAAAAATACTCCATAAAGTTGGTGGTCACCGGCAGGGAGGCATTCGCCGCCTTCAGCGGGGCGATTTCATGGCGGCAGAAATCTGTCACCTGGGCGGTATTAAAGCGATGCCAGTCCAGATTCAGGCCGTGGATCGACACCTCGCCCTGCGGCGCAGGCGATTCAATCTGCGACCAGTCGCTGTAGGTATGGCTCCAGAAAGTGCTCCACCAGGCCTGGTTGAGATTCTCCAGGGTCTGGTATCGCGCCTTCAGCCAGTCGCGAAAGCGAGTCTGGCAGCGCTCGCAATGACATTCGCCGCCATATTCATTGGAAATATGCCAGCCCAGCACCGCCGGATGCGCAGAATAGCGCTCCGCCAACAGAGTATTGATTTTAAGGGTCTTCTCACGATAAACCGGCGATGACATACAGTGGTTGTGACGGCCGCCGTGCAGGGCTGGCACCCGATCGCGCCCCACCCGCAGAACCTGCGGATAGCGCTGTGACATCCACGCCGGACGCGCGCCGCTCGGCGTGGCCAGAAAAACATGAATGCCGGCGGCATACAGTTTATCGAGGATAGTATCCAGCCAGGCGAAATCAAATACCCCTTCGCGCGGCTCAAGTTTCGCCCAGCTAAATATTCCCACCGACATCACATTGCATTTTGCCTGCTGCATCATGGCAATGTCTTTATCAATAATATCGGGGTCATTCTCCCATTGTTCCGGGTTATAATCTGCGCCATGCAGCAGCGTATTAACCTTTGGATGTAAAGGTGCAAATTTATTCATAATAAACTTCCTGAAAAGAACGACAAAAAATTAATTAAATACTTTTACCGACGGCAATACTTTTCCCTGGCAATCAAATAGCGCCTGATTTTCACGCGCATTGCCCTCTTTCCATTCGTCATGGATATATTTCATCCCCGCCGGGGTGGCCCAGGTATTTCCCGGAACGGCAATCCACGTGGGCTCCCAGTAAAAAATCCCTTTGCCGCGCTGGTCGGGAACATCGATGACCGCCTGCATCAGATCGTGGATATAGCGATATTGTCCCTGCACGCTGGCGGGATATCCCCCATCCTTTTCCTCTTTGGCCTGGAAACTATTTTCCGCGTTATCGCAATTGGCCAGGGTATAGGCATAGGCCGCCTCGACGACAATAACGTCTTTGTTATAGCGTTTGCTGATGTCATCCATATTGGCCTTCAGGGCGCTGATCGGCCCGTTCCAGTAGGTGTACATCGACAAACCGATCACGTCATACGGCATATGGCGTTTCTCTATTTCGTCAAACCACCAGCGGAAGGTATCGTTTTTGGTCCCTTCAGCCAGATGCAGCATGATTTTCACCTGCTCGCCGTTGTGCAGGTTCGCCTTCAGGCCATCAATGGCCGCGTTCAGCAGACCAGCCAGCCGGTCGAACTCTCCGCCCCCCTGCCCCCAGCTTTTCCCTTCCGGCCACAGCATACCGCCATTGATCTCATTGCCGATCTGCACCATATCCGGCAGGACGCCCGCCTGCTTAAAGCGGGCGATGGTATCCCGGGTATAGTCATGAATCGCCGTTTTCAGCTGCGGGTAATCCATCTTTTCCCAGGCCTTCGGTTTGAACTGCTTGCCGGGATCGGTCCAGAAATCGCTGTAATGAAAGTCGAGCAGCAGCTTCATTCCCTGGGCTTTCGCGCGTTTCGCCAGCGCCAGGGTCGTGGCCAGATCGTTATTCCCGCCGCCATAGCCCTCGCCGCTTGCCGATTGCGGATCCACCCACAGGCGGAGGCGAACATAGTTGACGCCGTTCTCTTTCAGAATGGCGATCGGATCCTTACGCTGGTTATTCTGGTCGTAGAAGGTCGCCCCGTGCTTTTCAGCATCCAGCAGCGTGGAGATATCCGCGCCTTTAATAAAGTCCGCCGGCATGCCCTGAAAGGCGCGGGTTTCAAGCGCGTCCGCCGCCAGCGAAGGGGGGGAAAAACTGCATGCCAGACAAACCGCAAGCCATGCGGGTGTAAATCTTTTCATGTGCTTATCCTTTAGTACTGCCCGAGGTCAGGCCGGAGACGAAGTATTTTTGTAACGCCAGATAGAGGATCGCGACCGGCACGGCAATCAGCACCGCCCCCGCCGCGTAGGTGGTGTAGCTGGCCCCCATTTTTTGCGCCACCAGGTTATACAGACCGATAGGCAGGGTGTATTTATCCGGGGTACGCAGGATGGTGCTGGAGAGGATGAAATCCCCCAGCGGGCCGGTGAAGGAGAACAGCGCCACCACCGCGAGGATCGGCCTCGACAACGGCATGATGATCTCGATAAAGATGCGAAAGCTGCTGGCGCCGTCCATGCGGGCGGACTCATCCAGATCTTTGGGGATCGCGTCGAGATACCCCTTCATCAGCCAGGTGTTCATCGGGATCATTCCCCCGACGTAGATCAGCACCAGCGCCAGATGGCTGTTAATCAGGCCAAGCAGTTGCGACAGCACAAAGATGGCAATCAGCGCGGAAAACTGCGGGATCATCTGCAGCAGCAGGAACAGCATCAGCCCGTTCTGCCGCCCTTTAAAGCGGAAGCGGGAGAAGGCGTAGGCGGTAAAGCTGACGCTAATCAGGGTCAGCACCATGGTCAGGAAGCTGATTTTCATCGAGTTCCAGTACCAGGTAAGGTAATTCACATTGCCATTGAACAGATCGGCATAGTGCTGGAACGACAGATTTTCCGGAATGATCGAGGTACTCAGCAGGCTATTGCCGGCGTTCAGCGACGCCCCGACGGTCCAGACCAGCGGATAGATAATCACCACCGAGACCAGGATAACCACCAGCCAGGTGAGAGAGAGTCGGATCCACTTTTCGCGTTTAATACTGGGTGATTGAGCCATGTTGCTTCCCTTACGCCATGTCGTCATTTTTGAAGGATTTGGTGGCGCGGAACTGCCACAGCGCCAGGCCGACGACGAAGATCGACAGCAGGATAGTGATGGTCGCCGCGATGGCGTACTGCGACGAGGACATCGTCAGCTTATAGATCCACGACACCAGAATATCCGTCCCGCCGGCGTTAGATCCCGCCACCGCAGGGCCGCCGTTGTTAAACAGATAAATGATGTTGAAATTATTAAAGTTGAAGGTGTACTGGGTGATGATGATCGGCGCGATCGCGTACAGCACCAGCGGCAGGGTGATGGTGCGCAGGCGGGTAAAGGCGCTGGCGCCGTCCATCGTCGCCGCTTCATACAGATCGTCCGGGATCGCCTGCAGCACGCCGGTGGTCATGGCAAAGACAAACGGGAAGCCAAGCCAGGTCTGCATCATGATCAGCGCGGTTTTGGTCCAGAACGGGTCGGTCAGCCATGCCTTTGGACTGATGCCGAAGAATGACAGGATCGCATTGTTAATCACCCCGAAGGAGTCATTGAACATCCCGGCAAAGACGAGGATGGTGACAAACCCCGGCACCGCCCACGGCAAAATAAAGATAGTGCGGATCAGCGGCTTAAAGCGCAGATCTTTTTGGTTCACCAGAATCGCCAACAGCACGCCCACAGTACACTGCAGGGTGGTCGCCAGCAGCGTCCACACCACGGTCCACTGCAGCACATCCAGGAAGGTGGAGCGCCAGATGGAGAGGGTGAAAATATTGACGAAGTTTTTCAGGCCCACCCAGTCCACCAGCTTCGCCGGCGGCGTGTGGTACAGGTTATAGTTGGTGAAGGCGATGGCGAAACCAAACAGAATGGGAAAGATCACCACAAAGACCAGCAGAATAAAGCCTGGCGTGATCATCAGGTACGGGAAGCCATCGCTCAGCAGCATCTGGTACTGCTTACGCACGCTGTTCAGCGCGACCCCCTCATCGCGTTTTTTGCCGTTCAGCCACGCGTCCCGCAGCGAGAGAAAATAGATCAGCACGCCAAAAGCGACGATCAGCACGCTGATAATCCCCTCCGCTAACAGGAAGATAGAGTTATCCCGGGGCACCTCTTCACCCAGGGTATAGAGCCCCCACAGCCCCTCGCGCAGGAAGTCATAAAAAATACCCAGAAAGCTGCTCAACAACACCAGGAAGACCAGCCCCTTCAGCCACTGGCGATGATAAAACTGACCGAAACCCGGCACGATTGCCAGCAGCAGGCCGCACCACGCATGGCGCCCGGGCCCGCGCGCGTCGCTATAATTTTCGCTGGAATGGATGCTCACACTCGACTCCTTCTACAAACGGGAGGTCCCCCTCCCGCTCGGTGACTTCACGTGACGGTAAATTACTGATTGCTGGCCTGCATCGCTTCGATGTGCATCTTGATCTGTTTCACCGCGTTATCGAGCGCGGCCTGCGGCGCCTGCTTGCCGGTGAGGCTCAGTTCAAGCGCGGCATTAGCTGGCCCCCACACTTCCCCCATCTCCGGAATGCCCGGCATGGCCATCGCCCGCGCCGACTGTACGGCGACGGCGCTGGCCTTTTCGTCATTTTTAATCACCGGGTCGTCAATCATCGCCTTCAGCGGCGGGATTTCGCCGGTGGCGACATAGCGGGCTTTTACATACTGCGGCTGGTTGATGAACTCGATAAACTGTTGCGCCAGCGCCTTGTCTTTACTCCAGGTCGATACCACGTAGCCCTTAACGCCGAGGAAGGAGCTCATCGGCTTGCCGTCCGGCAGGGTCGGCAGCGGCACCACGCCATAGTTGATACCGGCGGCTTCATACGGCTGGAAGGCCCAGGGGCCGTTGATCACCGCCGCCGCTTTTTTCTCGGTAAACAGCGAATCAATGGCGTTCAGCCCGTTATCGCCGAGGATCCCTGCAGGGAAAGCCTTCTCGGCATAGAATTTTTTCAGGAAGGTCACGGCTTCCACAGCGCCGGGAGTATTGAGCCCCACCTGCTGCGGGTTGAAACCGCCGCCGTCGTTCTTCGCGAAGATATAGCCGCCCATCGGGCCAATGGCTCCCCAGCTGTAGTAGATCTGATCAAACTTCGCCAGCAGGCCGTATTTGTTCTGCTCGCGCTGGGTCTTCGAATAGTCCAGCCAGGCCTGCAGGCTGTCCAGCGGCTTGTCGATCAGGTCCTTGTTGTAGATAAGCACCAGGGTTTCCACCGCTTTCGGGATGCCGTACAGCGCGTTGTCCATGCGGAAGGCATTGATAGAGGCTGGCGTAAAGGCATCCTGTTTCGCCTGCTCGACGTTGAGCGGCGAGAGAAGCCCCTGAACGACGGCGCCGCCGAGCTGGTCATTCGGGATCACCAGCACGTCCGGCCCAATGCCCGCCGGGCCGTCGAGGCGCAGCTTTTCCAGCTGCTGGGCATAAGGCATCTCCTGCAGATTGACCTTCACGTTGTACTGCTTCTCAAAATCGCTGACCGCGGTTTTGATGCCAGTGGATTTTTTAATGTCTTCCCAAACGTTGAGCTGCCCGGCGGCATGCGCCTGCAGGCTGGTAAGTTGCCCCGCCGCGAGGGTGGTAAGGATCAGTGCAGCAAGCGTGTTCTTTTTCATTATCAACCTCATGTGAAGGTATAACAATTTAATGGTTTTTATTTGAATTACATCTGACAGTTAGAAAAAAAATCATTTCAAACTGCGTTGTTACATAGAAAACAGACGCTGATTCGCTTTTGTTATACGCTACGCTTTGATTAGGGATAAAACTACCATAAGCTGCCAGTTGTGTGATCATCCTTGCAGAAATGAAACGCCGCTGTATGGCGCAAAATCCGCGGAAGTTATAGTCAGGACATGATTTTAGCGCTGTTGAATATCGTCACGCTGCTTTGTTACACGTAATACAATTTCACTCAACTCAGCGACACGCCAACGGCAAACAACGGCTACTCACTTCGGGGAATGTGGATGTCCAATATACGACTGAGGAATGTCACCAAAAGGTTCGGCAGCACGGTGACGCTGCACCAGGTCAATCTCGATATTGAAGATGGCGAGTTTGCGGTCTTCGTCGGCCCTTCCGGCTGTGGAAAATCGACGCTGTTACGTATGATTGCCGGGCTGGAAGAGGTTAGCGACGGGGAAGTGCTGATCGGCGATGAGGTGATGAACGATGTGGTCCCCGCCCGCCGCGGCGTAGCGATGGTTTTTCAGTCCTATGCGCTCTACCCGCACATGACGGTGGCGGAGAATATGGGCTACGGGCTGAAGGTGAATAAAGTGCCGAAAGCGGAGATCCGTCGCCAGGTGGAAATGGTGGCCAAAACGCTGCAGCTCTCTCACCTGCTGGACCGTAAACCGAAGCAGCTCTCCGGCGGCCAGCGGCAGCGCGTGGCCATTGGCCGCGCTATCGTGCGTAATCCCCGGGTGTTTATGTTCGATGAGCCGCTTTCTAACCTCGACGCGGAACTGCGCGTCGATATGCGCCTGCATATTGCCCGCCTGCACCAGGAGCTGAAGACCACCATGGTGTATGTCACTCACGATCAGGTGGAGGCGATGACTCTCGCTGATAAAATCGTGGTCATGAACTACGGAAAGGTTGAACAAATGGGTTCGCCGATGGCGCTTTACTACAATCCGGTCAACAAATTCGTCGCCGGTTTTATCGGCTCGCCAAAGATGAACTTTTTACCCGCCACCGTCAGCGACTGGCAGCCAGAGCGTTTAACGGTCACCCTCGCCCAGGACCATCAGCTCACCCTGAACGTTGCCACCCAACCGCTTAACCCCGGCGCCGCGGTAACGCTGGGGATCCGGCCAGAGCACCTCACGCCTGAAGTCTCCACCGGTACCGTGGTGGAGTTTCAATGTGAAGTGGTGGAACGTCTGGGCAACAATACCTACCTGTTCGGCCAGTGCTATGGTCACGATAACGTCAAGGTTCTGCTGCCCGGCGACGTCCATTTCCGCCCGTGGCAGAAGATTAATCTGGCCTTCGATGACCGCTTCTGCATGGTGTTTGATGAGAACGATCTGCGCATCAGCGCCGATATCACGGCGCCAGACGCGCACTAAGCCAACATATTGCTGTCATCTGCGCAGCGTATGCTGCGACTGAATGCCGGAATACATCCTGCCCGGCATTCACACCCTCATTTTTATTCTGCTGCATCGGAATCATCCTTCTCTCCCGGCATCGCAGGCTATTGTGATGCCGGTTTTTTTCCCCGCACAGCGCGATTTCTCCCACTGCGCCCGGTTTATCTTTCGCATATACTGATGACACCCGGCGAACGATAAGGACACAGGCATGAGGACCCGGCATCTGATGGCGCTGTTTACAGGGGTGCTGATACTGGCCATCATCCTGCCCATCTCGCTCAGCATCTGGCAGGCGGCGCGGCAGGCCAAAATGCAGTTCTATCGTGAACTGGATGATTATTCCAACCGCATCGTCGTCCGCACGCTGCAGGTCGCCGATCAGGCCCGGGAAGCGCTGCGGGAGGCCGATGCACATACAGCCTCGTCCTGTAGCCCTGAACATCTGCTCATGCTCCGCCGGATCGCCTATACCCACCGCTACGTTCAGGAAGTGCTCTGGCTGCAGGATTCCGTGCCGCAATGCTCCTCCCTGGAAGACCACAGCGTCGCGGTGACCTTCCCGCCACCGGACCACATTGCCTCCGACGGCTATCGCACCTGGCTGACCTCGATTAACGATCTTGGCCTCAATCACCAGATGACGGCCATGGCCAGCCAGCAGCATATGGTAATGATCGATCCCATCTCCTTCATTGATGTGGCGCCCGTCAGCGAGGAGAAGATCCATAGCATGCTGTTTGGTTTGGACCATCTGAAAATGGTGATCAGCAGCCAGCCGCTGCCGGCGAAGGCCTGGCAACGGATTAAAGACCCGCACCTGAATATGCTTACCCTGGATAATACGGTCTACCGGATCCAGCGCATTCCCGAGCTGGGATCCGGCATTGTGACCTGGTCATCCACCCTGCCGCTGCAGCAGCACATACGACAGCAGTTGATCTTCTGGCTCCCGGCCGGCATCTTCACCAGCCTGCTTGCCACCTGGCTGCTGCTGCGCCTGCTGAGACACCTGCGTTCACCGCGTAACAGTATGCTGGACGCCCTCCATTCCCAGGCGATTCAGGTTCACTATCAGCCGATTATTTCATTGCAGGACGGGAAAATCGCCGGAGCCGAAGCGCTGGCGCGCTGGCAGCAACCCGACGGTACCTATTTATCGCCGGATATCTTTATTCCCCTGGCCGAGCAGACCGGACTGATCACCCAGCTGACGGAAGATATCGTCAGGAAAATTTTCGCCGATCTGGGCCCCTGGCTGAGGCAGCGGCCGGAAGTGCATATCTCCATCAACCTGTCGGTGGATGACTTACGCTCTCCCACCCTGCCCACGCTGTTACACGATGAGCTGCAGCACTGGGGGATCGCCGCCGAACAGATCATCCTTGAGATCACCGAGCGCGGGTTTGTCGACCCGGAGACCACCATGCCGGTGATCGCTCACTACCGTCAGGCTGGCCATCGGATCTCGATTGACGATTTCGGTACCGGCTACTCCAGTCTGAGCTATCTGCAGAAGCTGGACGTCGACACGCTGAAAATCGATAAATCCTTTGTCGATACCCTCGAGTACCGGCCGCTGACGCCGCACATTATTGAAATGGCCAAGGCGCTCAATCTGACCACCGTCGCCGAAGGTGTGGAAACCGAAAGCCAGCGCGACTGGCTGCGACAGCATGGCGTTCAGTACGCCCAGGGATGGCTGTACAGCAAAGCGCTGCCAAAAGAGTCATTTATTCAGTGGGCGGAAGATAATCTCCATGCGCATTAAGCGGCAGGCAGCCTGCGCAGAAGGTCAGCGGGCGCAGCCTCTTCGCCGCCCTCTGCCGGAGGCTACTTCAGATAGGATTTAATCACCTGCATCACCGTCTCCAGATCCGCTTCACGCTGCGTCTCATCTGGCTCTTTCACCACATGGTCGGTCAGATGCCCCTGGATAACCTGCAGCATCATGCCATTGACCGCGCCGCGGATCGCCGCCAGCTGCTGTAGCACCTCAGCGCACTCATGCTCGCGATTAAGCATTTTCTCTAATGCGGTACTCTGCCCCTGAATTTTCTTCAGCCGGGTCAGTAACTTCTTTTTGTCTCTCACTGTGTGTGACATTGCGCGATCCACCGTTTAATTCTGCCGTCATTGCCCGACCTTCGACGCCGGCAACGCTTGCCAGCATAGCATGATCCCTTTTATCAGCCTCTTTTTCTACTGGGGGGTAGTATTTTACTACTGGGGGGGAGTAGCATAGAGCCACTTTTGGCAAGGATCCCGATATGAGCGATTTCACTTCCCTTCTGCAGCAGGGCAATGCCTGGCTGTTTATTCCCAGCGCGATACTGCTCGGCGCGCTGCACGGCCTTGAACCCGGCCACTCAAAAACGATGATGGCCGCCTTTATCGTGGCGGTACGGGGAACCTTAAAGCAGGCGGTTCTGTTGGGGCTGGCGGCGACGGTCTCGCATACCGCGGTGGTCTGGCTGATCGCCATGGCCGGCCTGTGGTTTGGCCGCGGCTGGAACGCCCAGACTTCTGAGCCCTGGTTTCAGCTGATCTCGGGGATTGTCATTGTGTTGATTGCCTGCTGGATGCTCTGGCGCACCTGGCGCGAATCGCGGCCCCACGCCCACCACCATCATCCTCAGCACGGGCACGACCATGACCATGACCATCATCATCATGAACATCATGACCACCATCATTCTCACTCCCCTGGCGCGCCGCTGGTGGCGGAGGAGTGGCAGGACGCGCATCAGCGGGCCCATGCTCAGGAGATTAACCGGCGCTTCGATGGCCGCCAGGTGACGACCGGGCAGATTGTGATGTTTGGCCTGACCGGCGGGCTGATCCCCTGCCCGGCGTCCATTACCGTGCTGCTTATCTGTTTACAGCTGAAGAAATTCTCGCTGGGCGCCACGCTGGTACTGGGCTTTAGCGTCGGTCTGGCGCTGACGCTGGTGGCTTCCGGGGCTATCGCCGCCCTGAGCATGAAACATGCCACCCGCCGCTGGCCGTGGCTTAACGACATCTCGCGCAAAGCGCCCTGGATCTCAGGCTTACTGATTATTGTGGTGGGGATCTACATGATGCTTCATGGCCTGAGCGGCCTGTAAACCACAATGCGCCCTCTTCTTGACGACGAGGGCGCGGGTTCCCTTCAGGAGACGCTCTCCCGGGGAGTGCTGACCGCCCGGCGGCGGACGGGCTGGCTGAACCACGGCAGGCACAGCTGGATCAGCGGCCCAATCGACAGCGCGTAAATGACGGTTCCGACGCCAAACTTGCCCCCCAGCAGACAGCCAATCAGCAGCACGGAGAGCTCGATCGCCGTACGGATACCGCGCAATGACCAGCCGGTGCGAGCGTGCAGGCCGGTCATCAGGCCATCGCGCGGACCCGGGCCAAAGCCCGCGCCAATGTACATCCCGGTGGCGATAGCGTTCATCACAATCGCCACCACCAGCAGCGCACTGCGCGCCACCAGCGACTCCAGCGGAGGCAGGACGGCCAGCGTGGCGTCCGCCGCCAGCCCCAGCACGATAACATTACTCACCGTGCCGAGCCCCGGCATCTGCCGAATCGGGATCCATAGCAGCAGCACCGCGGCGCCGGTCAGGATAATCACGGTCCCGAAACTGATCCCCAGCTGTTTAGCCACCCCAAGATGAAAAACGTCCCACGGATCGGCGCCGAGATTAGCATGCACGAAGAGCGCCGTGGACACGCCGTAGAGCACCAGACCGATATATAACTGCAGCAGGCGACGAAGCATATTTTTTCCTCAACATCATTGCGAATGCCCTCATCATCAGCAAAAATGGACTGATAATTAATGGCCAGTTTTGGAAAAGTGGATCGCTATGTCAGCCCGACGCTTTGGAACACAGTCCCTGGTACGCCTGCTTGGCAACTGGCAGGAGTCCAGTTCCCGCACACCGCTATGGCGCCAGCTGGCGGAAGCGCTCCGCCTGCTGATCCTCGATGGCCGTCTGACGCTACAGACGCGCCTGCCCGGCGAGCGCGAGCTGGCGGCAGCCCTCAACGTCAGCCGGACGACCATCGCCAGCGCCCTCGGCCAACTGCGGGAGGAGGGGTTTCTCCATAGCCGCCAGGGGAGCGGGTCGCGCATTGTCCTGCCGGAACGCCCTGCCGATCTGCCGCCGCCCTCTGCGACCCCCTCGACGATCAATCTCTCTACCGCTGCCCTCAGCGCCGGTCCGGAGGTCCATCAGGCCTTCCAGCACGCCATGACCCTGCTGCCGCCCTATCTCACCCAGACCGGCTACGATCAGCAGGGGCTCCCGGTGCTGCGGGAGGCGATTGCCCGGCGCTACAGCGAACGTGGCCTGCCGACGCGGCCCGATGAAGTGATGGTGGTCAACGGCGCGCTCAGCGCCTTCGCGCTGATCCTGCGTCTGTTCACCGGCCCCGGTGACCGGGTGGTCATTGACGCCCCGACCTATCCAATGGCCATCAGCGCCATTCAGGGCGCCTCCTGCCGGCCCGTCGGGGTCGCACTCCCCCAGCAGGGATGGGACTGTGATGGATTAGCGGCGACCATTGCGCAGACCGCGCCGCGTCTGGCATGGCTGATGCCGGATTTTCACAACCCTACCGGGCGCTGTATGGATGCCCCTACCCGCCAGCGGGTCGCGGACATCGCGGCCAGGACGCGAACAACGCTGGTGATCGATGAGACCATGGTCGACCTCTGGTATAACGCCCCGCCCCCGCCGCCGCTGGCCTGCTTTAATCCCGACGCCGCGGTGATCACTATCGGTTCGGCCGGGAAAAGTTTCTGGGGGGGACTGCGCATCGGCTGGATCCGCGCCAGCGCGCGAACGATCGCCTCGCTGATTCAGGCCCGCGACTCTCTGGACCTGGGTACGCCGCTGCTGGAGCAGTTGGCCTGCAGCTGGCTGCTGGCAAACGCCGCCACGCTGCTGCCGCCGCGACGGGAAATGCTGCAGGCGCGCCGGGACATGTGCGAAGTGCTGATGAAAGAGTATTTTCCCCGCTGGCGCTTTACGCCACCGGAAGGCGGACTCTCTTTTTGGGTGGAACTCCCTGACATGCTGGCCACCCTGTTCTCTGCGCGGGCGGAAAGCCAGGGGATCCATATCGGCACCGGGACGCGGTTTGGTCTGGAGGGCGCGTTCGATCGCTATTTACGTCTGCCGTTTACCTTGCCGGACGAAGCATTGCGCCAGGCCTTCTCCACGCTACAACCATTGTGGCATAGCCTTGCAGAACAGCGGGAAAATACGCGTTTGCGGAAAATAATATAAGAAAATATCGACGGGCTGGCTTCAGCCCGTCAAAAGTCCGTCATCCATGAGGTATATGAGATGTTTTTATAAAATTGCCTGAGTATCCTGCCATCTGGTTATGGCAACCCGGTGACGGAAATAAGGCAATTTCATTAATGCTGGCGCGGAATAGGAAACCCTTTCAGGGAAATAATAAAGCCATCTTCATCTTTTTTAATTTTAGCGCCGGTGTCACACCAGTCGGAGGCAATGCGAAAGAACTCATCACTACCGATATTCCAGTTCAGGCGAACGTGTTTTACGTATCCTGAGCGCAACATATCGCAGGCTTCGCTATAGTTGCTGGCTGTAGAGAATTGTTGTTTCATTTTTTCTTCTTCAGAAGTTTTCTTAATGCTTTGATTTCTTTAGGGGTTAATGGCGTCGCTTCCTCTTCGGTATGCTGGCTGTCAATGTCCTCTTCCGTCACCCCCGCCTCACCTGCTGATGCCTCCAGCTGAAAAGCCAGCTGCAGCAGCTTTTCCGTTGCCGTACCCAGGTTCTCGTTATTCACTTCCGCATAATGACGCAACTTCTCTTTTAACTCAGCGTCAATTTTTACATTCAAAACCACTGTGGTCATAGCTACGCTTCCCGTGCAATAAAATCATCATAATTAATACACGAAGTTAACATGCTGATCCAGAGATATATTTTATAGCATGGATCTGGCAACAAATTCCCAGCAATAAGATGCGCTTTGTTTATGACACGAAAATGACATTAATATTGCAGTAGCATTTCAGATTTATGACAAGTCAATATTATGGAATAAAAACGGGTTGTTTTAGCAACAAAAAATAATATGTGATCTGTATCAGGTATTAAATATAGCAGGAATAAAGACCGGGAAAATATAAGGGATATATCATGAGGGCGAAATGGGTGGGGGCCCTGCCAGCTACATCCCGGCACACACGTCGTCTGCTCTGGCTGCTTCCTTCCGGACCTGACCTGGTAAACAGAGTAGCGTTGCGGGAGAACCAACAGAGCCCCCATTGAGAGCGTTGTTACCCAACGCGCTGGCGCATTATCCCTGCTGACCTGGTGAATTGCAAGCGCGCCCCGACTGCCTGCTGGTTTATTGCGCAATAACGCGAATAAAACCAGTCACTCACGCTCAATCTGTGAGAGTGAGAGCGTGCGCTCAGCACACAGTCGGGATATCCACCATACTTATCCACCTTATGTTCTCTTTTATCATCAGCGCATTGTCTCTACGGTAATCGAATGACTGACTCATCACCACAGACCATCACTCTGCCTTTACCCGCCATTGAAGGGATGACCATCGCCTTTCAGGGGGTGAATTATCTGCGCCCGGAAAAAATGCTCGACTTCGTGACTATCAGTCAGGCGCCGGTGCGGGCGGTCACGCCGCTGGCGCTGCTCTATTCCACCGTCGGCGTGCTGCGTCAGGTGGAACTGCGCAAGCTACCGGTCTACATCAGCGGTCGGGTGGTCTACCCCATCTCGTCGCTGACCATGCCGGGCCTGCGTGCGAAGCTGATCATCAACGCCACCTCGCAGCGGTTAAAATTCCTGGAGAGCCTCATCGCCAGTTCACCTTCCGACAATGTCCATGGCATGCAGATCCTCGGCCTGGCCCTGACGTTCACCGTCGAACAGCCCGCCTGATCTGCAGGCTGTACAGCCTGCAGATCAGCGCTTATGCTGGCGTTTTTCGGGTAACAGGACTGAATATGGATCCGCTCGATACATTTCCCCAACGTGTCTGGCACATTGTGGCGTCAATACCGGAAGGGTATGTCACGACCTATGGCGATGTCGCCAGGCTGGCCGGTTCTCCGCGCGCGGCGCGCCAGGTGGGCGGTGTGCTGAAGCGTCTGCCGGAAGGGTCCACTCTGCCCTGGCATCGGGTGGTCAATCGCCATGGCGATATCTCCCTCACCGGCCCCGATCTGCAGCGGCAGCGTCAGGCATTGCTGGCCGAAGGGGTACAGGTCTCCGGCAGCGGCCATATCGATCTCCAGCACTATCGCTGGGTTTACTGAAGACAAAAAAAAGCCCCCATCCGGGGGCTCATCGAGCTTACTGTGCGACAGGTACGGCGGTCTGCTGAACCGGAACCAGCGTCAGGTCGGCATGGGTGCCCCCCTGATTGATCACCGTCTGCACGGTATCGGTAATGAACATCAGCTGGCCATTAACCGTAATCGCTGCGCTCAACAGAATGCGGGCGTTCGGTTGAATATCTGCCGGGTTGTAAGGCAGGGCAAAGTTAAATGGCGCCTGCTTGCCTTCGGTACGCACCGCTTTTTGCGACAATACGCGGGCTGGCGCATCTGCCAGAGAAGCATCCGACAGGGTCACCGTCAGCACCGCATCCGGCGGTAATGCGATTCTCTGGCGGATATTAATCGTCCCCGTGACGCTCGGCTGCTGCTGCGCCACGCTCAGCGTCGCAATACCGTAAGGGTCGGGTGCGGCTGCCTGAGCGGAAGAACTGGTGGAGTGGTGATTAGCACAGGCGGTCAGCGTCGCGGCGACGGCTAAGGCACTAAACATATAGGCAAATTTCATGATGTTCTCCTTATCATCCCTTTATACCCAGGAGGATGTTCCGCCGCTTCGCCGGCAGGAACTTTCGTGTCGTCAATAAGTGTGGCACAGATCTCAGATTTCTTCCTGTTGACCGGTTGTTATTCAGATTATTACACCCATCGGACCACTTGCGATTCCAGGTTATACTTTGCCACATTACGCGCACGGCGCCGCCATTGTTAATTGAGGATAAGTATGAGTCAGGCACTCTCTAACCTGCTGGCATTATTAGATCTGGAAAAAATTGAGGAAGGGTTGTTCCGTGGACAGAGCGAAGACCTGGGATTGCGCCAGGTTTTTGGCGGCCAGGTGGTGGGCCAGGCGCTGTATGCCGCAAAAGAGACCGTGCCCGTTGAACGTCTGGTGCATTCGTTTCACAGCTACTTTCTGCGCCCCGGCGACAGTCAAAAACCGATCGTCTACGATGTGGAGGTCCTGCGCGACGGCAACAGCTTTAGCGCCCGCCGGGTCGCCGCCATCCAGAACGGGAAGCCGATCTTCTATATGACCGCCTCCTTCCAGGCGCCAGAGCACGGCTATGAGCATCAGAAAGCGATGCCGGCCGCCCCCTCCCCTGACGGACTGCCTTCGGAAACCGACATCGCCCGCAAGCTGGCGCATCTCCTGCCGCCGCAGGTGAAAGACAAATTCCTCTGCGATAAGCCGCTGGAGATCCGCCCGGTGGAATTTCATAACCCAATGAAAGGCCATATCGCCGAGCCGGCGCGCCAGGTCTGGCTGCGCGCCAACGGCGCCGTTCCCGACGATCTGCGCATTCATCAGTATCTGCTGGGCTATGCCTCGGACTTTAACTTCCTGCCGGTGGCGCTGCAGCCGCACGGCGTTGGTTTCCTTGAGCCCGGCATGCAGGTCGCCACCATCGACCACTCAATGTGGTTCCATCGGCCGTTTAATATCAATGAGTGGCTGCTGTACAGCGTTGAAAGCACCTCGGCCTCCAGCGCCCGCGGCTTCGTTCGCGGCGAGTTTTACACGCAGGATGGCACGCTGGTTGCCTCAACGGTCCAGGAAGGGGTGATGCGCAACCGCAACGCATAAAAAAAGCCTCCCTGACGGGAGGCTTTTTGCTACATGGAGAAGGGTTTTCTGTCAGGCGTTGTAGGCGTTTTCGCCATGGCTGTTGACGTCCAGCCCTTCGCGCTCCTGCTCTTCCGGTACGCGCAGCCCTACGGTCATATCCGCCACTTTGTAGCCGATGAAAGCGACGACGCCGGACCAGACCACGGTAATGCCGATACTTTCCAGCTGCACCAGCAGCTGATGGCCCATGGTGACGCCTTCCGCATAACCGACGCCGCCCAGAGACGTCGCCGCGAAGATACCGGTCAGGATGCAGCCGACGATGCCGCAGACGCCGTGGACGCCGAAGACGTCGCAAGGGTCATCCACACGCAGCCAGCGTTTCAGCGCAGTCACGCCCCAGATGCCCGCCAGGCCAGAGGCGATACCGACGATCAGCGCGCCGCCGACACCGATATAACCACACGCCGGCGTAACGCCAACCAGACCGGCAATTGCCCCGGAGCAGGCGCCCAGCAGTGAAGGTTTGCCGCGCAGAGCCCATTCGCCAAAGGTCCACGCCAGGATAGCCGCGGCGGTCGCCACGACGGTGTTAACGAACGCCAGGGCCGCGATTTCATTCGCTGCGCTGGCAGAGCCGGCGTTGAAGCCGAACCAGCCCACATAGAGGATAGCGGTGCCGGTGAACACCATCGGCAGGTTATGCGGTTTGAACGCTTCTTTGCCGAAGCCCACGCGTTTGCCCATCATATAGGCGCCCACCAGCCCGGCGACCGCGGCGTTGATGTGCACAACGGTGCCGCCGGCGAAATCCAGCGCGCCATGGGTCGCCAGCAGACCGCCGCCCCAGACCATATGCGCAATCGGCACGTAGGAGAGCGTCATCCACACCACCACGAAAATCAGCACCGCGGAGAAACGGATACGTTCAGCCAGCGCGCCGACGATCAGCCCGACGGTGATGCAGGCGAACGAGCCCTGGAAGGCGACGTGGATATACTGATAGAAGGTGCCCATCAGCGCTTTCAGTTCAATATTTTTCAGCATTACCCAGTCAAAGCTGCCGAAGAAGCTGCCGCCGGTGCCGAAGGCCAGGGTATAGCCATAAATGACCCACAGTACGCAGACGAGGCCAAAGGTGACAATCACCTGCGTCAGCATGGAAAGAACGTTCTTACCGCGGATCAGCCCGCCGTAAAACAGCGCAATCCCCGGGATAGTCATAAACAGAACCAGCGCGGTGCAAATCATCATAAACGCATTATCGGCTTTGTCCGCCACCGCAGGCGCGGCCATCGCCAGCCCCGGAAGAAGGGCTAACGCCCCCAGACCCGATTTCATTGTTGCCATTTTCATTGTTTCGTTCCCCATCACTGTGTGGTCTGGAAATTACAGTGCCGCTTCGTCAGCTTCGCCGGTACGGATGCGAATGACGCGCTGCAATTCAGCGACAAAAATTTTGCCGTCGCCAATTTTTCCGGTGTAAGCCGCTTTGCTGATGACATCGATAACTTCATCCAGCTGATCGTCGGCGATCGCCACATCAATCTTCACTTTTGGCAGAAAGTTGACGCTATACTCGGCGCCGCGGTAGAGCTCCGCATGACCTTTCTGACGGCCAAATCCTTTGACTTCAGTGACCGTCAGGCCCTGAATGCCGATGGAAGACAAGGCTTCACGCACGTCTTCCAGTTTGAATGGTTTGATTACCACGGTAACCAGCTTCATAAGTCCCCTCCAGTCAGTATTCGGTAATGGCCGCAGCTAACACGATGGATATAAAGCAAGGGCTATGCCAGAAATGAAAAAAGGCCGCTGAGCGGCCCTTTGATGGCAAAAAACAGGCGAGAGGTCAGGCATTAGCCTGCGTAAAGGCGTTTAACGAGCAAAAATGCACCACGGCGGTGCATTTGATGTAACGTTTTTGCACCACGACAGGCCGACCCGCCTTCGCTGCCTGCTGGTGGTGCATCAGGCGCTGAGCGACTCTTCTCTGGCGCTGGCCGCCAGCTCTTCACCAGCCAGCTGTAGCTGATACATCTGCCAGTAGCGGCCTTTCGCCGCCAGCAGTTGCTGATGGTTGCCCCGCTCGACGGCCTGACCGCGATGCAGGACCAGAATGGTATCCGCCTCAACGATGGTCGACAGGCGATGGGCAATGACCACCAGAGTGGTATGCTGGCGAACCTTCGCCAGCGCCTGCTGGATCGCCTGCTCGGTGCCGGAGTCGATGTTCGCCGTCGCCTCATCCAGAATCAGAACCTGCGGGGTCTCCACCAGCACGCGCGCCAGCGCCAGCAGCTGCTTCTGTCCGACGGAGAGATTATTGCCCTGCTCGCCCAGCTGGGTATACAGGCCGTCGCTCATGCTGCGCGCCACCGCCGCCAGCTGCACCGCCTCCAGCGCTTCCCAGACCTGTGTTTCGCTGATGTCCCGGCCCAGCGCGACGTTGGCGTAGAAGGTATCCGCCAGCACCACCGGATCCTGTTGCACCATCGCGATGCCCCGACGCAACGCGCTGTGGCTGAGAGAAGAGAGCGGCCGGCCATCGATACGGATCTCCCCGTGGGTTAACGGGTAATAGCCCATCATCAGACTGGCGAGGGTACTCTTCCCACTGCCGGTATGCCCGACCAGCGCCACAAAACTGCGGGAAGGTATATCCAGCGTGATATCCTGGAGGACCAGACGATCCCCGCGGTAGGCAAAGGAGAGATGGTCGATTTCCACCCGACCGCTGCTCAGCGGCGCGTCATCGGCGCCCCACGCCTGGCGCGGACGGTCCATCAGTTCGAAAACGCGTTCGCCAGCGACCACCGCCTGCTGCAGCATCGACTGCTGGGTGGTCAGCTCAATGAGCGGCTCGTTGAGGCGTCCGAGATAGCTGATAAACGCGTACAGCACCCCGACCTCAATCGTGCCCGCCGCGCTAAAGCCGAACAGCATCAGCAGCCCGCACAGCACCAGCGAGGAAAAGAGGCTCAGCAGCGGACGCAGCAGAAAACCGTCCAGGCGCAGCGTCTGCATCCGCGCCAGGTAGTGGGCGTAGCTGGCCTCGCGCATCCGTTCGCCAAAGCGCGCCTGCTGGCGGAACTGCTGGATGACCCCCATGCCGTTGATCACTTCGTTAAAGCCATCGTTGATGTCGGCAAGCCAGGCGCGCACCCGGCGCACGATCGGCGTGCTATAGCGCTGATAAATGATCATCACGATCAGCACCGCCGGGAAAATCGCGATCGCCACCAGCGCCATCCGCCAGTCGAGGCTAAACATCGCCACCAGCATCGCGCCAATCAGCGCCGCGCTGCGGAGCACCGTCGCCACTACCGTCACATACAGGTCACGAATGACTTCGGTATCGTTGGTCACGCGTGAGATCAGCTGCCCGACCGGCTGAGTATCAAACTCGCTGAGCGGCTGATGCAGGGCGGCATCCATCACATCGCTGCGTAACTGCTGGACCACGCCGACCGCGGCGCGGTTAAACAGCAGCGACTGGTTATAATGCAGTAGCGCCGCCAGCAGCTGCAGACCGATATAGGCTGCCGCCAGGCCTGCCACCAGCTTCAGCGGCAGAGTCTGTTTCGCCACCATATTGTCAATGAAATAGCTGATAAGCAGCGGGCCGCTCACCTCCGCCGCCGCCGCGATCCACATCATCGCCACCGCGATGGCCAGCGGCTTACGCCACGGTGAACCATAGGCCAGCAGGCGTCTAAGCGTCGGCCAGAGTTCGGTAAAGCTACGCATCCAGGGCCTCCTCTTGCTCCTGGGGAACCTCGTCGAGCGCGGCTTCCAGCTGCTGATACCGATACATGTCGCGGTACCAGCCGGGCTGCACCGCCAGCGCCTCATGGCGGCCGCGCTGGGCGACATGCCCATGCTGCAGCACCAGGATTTCGCTGGCCTCAGTCAGCGCCGACAGGCGGTGGGCGCTGATGATCACCGTCCGCCCCTCTCCCCACTGACGCAGGTTATGCAGGATCTGGTGTTCGGTGCGGCCATCCACCGCGGATAAAGCATCATCAAGGATCAGAATTTCGGCCTCCAGCAGCAGGGCGCGGGCAATCGAGATGCGCTGTTTCTGGCCGCCGGAGAGCATCACGCCGCGCTCGCCCACTTCGGTATCGTACCCCTGGGGCAGACGCAGAATGTCGTCATGCACGCTGGCCAGCCGCGCCACCCGCTCAATCTGTTCCGGCGTCGCGTCCGGTTTTCCCAGCGCGATATTATTAGCGACGGTATCGGAGAATAAAAACGGCGTCTGATTGACCACCGCCAGCCGTTCGCGCCAGCTGTCGAGCTGCAGACGCGGTAGCGGCAGATCGTGAAAGCGGATCTCGCCGCTGGTGACGTCAAAATGGCGCTGCAGCAGGGCCAGAATGGTGCTTTTGCCAGCGCCCGTCGGCCCGCAGATGCCCAGCATTTGCCCCGGCTGCAGGGTAAAATTAACCTGTTCCAGCGAAGGCTTGCTCGCCTGCGGATAGATGAAATCGCGGATAGCGACCTGCAGGACGCCGCGGCCAGCCGGTACCGTCTCGGTCCCGTCGTCCACCGCCGGCGCCTCTTCGAGCATGGTGCGAATACGACCATAGGCCGCGCTACCGCGCTCCACGATGTTAAACATCCACGCCAGCGCCAGCATCGGCCAGATCATCAGACCAAGGTACATCACAAAGCTGGTGAGCTGACCCAGCGTCAGGCTACCGTGGATCACCATCCAGCTGCCGCCGCCGATGGCCAGCAGATTCGCCGCCCCGATGGCGATATAGATAGTAGGGTCGAAGCGAGCGTCAATGCGCGCCACGCGCATATTTTTCGCTCCGGTATCGGCCGCATCGGCGGCAAACTGCGCCGACTGGCGATCCTCCAGCCCGAACGCCTTAATCATGCGGATGCTGGTCAGGCTCTCCTGCGTGCGATCGTTGAGGCTGGAAAAGGCCGCCTGGGCAACGCGAAAACGTTCGTGAAGGGCATCGCCGTTGCGTTTGATCGCCAGGGCCATCAGCGGCATCGGCAGCAGCGCCAGCAGGGTGAGCTGCCAGCTAATCTGCGTCGACATCACAATCAACACCGCACAGCCCATCACCAGGGAATCCACCAGGGTTAACACCCCTTCACCGGCGGCAAACACCACCCGGTCCACGTCGTTGGTGGCGCGGGCGATCAGATCCCCGGTACGATGGCGCAAATAGAACGCCGGATGCTGGCGGCTCAGCTGCCGGTAAAAGTCTTCCCGCAGTTCAACCGCCAGCTGGTAAGAGGCGCCGAACAGCAGCACGCGCCAGACATAGCGCAGCAGGTAAACCATCACCGCGATCAGCACCAGCGCGCCGATCCACATCCACACCTTCTCCGCGGTGTAATGTTGTTGCGTCACGCCGTCGACCACAATGCCCACCACCTTCGGCGGAACAAGCTGCAGGACGGCAATAATGGCCAGCAGGGCAATGGCGCCAAGATAGCGGCGCCACTCCCGGCGGAAATACCAGCTGAGTTGTGCAAATAATCGCAAGCAGTAAGATCCTGATTTTGTTATGGGTTACGGCGCAATACCGTTATTCGACAGGCAAGGCGGTGGTGTATTTTATCTGTTCCATGGCAAAACTCGAAGTGACATCCGACAGCCCCGGCACGCTGTTCACCAAACGTTTATAAAAGTCGTCATAGCGCTTCATATCGGCCACCTGTACCCGCAGCAGATAGTCATACTCCCCCGCCATCCGCCAGAAGCCGAGCACTTCAGCCATCTGCGTCACTTCGCTCACAAAATGGCAATACCAGTCGCTGCTGTGATGTTGGGTCTTGATCAGGACAAACGCCGTCAGCCCCAGCCCCACCTTTTCCGCATCCAGTAAGGCGACGCGCCCGCGGAGAATACCGTCATCCTCGAGTCGTTTCAGGCGTTTCCAGCAAGGGGTCGTGGTCAGATTAACGGCATCAGCCAGCGCCTGCAAAGAGAGGGTACAATCTTCCTGCAGCAGCGCCAGCAGCTTACGGTCAATTTTATCTAACATAGGGCCACCAGAGAGAATAATTTACTCCCGCAATTGTAATTGAAAGGCTAAATAGCAACAATTTTTCCCGCACAATCCGCTAAGCTGGGCACTAAATGACAAACAGGAATCCGAGATGAATAGCGCCTGGGTAAAACACGCCATTAGTGAAATTAACGCCGACTATCAGCGTTCCGCCGATACACACCTGATTCGCCTGGCGCTGCCTGGTTTTCCCGGGATCCCGATTTATCTGAAGGATGAAAGTACGCATCCGACCGGTAGCCTTAAACACCGTCTGGCGCGGTCGCTGTTTCTCTATGGCCTGTGCAACGGCTGGATCAAAGAAGGCACCACGATTATCGAATCGTCTTCGGGTTCGACCGCGGTTTCTGAAGCCTATTTCGCCCGCCTGCTGGGGC
The DNA here is from genome assembly GCF_040062505.1 of Klebsiella sp. JN_Kp127. NCBI lineage: Bacteria > Pseudomonadati > Pseudomonadota > Gammaproteobacteria > Enterobacterales > Enterobacteriaceae > Klebsiella > Klebsiella sp. JN_Kp127. Next base: position 209,861 of record NZ_JBEAHS010000054.1, read on the forward strand.
TGCCGTTTATCGCCGTGATGCCCTCCTGCACCGCCAGACGCAAAATCGAACAGATCGAGTTCTACGGCGGACGCTGCCATTTTGTGCAGAACGCCTGCGAAATCTATGCGGCTTCCGAAACGCTGGCGCGCGAGCTGAACGGTCACTATATGGATCAGTTTACCTTCGCCGAGCGGGCCACCGACTGGCGCGGCAATAATAATATCGCCGACAGTATTTTCCGCCAGATGAGCCATGAGCCGCACCCGCAGCCATCGTGGATCGTGATGAGCGCCGGCACCGGCGGCACCTCAGCGACCATTGGCCGCTATATTCGCAGCCAGGGCTACGAGACGCAGCTGATGGTTGTCGACCCGCAAAATTCGGTGTTCCTCGATTACTGGCAGACACGCGACGCCAGCCTGCGCAGCCCGGTCGGCAGCAAAATTGAAGGCATCGGCCGACCGCGGGTCGAACCATCGTTTATTCCCGACGTTGTCGATGAGATGCTGCGCGTGCCGGATGCGGCAAGCGTGGCCACTGCTTTGTGGCTGGAAACGCAGCTTGGACGGAAAGTCGGCGCCTCGACCGGAACCAATATGTGGGGGGTGCTGCAGCTGGCCGCGCGGATGCGCGAGGAAGGACGCACGGGTTCCCTCGTGACCCTGCTGTGCGACAGCGGCGAGCGTTATCTGGAAAGCTATTACAACCCACAGTGGGTGGCGGCCAACATCGGCGATATCACCCCCTGGCAGGCGGAGCTCGCCCGGCTGGTCGGCAGAACATAAAAAAAGCCAGATAGAATGCTATCTGGCTTGCTGGAAGGGTCTCTCTATTCGGGGGAATAAGGAAGATCAGGATTATCCAGCCAATGCGTTAAAAAATGGGAGACCGCCTGATGCCGGCAGTCGCCGATAACCGGGAGATGCGGCAGCTCGGCTTTCAGCTGCGGCATCGCGTTGCCCATGATGAACCCCCGCCCGACGCTGCGAAGCATCTCGCGATCGTTCATCGCATCGCCGAAGGCCATGCACTCCTGTAGGGTGAGGCCCAGGTGCTGGCTCAGCCTCGCCAGCGCCGCGCCTTTATTGCAGCCAACCGGCAGCACTTCCAGACAGTCCATCGCCGAGAAGCAGAGAAACGCGCGCTGGCCCAGCGCCTCATTCAGTTGGATCCGCAGGCGGCGCAGATCGTCATGATCGCCGCAGAAGCAGATCTTAGTGACATGATGCGCCGACATACGTTTCGGATCGCACAGTTGATAGCGAAACCCGCTAAAGACATGCGCCTTCAGCAGCTCAGGCCTTGCCTGGCCGGTGAACCAACCGCCGTCATTAAACACGTGCATGCTGGCCCGGGTATCCCATCGACTATGCAGCACTTCTTCCGCTACCTCGGGATTGAGATCCTGACGGTACAGCTCCTCCCCTTCCAGCGAGTGGATGCGCGTCCCGTTGCCCGTGATCAGAAAGGCGTCCAGGGAAAACTCACCCATCACATGGTGCATCTCCAGCGCATGGCGGCCGGTGGCGAACGTCAGGGTGATATCGCGTTCCCGCAGCCGTTTCAGCGCGGTGAGCGTCTTTTCTCCGAGACGATGGTCCGGCATCAGCAAGGTGCCGTCCATATCAAATGCTGCCAGTTTTGCCATGGTGTTTTCCCCAATGTGTGATGGGCTTCGCTTGTGCTGCAGTATCACCTGGGATATACGGAAGTAATAGTGAATAGATAATATAAATTGTTCCGGGTTTATTACGGCCCGGTGGACGACAGCGCTTATGCGACTCTTACACCGTTTAAATCAGTACCAGCGGCTGTGGCAACCCTCAGCCGGGGCGCCGCAGCAGGTCACCGTCGGCGAACTGGCGGAACGCTGTTTTTGCAGCGAACGCCATGTCCGTACCCTGCTGCGTCAGGCGCAAGAGGCCGGATGGTTAAGCTGGCAGGCCCGCTCCGGGCGCGGCAAGCGCGGACTGCTCTCTTTTTATAAAACGCCGGAACGTCTGCGCAATGAGATGATGGAGCTGGCGCTGCATAAAGGTCAGCAGCAAAACGCGCTGGAGCTGGCGCAGCTGGCCCCGGTGGAGCTGAAAGCCCTGCTCCACCCCTTTCTGGGCGGTCAGTGGCAAAACAATACCCCGACGCTGCGTATTCCATACTATCGCCCGCTGGAGCCGCTACGCCCCGGCTTTCTGCCCGGACGCGCCGAGCAGCATCTGGCCGGGCAGATCTATGCCGGGCTGACGCGCTTCGACGAAGGCGACACTATGCCGATCGGCGATCTGGCGCACCACTGGCAGGTCTCCCCTGACGGCCTGCGCTGGCAGTTTTATATCCGCTCCACGCTGTGCTGGCACAACGGCGATGCGGTGGAAACCGCACAGCTGCGGCAGCGCTTACTGCTGCTGCTGGATCTGCCCGCCTTGCGGACCCTCTTCGCCAGCATCAGCCGCATCGATGTCACTCACGCCCAGTGCCTCACCATCACGCTGCATCGTCCTGACTACTGGCTGCCGTTCCGCCTCGCCAGCTATTGCAGCGTGCTGGCCCATCCTGACGATCCGGCCATCGGCTGCGGACCGTTCCGCCTGAAGCGGTTTAGTCCGGAACTCGTCCGCCTGGAGAACCATCCCCGCTACCATCTGCGGCATCCGCTGATCCAGGCGGTGGAGTACTGGATCACCCCCCAGCTCTTCGATCGCGATCTCGGGACCAGCTGCCGCCACCCGGTGCAGATCACGATTGGCGATCGCGAAGAGCTCCATAACCTGCGCCAGGTCAGCAACAGCATCAGTCTTGGCTTCTGCTATCTGACCCTGCGTCACAGCCCTCGGCTTAGCAAAGCGCAGGCCCAGCGGCTGGTATCGATAATTCACCGCTCATCGTTGCTGGAAACGCTGCCGCTCGACGAGGATCTGATTACGCCAAGCCATGAGGTGTTGCCGGGATGGTCCATCCCGCAGGGGCCGGAAAACAGCGCGGTGCCGCTGCCGGCCAGGCTCACGCTGCTCTACCATCTGCCGGTCGAACTCCACGCCATGGCCGAACAGCTGAGACAGCGGCTGGCTGTGCTGGGCTGCGAGCTGACGCTTCTGTTTCATGACGCCAAAAACTGGGAGGGCTGCCAGCATCTGGGGCAGGCCGACCTGATGATGGGCGACCGCCTGATCGGCGAAGCGCCAGAGTATGCCCTGGAGCAGTGGCTGCGCTGCGATATGCTGTGGCCCAATTTGCTGACCGGGGCGCAATATGCCCATCTGCAGGCGACATTAGACGCGGTACAGGCGCAGCCGGAAGCCCGCAGCCGCAACGATGCGCTGCGCAACGTATTCAACAACCTGATGGAAGACGCCATCATGACGCCGCTGTTTAAATACAACTATCGGATCAGCGCCCCGCCGGGTGTCAATGGCTTGCGCCTCAACGCCCGCGGCTGGTTCGACTTCGCCAGCGCCTGGCTGCCGGCGTCGACGTGAGAGAGCTGGTGGTGGCGGGCGTCTGGCGCTACCATATCGCCTTTACTCATTAAGTCAGGAATTGCCATGAAACGCGCCGTAGTTGTCTTCAGCGGAGGACAAGATTCAACCACCTGTCTGGTGCAGGCTCTGCAACAGTATGATGAAGTGCATTGCGTCACTTTTGATTATGGCCAACGCCACCGCGCGGAAATCGACGTTGCGCGCGAACTCGCCCTGAAACTTGGCGCCGTCGCGCATAAAGTGCTGGACGTTACCCTGCTCAATGAACTGGCGGTCAGCAGCCTGACCCGCGATAACATTCCGGTACCGGACTATCAGCCTGATGCCGAGGGCATTCCCAATACTTTTGTCCCGGGGCGCAATATTCTGTTTTTAACCCTGACGGCAATCTACGCCTATCAGGTAAAAGCCGAGGCTATCATCACCGGCGTGTGCGAGACCGATTTCTCCGGCTACCCGGACTGCCGCGATGAGTTTGTCAAAGCGCTGCACCACGCCGTCAGCCTTGGGATGGCGAAAGACATTCGCTTTGAAACCCCGCTGATGTGGCTGAACAAAGCCGAGACCTGGGCGCTGGCCGACTACTGGGGTCAGCTGGATCTGGTGCGCCGGGAAACCCTCACCTGCTACAACGGCATTAAGGGCGATGGCTGCGGCCAGTGCGCCGCCTGCAACCTGCGCGCTAACGGGCTCAACCAGTATCTGGCCGATAAGGTCGGGGTAATGGCGGCGATGAAGCAAAAAACCGGCTTGACACAGGCATAGCCTCCGAAGAGGTATCTGCCCGAAGCTTCAGTTCAAATTCCCCGGTGGCGCTACGCATACCGGGGCAAGGGGTTCATCACCTTCCGGAGGTCGAGGCGCGCCACCGCCCGGCACGCACGCGACGGTTGTCAGCGCAAGTTCATCTGGTCGAGTTTCTCACGCAGTTCCCCTTCCAGCGGCAGCGCCTTCTGGGTTTTCAAATCAATACAGACGAAGGTGATCAGCGCATCGGCCACCACCTCGCCATTGGGGTTGAGGGTGACCACCTGGCTGAGCGTGCCGCTTTTGCCGTTGAGTTGCTCCAGTTTGCTGCTCACCGTCAGCACATCGCCCAGGACCGCCGGACGGCGGTAGTTGATATTAATATTCACCACCACGAAGGCGATGTTTTTCTCGGTCATCCACTGAAACGCCGGGCTATTTTCCAGACCATCCCAGCGGGCCTCCTCAAGGAACTCCAGGTAGCGTGCGTTATTCACATGCTGGTAGACGTCCAGATGATAGCCGCGAACTTTAATTTGTGTTTGCATAGCATCAATGCCTTTCTGTTATTGTTGTTTGTGAGGTAAGAGGTCACACCACTTAATGCAACCTCTTTATCCTGGCAAAAAATCACCGCTGTGCAAGCGCTGGCATAAAATTTACAGCGTTAGATGGGCTAAATTCCGCTCCACCAGCGCACTGCCCATCCCCGGGACCTGCTTCAGGTCATCAAGGGTTTTAAACGGCCCGTACTCCTCACGGTAGCTGACAATCGCCTGGGCTTTTTTCAACCCCACGCCATTCAGAGCCTGCGCCAGCTGCTCGGCGCTGGCGTGGTTAATGCTGACTTTGGTCGCCCCGTTGTCGGCCTCGCCGGGTTCCGCTTTCGCTTTCGCCGAAGAGGACCCCGGGACATGCTCTTTGGTTACCACCGCTTTGCCGCTGGCGGGGGCGGCCAGCGCGCCCTGTGCGCCTACCGCGAAAACCAGAACGCCCGCGGCCATCAGTGCTTTTATTCCATATTTCATGCTGATATCTCCTTGTGTGTAGACAGCAAGGCTACGATAGCGTCAGTGCGGATGGCCGACAAAAGGCAAATCACAGAAATGGAAAGGGCCGCGAAAGCGGCCCCTGAGGATTACATGGTGTTGCGTATTTTTGCGAAACGACGCGAAATTACTGCTGCTGGTCGATGCTGTCGCCCAGCTTAATTTTCGCCGCCTTGCGCAGGTTGCTCATCAGCGCTTCGAAAGCGATTTGGGCATTGTTCTGGGTAATCCCCTGAACCATAGCCTTCTTCTGCTCTTCCGGCATGCTGCCTGCTTTCACTTCATCCAGCGCCACCAGCACCACATCGCCTCGCATGTTGCTGCCAACGCCATAGACCGGTTTGCCCTGCTGCGGCAGCGGCAGAGTGAATGCCAGCTGGCTCAGCGGATCCTGGCCGGTACGGGAAAGCGTCTGCGGCGCGCCAAAGCTCAGGCCAGCCGCCTTCATCGCCTCATCGCCTTTGCCGTCTTTCAGCGCCGCCAGCAGCTTATCGGCATCCAGCTTCGCCTGCTGTTCCGCTTTATTGTGCTTAACGATATCGCTGACCTGCGCCTTCACTTCGGCCAGCGGTTTCACCGCCTCGGCTTTGTGCTCGCTGATACGCAGAACAAAAGCGCGATCGCCATCAACGGTAATGATGTCAGAGTTGCTGCCCGGCGCGCCGTTCACACCGACCAGACCGCCGTTGAAGATAGCGTCAGCGACCGGTTTAAAGTTCAGCTCTTCCGGCAGGTTATCGCGGCCAAACCAGCCGGTTTCCACCACCTGCACTCCGGCGACCTGCGCCGCGCCCGCCAGCGATTCATTATCGTTGCTGGCCGCATCGCTCACCTTCTGTTGCAGCGCATAGTAAGCATCCAGCGCTTTCTCCTGCTTCACTTTCGCCGCAATGTCATTGCGCACGTCAGCCAGCGGTTTGACCTGCGCCGGCTGGACGTCGTCCAGACGGGCCACCAGGAAGCCAACCGAGGATTTGATCACCCCGGAGAGCTGGCCTTTCTCTTTCAGGCCGGCCTCTTTCAGCTCAGGCACGGTAGAGGCATCTTCCATCCACCCCATATCGCCGCCGTTGCGGGCAGAGATAATATCGGTCGATTTTTCTTTTGCCAGCGTGGCGAAATCAGCGCCTTTTTGCAGCTCGGCCAGCACCGCTTTCGCGTCGGCTTCAGTTTTAGTCTGAATCACGCTGTAGCGATTACGCTGCGGCTGAGTGAACTGATCTTTATGCTGGTCATACCATGACTGGATTTCTTCGTCAGAGGCGTTTTCCTGCATGCTGGCGGCATCCATCTTGATGTAGCTCACGCGGAACTGCTCCGGCGCCATAAAACGGGCCTGATTCTGCTGCCAGAAAGCGTTGATTTCCTCATCGCTGGCGGTCTGTTTTGCCGCCAGGGCGTTGACGTTGATGGTCGCTTCGCGGACGACACGCTGCTGAGACACCAGCGCCGCCAGCTGATCGGACTCGCCCGGCAGCATGAAGTCGGTACCCGCAATGGCGTTAATCAGCTGCTGCGTGGTCAGCTGGTTACGCAGCGCCTGGGCGTACTGATCGGTGGTCATTCCCATCTGGGCGACAATACCGCTGAAACGCTGGTTGTCGAACTTACCGTTCGTCTGGAACGCCTGGGTCTGGAAGATCGCCTGCTTCACCTGCTCATCGCTGATGCTGAGGCCCAGCTCGCGGGCATACTGATCCAGAAGCGACTCATCGATCAGGCGGTTCAGCACCTGCTGGCGCATGGTTTTCATGTAGTTTTCGTTCGCCGCCAGCTCGGAGAACTGGTCGCCAAGCTGCTGCTGCATACGGTTACGTTCGCTGGCGACGGCGTTTTCAAACTGCCCACGGCCAATCTCCTGGCCATTCACTTTTGCGGCATAGTTTTTGCCACCGCCAATCAGGTAACCACTCACCCCGGTCAAAATGAACGAGACGATAATGATACCGAAAATAATCTTGAGCACGACGCTGTTGGCGGCCGTGCGTAGGTTGTCCATCATGGTGTAACAACGCTCCGCTGTAGATGACTTTAGCTCGCGCAGCATAGCACGTGATGGCCGCCGCGCGTGAGGACGTATTTTGACAAGAAAACAGGGTGATTGTCAGCCCACAAGTGGCGATAAACACACATAAAGTGGTCTGAAAAGGCAATAAAAAAGGCACATCTCACGATGCGCCCTTGTACTTCGTCACATTCCCTGACGGGAAAGCCGATCAGTTCACCGCGTCTTTCAGCGCTTTACCAGCACGGAAGCCCGGCACTTTTGCGGCAGCGATAGTAATTTCTTTACCTGTTTGTGGGTTGCGACCAGTACGGGCGGCACGTTCTTTAACAGCAAAGGTACCGAAACCTACCAGCGCAACGTCATCCCCAGCCTGCAGAGATTCAGTAACAGAAGCGATTAAAGCATCTAACGCACGTCCAGCTGCAGCTTTAGAAATGTCCGCACCCGCAGCAATTTTGTCAATCAGTTGAGATTTATTCACTGTTCTCTTCCTCTCTTTATAATTTATATCGCACCAGAGTCCTTCATAGTGCGACCGCGCAGCAGTTATATCAGGACTGTCATGCCCTTACAACAGCAGTTGTCGATGACCCCCCTGCCAGCGATCTAAGTTAGCTACACAAAAAAAGGCTGGCAAGTCCGAAATGACTTACCAGCCCTATTTTTATTAGCGCAATTTGCGCAGAATCACTATTTCGCGGTCACAACCTGCATGCCGAACGGTTCGTTCTGCAGCGCAAGTGTCAGAACTTCCTCGATTCGTTTCACCGGATGGATATCCAAATCGGCGATAACGTTATCCGGAATTTCTTCAAGGTCGCGTTTGTTCTCATCAGGAATCAGAACAGTCTTAATACCGCCGCGATGCGCCGCCAGCAGTTTTTCCTTCAGACCGCCGATTGGCAGCACCTGACCACGCAGCGTAATCTCCCCGGTCATCGCCACATCGGCGCGTACCGGGTTGCCGGTCAGGCAGGAGACCAGCGCCGTACACATGGCGATACCCGCGCTCGGACCATCCTTCGGCGTCGCCCCTTCCGGTACGTGGACGTGAATATCACGCTTCTCGTAGAAGTCGGCGTTAATGCCCAGCTTGTCCGCCCGCGAACGTACCACGGTCAGAGCAGCCTGAATCGACTCCTGCATCACCTCGCCCAGCGAGCCGGTGTAGGTCAGTTTGCCTTTACCCGGTACGCAGGCGGTTTCGATGGTCAGCAGATCGCCGCCCACTTCCGTCCACGCCAGACCGGTCACCTGACCGACGCGGTTCTCACTATCGGCGCGGCCATAGTCGAAGCGCTGCACGCCGAGATAATCATGCAGATTCTCACCGTTAATTTCGATGTGTTTCAGCGTTTTATCCAGCAACAGCTGCTTAACGGCCTTACGGCACAGCTTGGAGATTTCACGCTCCAGGCTACGAACGCCCGCTTCACGGGTGTAGTAACGAATAATGCCGATAATGGCGCTATCGTCGACGGTCAGTTCGCCTTTCTTCAGCGCGTTGCGTTCGATCTGCTTCGGCAGCAGGTGACGCTTGGCGATGTTCAGTTTTTCATCTTCGGTGTAACCCGAGAGGCGAATTACTTCCATACGGTCCAGCAGCGGCGCCGGAATGTTCATGGAGTTGGACGTCGCCACGAACATCACGTCGCTGAGATCGTAATCCACTTCCAGATAGTGGTCGTTAAAGGCCACGTTCTGTTCCGGATCCAGCACCTCAAGCAACGCGGAAGCCGGGTCGCCGCGCATGTCGGAAGACATTTTGTCGATCTCATCCAGCAGGAACAGCGGGTTTTTCACCCCCACTTTCGCCATTTTCTGGATCAGTTTGCCCGGCATCGAGCCAATATAGGTCCGACGATGACCGCGAATTTCCGCTTCATCGCGCACGCCGCCCAGCGCCATGCGGACGTATTTCCGGCCGGTCGCTTTGGCGATAGATTGACCCAACGAGGTTTTACCTACCCCCGGCGGTCCCACCAGGCAGAGGATCGGCCCCTTGATTTTGTTCACCCGGCTCTGCACCGCGAGATACTCAAGGATGCGGTCCTTCACGCGCTCCAGACCATAGTGATCGGTATCGAGGATCTCCTGGGCCTGACGCAGGTCTTTTTTGACCTTACTGCGCGCATTCCACGGCACCTGCACCATCCAGTCGATGTAGCCACGCACGACGGTCGCTTCCGCAGACATCGGCGACATCATCTTCAGCTTCTGCAGTTCCGCTTCGGTTTTCTCTTTCGCCTCTTTCGGCATTTTCGCCGCGTCGATCTTGCGCTTCAGCGCTTCGTTTTCGTCCGGGGCGTCGTCCATCTCGCCGAGTTCTTTCTGAATCGCTTTCATTTGCTCGTTCAGATAGTACTCGCGCTGGGATTTCTCCATCTGCTTTTTGACGCGGTTGCGAATGCGCTTCTCAACCTGCAGCAGATCGATTTCCGATTCCATCATCGCCATCAGATATTCCAGACGTTCGTTGACGTCGGACATCTCCAGCACGGACTGCTTGTCCGCCAGCTTCAGCGGCATATGCGCCGCGATGGTATCCGCCAGGCGCGCCGGATCGTCGATGCTGTTCAGCGACGTCAGCACTTCCGGTGGGATCTTTTTATTCAGCTTGATATAGCCTTCAAACTGGCTGATAGCGGTACGAACCAGCACTTCCTGCTCACGTTCGTCAATCGCCGGCGAGTCGAGATACTCCGCTTTCGCCGAGAAATGTTCGCCATTATCAGACAGCGCAGAAATGCGTGCACGCTGTAGCCCTTCGACCAGCACCTTCACGGTGCCGTCCGGCAGCTTCAGCATCTGCAAAATAGACGCCACGGTTCCAACGGTGAAAAGATCGTTTACACCCGGCTCATCCGTCGACGCTTCTTTCTGCGCAACCAGCATGATTTTTTTATCATGGTCCATGGCCGCTTCGAGGCAACGGATAGATTTTTCCCGCCCTACGAACAGGGGTATGACCATGTGCGGATAAACCACCACATCGCGCAACGGCAATACGGGGATTTCAATGCGTTCAGAACGCTCAGGATTCATAGAGCTCTCTCTTAGTTTAAAGTCCGCCAGGTAGCCGACGACGCCACACTCCACTGCATCGTCGTTAATATGTAATCCAGTATATGGGGATGTATTCCACACATTCAACGGCGGGAATGCAGGAAAAATAAAAGGGGAGATAAAATCCCCCCTTTTTGTTAACTGCTTGAGTGAAATGGCTAATTATTCGCCAGATGCCTGCTGAGCTTCCGGTTTGCCGTAGATCAGCAACGGTTTGCTCTGCCCGGCGATAACCGACTCATCAATGACCACTTTTTCGACATCTTCCATCGAAGGCAGGTCATACATGGTGTCCAGCAGCGCCGCTTCCACAATGGAACGCAGGCCACGGGCGCCGGTTTTACGCGCCATCGCTTTCTTGGCGATGGCATCCAGCGCTTCGTCGCGGAATTCAAGCTCTGCGCCTTCCAGGCTAAACAGCGCCTGATACTGCTTGGTCAGGGCGTTTTTCGGCTCTTTCAGGATCTGGATCAGCGCTTCTTCGCTCAGCTCGTTCAGGGTCGCCACTACCGGCAGACGGCCAATGAATTCCGGAATCAAACCAAACTTGATCAGATCTTCCGGCTCGACCTGGGCCAGCAGTTCGCCTTCGCTCGCTTTGTCGGACTTCGCTTTAACCGTCGCGCCAAAACCAATGCCGGAGCCGGTTTCCACACGGTGGGAAATCACTTTATCCAGACCGGCAAACGCGCCGCCGCAGATAAACAGGATCTTGGAGGTATCAACCTGCAGGAACTCCTGCTGCGGGTGTTTGCGCCCGCCCTGCGGTGGAACGGCGGCGACGGTGCCTTCGATAAGCTTCAGCAGCGCCTGCTGCACGCCTTCGCCGGAGACGTCGCGGGTAATCGACGGGTTGTCGGATTTACGCGAAATTTTGTCGATTTCGTCGATATAGACGATGCCGCGCTGCGCTTTCTGCACGTCGTAGTCGCACTTCTGCAGCAGTTTCTGAATGATATTTTCGACGTCCTCACCCACATAACCGGCTTCGGTCAGGGTGGTGGCGTCCGCCATGGTAAACGGCACATCCAGCAGGCGCGCCAGCGTTTCCGCCAGCAGCGTTTTACCGGAGCCGGTCGGCCCGATCAGCAGAATGTTACTTTTACCCAGCTCTACGCCATTGCTGGTATCGCCATTGCGCAGACGTTTGTAGTGGTTGTATACCGCGACCGCCAACACTTTTTTCGCCTGTTCCTGACCGATGACGTAGTCATCAAGGTGGTGGCGAATCTCGTGCGGCGTCGGCAGCGCGCTGCGCTCGCGGTGCGGCGCAACTTCTTTAATCTCTTCGCGAATGATGTCGTTACATAAATCAACGCATTCGTCGCAGATATACACGGATGGCCCGGCGATCAGCTTACGCACTTCATGCTGGCTTTTGCCGCAAAAAGAGCAATACAACAATTTGCCCGATCCATCTTTGCGTTTATCTGTCATGAGTCCAAACCTCTTTTTAAGTTCTTTGTGCCGCACACGACGACGCAAATGCCATTCTCAGGCGCAAGCCGCCATATAGCGTTGTGCCGCCCTTCATTAGTATATACACAAAATCCTTCGCGCTACATCGAGGCGGTAGCGAAGCTACCGGCCGCCTGCCTGCCCGGCAAGCCTCCGGAAAAATGCCAACCGCTTAGCAGACGTGGCGAGAAGGATGCAGCGTAAAGCGGCACCCTTGCGCCTCGGGCATCAATTACGATGGGTCAAAATAGAGTCGACCAGTCCGTACTCCACGGCTTCCGCAGCAGAGAGGAAGCGGTCACGCTCGGTGTCACGCTCAATCTGCTCAAGAGACTGGCCGGTATGATGCGCCATCAGCTCATTCATGCGTCCTTTCACCTTCAGGATTTCACGGGCGTGGATCTCAATATCCGTCGCCTGCCCCTGATAGCCGCCCAGCGGCTGGTGGATCATCACGCGGGAGTTCGGCAGGCAGAAACGCTTGCCCTTCGCCCCGGCGGTCAACAGGAACGCGCCCATGGACGCGGCCTGTCCCATACAGATGGTGCTGACGTCCGGCTTGATGAACTGCATGGTGTCATAGATCGACATCCCGGCGGTGATCACCCCGCCCGGAGAGTTAATGTACAGGTAAATGTCTTTTTCCGGGTTTTCCGCTTCCAGAAACAGCATCTGCGCCACGATCAGGTTTGCCATGTGGTCTTCGACCTGGCCGGTCAGAAAAATGACGCGTTCCTTAAGCAGACGGGAGTAGATATCAAAAGAACGTTCACCGCGTGAGGTCTGTTCAATGACCATCGGCACCAGGGCCATATGGGGTGCAAAGTTGTCTCGTTCGCCACTGTATGACATTTCCGTCTCCTGGAGTAATTTTAAAATACCTGCTGCACTGATTGTAACCTTACGGACGGATTATCAGCCACAGTTTCTATCCGCTGAACGCGTCACCGCCTCTTCAACACGCGTGCAATTGCGGATGCACTTGCCTCCCCCGGTAATGGGGATGGCGTTGCCATATTTCAAGCATAACAAGCTTTTGCTGTAACGCTATCATGGTAAATGCGTTTTAGCACCGTGCCTGAGGCTGGCATTATCCTAAAAAAAAACCCGCCGCCTTTCGGCAACGGGTTTTTGCACGAACCTTAAACCATCGCGGCGAAATTACGCCTGCTGGTTCATCAGTTCGTTGAAGGAAGTGGCTTTTTCAGACACTTTGGCTTTCGCCAGCACGGCTTCAACAGCCTGCTCTTCCAGCGCCACGTTGCGCATGTTGTCCATCAGCTCTTTGTTCTTGCTGTAGAACTCAACCACTTCTGACGGATCTTCGTAAGCAGAAGCCATCTCTTCGATCAGGCCTTTCACGCGCTCTTCGTCAGCTTTCAGCTCGTTGGTGCGAATCACTTCGCCCAGCAGCAGGCCAACCACTACGCGGCGTTTAGCCTGCTCTTCGAACAGCTCACGCGGCAGTTCCAGAGCCTGTTTCTCGTTGCCACCGAAACGCTGAGCAGCCTGGCGACGCAGCACGTCGATTTCGCTGTCGATCAGGGCCGCCGGAACGTCGATTTCGTTAGCTTTAACCAGACCTTCGATAGCCTGAGACTTCACGCGGTTACGCACAGCGCCTTTCAGCTCGCGTTCCATGTTTTTACGCACTTCAGCGCGCAGGCCAGCGACGGAACCATCTTCCACGCCGAAACGTTTGATGAATTCTTCGGTCAGCTCCGGCAGTTCACGTTCTTCAACTTTCTTCAGGTTGATAACGAACTTAGCCGCTTTACCTTTCAGGTTTTCAGCGTGGTACTCTTCCGGGAAGGTCACGTCGATGGTGAACTCGTCACCCGCTTTGTGGCCTTTGATACCGTCTTCGAAGCCCGGGATCATACGACCCTGACCCATCGCCAGTACGAAGTCAGACGCTTTGCCGCCTTCGAACTCTTCGCCGTCTACGGAACCGGTGAAGTCGATGGTTACGCGATCTTCAGCGTCAACTGCGCCTTCTTTGTCTTTCCAGGTGGCCTGCTGCTTGCGCAGGGTTTCCAGCATGGTGTCAACGTCAGCGTCGGTCACTTCAACAACCGGTTTTTCTACTTCGATCGCTTCCAGACCCTGCAGTTCAACTTCCGGGTACACTTCGAACTCTACCGCGTAGGTGAAGTCTTCGCCCAGTTTGTATTCGCCCGGAACGTAGTTCGGCGCGCCGGCCGGATTGATTTTTTCTTTGATGATCGCGTCAACGAAATGACGGCTCATCAGGTCGCCCAGCACGTCCTGGCGAACGGATGCGCCATAACGCTGAGCAACAACATTCATCGGCACTTTGCCTTTACGGAAGCCGTCAATGCGAACTTTTTTCGCTACGTTGACCAGCTCGCTTTTGACAGCATTCTCGATGCTGTCAGCGGCGATAGTAATCGTTACACGGCGCCCAAGGCCCTGAGTGGTTTCAACTGAAACTTGCATCTTGTTACCTCAAAAAAATCACAGTGCTCGGTCAACTCTGGAAGCGCGTGTAGGTGGCTTCGCAGAACCGGGATGCCCTCTTCAAATCAGAAACACATTCCCTGTCGTCAGAATCATCCCGAAGACATTCATATATAAGACGCGGCATTATAGCGGCATCACTTTTGTGAGTCGAGAACGGTTGTCGCCTGGTGCTGCGGCATTTTTCACATTTCCCGCTCAATTTTGTCCGCAAAAGCGCTGACTTTGCGCATTTTCCAGGCAAAACAAAACGGCCCGTAGGCCGTTTTTGCTAAATCTGCAAGCAACATACTGGAAAAGCGCCAGCGGTTGCAAATGGGATTTCTAGGCGATGCTCCCCGCGCCGCGGCACGGCGGCGAGGCGAAAACCGTATCCTGTAGCGCTTCCCATTCTTTAATCGTGTAGGTGTGCAACGCCAGGGCGTGCACCGTATTCGACAGCTCCTCGGTTAGCGTGCCGTAGATCATACGGTGGCGATTAAGGAAACGCTCGCCAGTGAAGCGATCGCTCACTAACACCACTTTAAAATGACTTTCAGAGCCCGCAGGGACGTTGTGACGATAACTTTCATCCACGACTTCGAGATACATCGGGTCGAACGCTGCTCTAAGTTTTGCTTCGATCTGTTCACGTATCATCATGAATTTTCTCCTCCGACAACGCTGAGATGCCGCCACTCCTTTTAAATGTTAGCCGCTTTTACCGCTTCCATTAGGAGAAAACAACAAAAAATTAGCATTGTTCTGATATTTTCATTCAAAAGTATCACGTTTACTGGCTCTGGTCGCCAGATCCGCCGGGGAAAGAGCGATTAACCGTAGCGGGGCGCTCAGAAAACCGCCAGGGCGATGGATTTACACGCGTTGCCACTTCCCCTTGCCGTTGGCAATGCTATGATGGCGGTAATTTTCCTTATAACAACACCATGCGTTGAGACCTGAACATGCTTAAGAAGATCCTTTTCCCGTTGGTCGCCATGTTTATGCTGGCAGGATGCGCCACGCCGCCGACCACCATTGAAGTATCGCCGAAAATCACGCTGCCGCAGCAGGATCCGAGCCTGATGGGCGTGACCGTCAGCATCAACGGCGCCGACCAGCGTCCGGACCAGGCGCTGGCGAAAGTGACGCGCGACAACCAACAGGTCACCCTCACCGCCTCCCGCGACCTGCGCTTCCTGCTGCAGGAAGTGCTGGAGAAACAAATGACCGCGCGCGGCTATATGATTGGCCCGAACGGCGCAGTCGATCTGCAGATCATCGTCAACAAACTTTACGCTGACGTCTCCCAGGGCAACGTGCGCTACAACATCGCCACCAAAGCCGATATCGCCATCATCGCCACCGCGGCAAACGGCACCAAGATGACCAAAAACTACCGCGCCAGCTACTCGGTTGAAGGCGCCTTCCAGGCCTCGAACAAAAACATCGCTGATGCCGTTAACAGCGTCCTGACCGATACCATCGCCGATATGGCGCAGGACACCAGCATTCACGATTTCATCAAGCAAAACGCGCGTTAATGCCACCACGAACCCGGCCTCCGCCGGGTTCGTGCTTTATGCTATGTCCAGTCATTACTTACGCATTTTTCAGCAGCCTAAATCAGCGATTTTGCTGATCCTCGGCTTCGCCTCCGGTCTGCCGCTGGCCCTCACCTCCGGTACCCTGCAGGCCTGGATGACGGTGGAAAATATCGATCTGAAAACGATCGGTTTTTTCTCGCTGGTCGGCCAGGCCTATGTCTTTAAATTTCTCTGGTCCCCGCTGATGGACCGCTACACGCCGCCGTTTCTCGGCCGACGTCGCGGCTGGCTGGTCACCACCCAGATCCTGCTCCTGTTGGCCATCGCGGCGATGGGCTTTCTTGAACCCGTCTCCCAGCTGCGCTGGATGGCGGCGCTGGCGGTGGTGATCGCCTTCTGTTCAGCGTCGCAGGACATTGTCTTTGACGCCTGGAAAACCGACGTTCTGCCGGCGGAAGAGCGCGGCGCCGGCGCCGCGATCAGCGTGCTGGGCTATCGCCTCGGGATGCTGGTCTCCGGCGGTCTGGCTCTGTGGCTCGCCGACCGCTATCTCGGCTGGCAGGGGATGTACTGGCTGATGGCGGCGCTGCTGGTGCCCTGCATCATCGCCACGCTGCTGGCGCCCGAGCCGAGCGACGTCATCCCGGTTCCCCGATCGCTGGAGCAGGCGGTGGTTGCACCGCTGCGCGATTTTTTCGGCCGCAACAACGCCTGGCTTATTCTGTTGCTCATCGTTCTTTATAAGCTTGGCGATGCGTTTGCCATGAGCCTGACCACCACCTTTCTCATCCGCGGCGTCGGTTTTGACGCCGGTGAAGTGGGGATGGTGAACAAAACCTTAGGCCTGTTCGCCACCATTCTCGGTGCCCTGTACGGCGGCGTCCTGATGCAGCGGTTGACGCTGTTCCGGGCGCTGCTGATCTTCGGTCTGCTGCAGGGGGTCTCCAACGCCGGCTACTGGCTGCTGTCGATTACCGATAAGCACCTCTATTCCATGGCGACCGCGGTATTCTTTGAGAACCTGTGCGGGGGAATGGGCACGGCGGCGTTTGTGGCGCTGCTGATGACGTTGTGCAACAAGTCGTTCTCCGCCACCCAGTTCGCGCTGCTCTCGGCGCTGTCCGCGGTTGGCCGCGTGTACGTCGGGCCGATCGCCGGCTGGTTCGTCGAGGCCCACGGCTGGTCCACCTTCTATCTCTTCTCTGTGGTCGCGGCGGTGCCGGGGATCGCGCTGCTGCTGCTGTGCCGGCAAACGCTCGAGCATACCCAACGCACGGCAAGCTTTATACCGCGTAGCGAATATCCGCAGGCCTATGCGCTGGCGCTGGGGATCCTGACGCTGGGCTGCCTGCTGCTGGCGGTATGGCTGGGTCTGCTGATCCTCAACGCGCTGGATTATACGTCGTTCAGCTTCCTGTCCGGCCTGCTGGAGGTTGCCGCGCTGACGGCCGTTGGCGGTATTTTGCTCGGCGGCCTGCTCGACTACCTGGCGCTGCGTAAAACCCACCTGATTTAAGGACGCTGCATCATTATTAGCCGTTGTAATTACGAAACGTAATTATAACGGCTTATTAACGCTTTTATATTGCCCGCCGCGCTATTTGTTGTTTTGTGCGTTTTTGTTTTCTGGAAATTATTGACAGTTTTTATTCGATTCTTTAAATAATTTAACCGATTCAGCTAAGCCGATTTTATTTTACGTTTCCACAATGTCTTTTATTTGATAATTAAATGTTAAACAATTGTTCTAATTTTTGGGTGGTTATGCCCATTCGCCGCTAAGCACTCCTTTTCTTATCCCTTTCGTTATCGATCCCACGAAAATCAGGCTTTGCAAGCGATTACGTAACACTACGTAACATATGTGACAAAGCAAGCAGAAGCCGCTAACACAGAACTGACAGAGATCCAATCATGTTTACAGTAATGCAACCTTACCGTAAAATGCCCGTACACTTTAAACGCCACCAGATCCCGTGGAATTGAGGTCGTTCAATGAGACTCAGGAAATACAATAAAAGTTTGGGATGGATGTCATTAATCGCAGGTACTGTATTACTCAGTGGTTGTGATTCTGCACTCCTTGACCCAAAAGGACAGATTGGACTGGAGCAACGCTCTTTGATTCTGACGGCCTTCGGCCTGATGATGATTGTCGTTATTCCCGCCGTCTTGATGGCAGTAGGATTTGCCTGGAAGTATCGCGCGAGCAATAAAGATGCGAAGTATAGCCCGAACTGGTCACACTCCAATAAAGTGGAAGCTGTGGTCTGGACGGTACCTATTCTGATCATCCTGTTCCTGGCCGTTCTGACCTGGAAAACCACTCACGCACTGGAGCCAAGCAAACCGCTTGTCCATGACGAGAAACCAATCACCATCGAAGTCGTATCGATGGACTGGAAATGGTTCTTTATCTATCCGGAACAGGGTATTGCTACCGTTAACGAAATCGCCTTCCCGGCGAACGTACCGGTACACTTCAAAGTGACCTCTAACTCGGTGATGAACTCGTTCTTTATTCCGCGCTTAGGCAGCCAGATCTACGCAATGGCCGGGATGCAGACTCAGCTGCACCTCATTGCTGACGAAGCTGGTACTTATGACGGTATCTCCGCTAGCTACAGTGGCCCGGGCTTCTCTGGTATGAAGTTCAAAGCGATTGCTACCCCGGATCGTGCAACTTTCGATCAGTGGGTTGAAAAAGCGAAACAGTCTCCGAACGCTATGGACTCTATGGCCGCGTTCGAGAAAGTGGCTGTGCCTAGCGAATATAACAAAGTGGAATACTTCTCTAACGTGAAGCCGGATCTGTTCAAAGATGTTGTGAACAAATTCATGTCTCACGAGAGCATGAACATGTCCAAACCTGAAGGCGAGCATGCCGCTCACGACGGGATGGAAGGCATGGACATGAGCCACGCGGAAACCGCTCACTAAGGGGCCGAGGAAGAAAACGATGTTCGGAAAACTTACACTGGATGCAGTGCCCTACCACGAACCTATTATCGTGGTAACGGTGGCTGCGATTATCATTGGGGGACTGGCGCTTCTGGCGGCCATCACTTACTTCGGTAAGTGGTCCTACCTATGGAACGAGTGGCTGACCTCTGTCGACCACAAACGTCTCGGTATCATGTACGTTATCGTGGCAATCGTCATGCTGCTGCGTGGCTTTGCTGACGCCATCATGATGCGTAGCCAGCAGGTGCTGGCCTCGGCCGGGGAAGCAGGCTTCCTGCCGCCTCATCACTACGATCAGATCTTTACCGCCCACGGCGTTATTATGATCTTCTTCGTGGCGATGCCGTTCGTTATCGGTCTGATGAACCTGGTGGTTCCGCTTCAGCTCGGCGCACGCGACGTAGCCTTCCCGTTCCTCAACAACCTGAGCTTCTGGTTCACCGTTGTGGGCGTGATTCTGGTTAACCTGTCTCTGGGCGTCGGTGAGTTCGCGCAGACCGGTTGGCTGGCCTATCCGCCGCTGTCGGGAATTGAGTACAGTCCTGGCGTAGGGGTCGACTACTGGATTTGGGCGCTGCAGCTCTCCGGTATCGGTACTACCCTGACCGGTATTAACTTCTTCGTGACCATTATCAAGATGCGCGCCCCGGGCATGACCATGTTCAAGATGCCGGTATTCTCCTGGGCATCTCTGTGCGCTAACATCCTGATTATCGCCTCTTTCCCAATTCTGACCGTCACCATCGCGCTGCTGACCCTGGATCGTTACCTGGGCACCCATTTCTTTACCAACGATATGGGTGGCAACATGATGATGTACATCAACCTGATTTGGGCCTGGGGTCACCCGGAAGTGTACATCCTGGTTCTGCCGGTGTTCGGGGTCTTCTCCGAAATCGCCGCGACCTTCTCGCGTAAGCGTCTGTTCGGTTACACCTCTCTGGTGTGGGCAACCGTCTGTATTACCGTTCTGTCGTTCATCGTTTGGCTGCACCACTTCTTCACCATGGGTGCCGGCGCAAACGTAAACGCCTTCTTCGGTATTACCACCATGATTATCGCGATCCCGACCGGGGTTAAGATCTTCAACTGGCTGTTCACCATGTATCAGGGTCGCATCGTCTTCAACTCGGCGATGATGTGGACTATCGGCTTTATCGTGACCTTCTCCGTAGGTGGGATGACCGGCGTGCTGCTGGCGGTACCGGGCGCGGACTTCGTTCTGCACAACAGCCTGTTCCTGATCGCGCACTTCCATAACGTTATCATCGGCGGCGTGGTATTCGGTTGCTTCGCAGGTCTGACCTACTGGTGGCCGAAAGCCTTTGGCTTCACCCTGAACGAAACCTGGGGCAAACGCGCTTTCTGGTTCTGGATCATCGGCTTCTTCGTAGCATTTATGCCGCTGTACGTGCTGGGCTTCATGGGGATGACCCGTCGTCTGAGCCAGCAGATCGATCCGCAGTTCCACCCGATGCTGGTTGTTGCAGCTTGCGGTGCGGCGCTGATCGCCTGCGGTATCCTGTGCCAGCTGATTCAGTTCTACGTCTCTATTCGCGACCGCGATCAGAACCGTGACCTGACCGGTGACCCGTGGGGTGGCCGTACGCTGGAGTGGGCAACCTCTTCTCCACCGCCGTTCTACAACTTCGCTATCGTTCCTCAGGTTCACGAGCGTGACGCCTTCTGGGAAATGAAAGAGAAAGGTGAAGCGTACAAACAGCCTGCTCACTATGAAGAAATTCATATGCCGAAAAACAGCGGCGCCGGCATCGTCATTGCCGCCTTCGCGACGGTATTTGGTTTCGCCATGATCTGGCATATCTGGTGGATGGCGATCGCCAGCTTCATCGGCATCGTAGCGACCTGGATTATTAAGAGCTTTGACGAGGACGTGGATTACTACGTACCGGTTGCAGAAGTCGAAAAACTGGAAAAACAGCATTTCGATGAGATTAACAAAGCAGGGCTGAAAAATGGCAACTGATACTCTTGCGCATACTGCCCACGCGCATGAACACGGGCACCATGATACAGGACCGATGAAGGTATTCGGTTTCTGGATCTACCTGATGAGCGACTGCATTATCTTCGCTACGCTGTTTGCTACCTATGCCGTTCTGGTGAACGGCACGGCCGGCGGACCGACTGGCAAAGATATTTTCGAACTGCCGTTCGTTCTGGTTGAAACCGCACTGCTGCTGTTCAGCTCCATCACCTACGGCATGGCGGCTATCGCCATGTACAAAAACAACAAGAGCCAGGTGGTTTCCTGGCTGGCGTTGACCTGGCTGTTTGGCGCCGGATTTATCGGGATGGAAATCTATGAATTCCATCACCTGATCATGGAAGGCTTTGGTCCGGATCGTAGTGGCTTCCTGTCCGCGTTCTTCGCGCTGGTCGGCACCCACGGTCTGCACGTGACCTCTGGCCTTATCTGGATGGCGGTGCTGATGTTCCAGGTTTCACGTCGTGGCCTGACCAGCACTAACCGCACGCGTATCCTGTGCCTGAGCCTGTTCTGGCACTTCCTGGACGTCGTGTGGATCTGCGTGTTCTCGGTTGTCTATCTGATGGGGGCGATGTAATGAGTCATTCTACCGATCATAGCGGCGCTTCTCACGGCAGCGTGAAGAGCTACATGACAGGATTTATCCTGTCCATCATCCTGACGGTCATTCCGTTCGCCATGGTGATGAGTGGCTCCGCCTCGCATGCGGTTATCCTTGGCACCATTCTGGTGACCGCTGTGGTGCAGATCGTGGTACACCTCGTGTACTTCCTGCATATGAACAGCAAGTCCGATGAAGGCTGGAACCTGACCGCATTTATCTTCACCGTAATCATCATTGCGATCGTGGTTGTCGGCTCCATCTGGATTATGTGGAACCTGAACTACAACATGATGATGCACTAAGAGCGGCGAGTATGTTTAAGCAATACCTGCAAGTTACGAAACCAGGCATTATTTTTGGCAACCTGATCTCCGTGATCGGCGGTTTCCTGCTGGCCTCCAAAGGCCACATCGACTATCCGCTGTTCGTCTGGACGCTCCTTGGAGTATCCCTGGTGGTCGCCTCGGGTTGTGTATTCAACAACTACATCGACCGGGACATCGATCGTAAGATGGAACGGACGAAAAACCGGGTGCTGGTCAAAGGGCTGATCTCGCCAGAAGCTTCGCTGGTGTACGCCACCTTGCTGGGTATTGCTGGCTTTATGCTGCTGTGGTTCGGCGCAAATCCGCTGGCCTGCTGGCTGGGGGTGATGGGGTTCGTGGTTTATGTCGGCGTCTACAGCCTGTACATGAAACGCCACTCTGTCTACGGCACGCTGATTGGCTCACTCTCCGGCGCAGCGCCGCCGGTGATTGGCTACTGCGCGGTCACCGGTGATTTCGACAGCGGTGCGGCGATCCTGCTGGCTATCTTTAGCCTGTGGCAGATGCCTCACTCCTACGCCATCGCGATTTTCCGCTTTAAGGATTATCAGGCGGCGAATATTCCGGTGCTGCCGGTGGTGAAAGGCATTTCGGTCGCCAAAAACCATATTACGCTGTACATCGTCGCCTTTGCCGTTGCGACCCTGATGCTCTCGCTGGGCGGTTACGCCGGGTATAAATACCTGGTCGTGGCGGCAGCGGTCAGCGTCTGGTGGCTGGGTATGGCGCTGCGTGGCTACAAAGTGGCAGATGACAAAGTCTGGGCGCGCAAGCTGTTCGTCTTTTCCATCGTCGCCATCACTGCGCTGTCCGTGATGATGTCCGTTGACTTTATGGTGCCGGATTCACATAGCCTGCTGGCTTACGTGAGATAATCTCGCTCTCCAGTACGATATAAAGCCCCGTTTTGACGGGGCTTTTTCTTTTCTGTTTCAAATTGGTTCCTTTCTCATTTCATACTTTTCCTCCCCTCCCCCGCATCGGTTTCGCTATCTCACGCCCAAAAAATGAGGAAAAAATGAGCTTGTGCTAACCGGGTATCGCTCGCGCCGCACGCGCCCGCGATGCTACTTTTCGCCTCGGGTTTACACCCGTTTGGGAAATATTCACTACAAGGAATCGCAATGAAAGAATTAACACTGAACGAAATGGAGTACATCTCCGGCGGCTTTAACCTGTTAGGCGCGGCCAACGGCTTCGCCAGCTTTGTCGCCAACTCTGCCGTCGGCTTCACCTCGTTTGTCCTCACCTCCGGTACCGCCTTCGCCTCATTCGTTGGCGACAGCGCGATGGCGTTTGGTTCCTTCCTGACCGGTCAGACAAACTGGGAAACCTTTGTGACCACCGGTAAGGAAAACTGGGGTAGCTTCGTCAATACCGCCGGCACCAGCTGGAACACCTTTGTCGATAACGCCGCCAGCGACTGGAGCAGCTTCCTCAACAAAGCGTCAGCCTAAACGACGTCTCGCCGAGGGCAGCGCATCGGCTGCCCTGTTTAACCCACCAGCATCGCCTGCGCGCTATAGAGCAGATCAAGGTGGTCGCGGCATAACGCGTCCAGCGAAGTCCGCGATTGATGACTGGTCAGACTTAACGCTCCCCACCAGGTCCCTTCCCTGTCGGTTAACGGTACCGCCAGCACCAGCATACCAATCTCAAACTCCTGCTCGATAGTGGCATAACCCTGACGCCGCACCTGGGCAATCTTCTCCATCAACGACGCGACGTCGGTCACCGTATAGGGCGTGCGTTGTTCCCGGGTAATGCGCTGTAGAACCGCTTCACACTCTGCTTCCGGCAGCGAAGCCAGCCATAACCGCCCCCCGGCGGTACAAAAGATGGGCACCCGCTCCCCAAGCCGAACCGACGTGGAGTTAAATGGCGTGTGACGGCTGCGGGCGATATAGACCAGTTCATCTTCATCCACCACCCCCACCGAGGCGTGCTCCTCGGTCCGGCTGGCGATGTATTCGACAATCGGCCGCACCATGCGGGGAAACTGCGCCGAATCGACGTAGGCCTGACCAAGCCGCAGCGTCTTCGGGGTAAGCCAGTAATAGCGCCCATCGGTTTGCAAATAGCGCTCATGCAGCAGCGTCAACAGAAAACGTCGTGCCGCGCTTTGCGTCAGGCCGCTCATTTTCGCCGCCTGAGCGACGGTGAGCTTTGGGCAGGTTTTAGAAAAAAGCTGGATGAGCGCCAACCCTTTTTGTAAACCGACGATCAGATCGCGAGGATGAATGGTGTTTTGCATATTCGCTCACATTTTTGCAACATCATTATCGATTTCCTGCGATTATCGCAGCGATCGTGCGATTAACAACCGACATGTCCGAATTCTGCGTTGTCGCTCCCAGCTTCCACTGAAATACTTTCACAACATTCATTTAACAAATGAGGT
Organism: Klebsiella sp. JN_Kp127; assembly: GCF_040062505.1. NCBI lineage: Bacteria > Pseudomonadati > Pseudomonadota > Gammaproteobacteria > Enterobacterales > Enterobacteriaceae > Klebsiella > Klebsiella sp. JN_Kp127. The sequence goes on from NZ_JBEAHS010000054.1 coordinate 233,960, forward strand.
TTGCAATGGTCAGTGGAACTACCCAGGTTGTCGCCGTGATTGGTCATCCGATTGCCCAGGTGAAATCACCGGATAACTTCAACCGCTACTTTGCCGAACAGCACATGGACAGCGTCATGATCCCGGTGGATATCGCCCCGGACGCGGTGGCCGCCTACCTCAACGCCCTGCGCGGCTGGCAGAACATGAGCGGCGTGCTGGTGACGGTGCCGCATAAACAACGCGCCGCCGCGCTGGTCGACGAGCTTACGCCGCGCGCCCGCCGACTCAACGCCATCAATGTGATCCGCAAGCTGGCGGATGGCCGGTTACAGGGCGATATGCTGGACGGCGTCGGCTTTCTGCTCGCCGCCGAGGCTCAGGGTTTTCAGCCGGCAGGTAAGCAGGCGCTGCTCTCCGGTTGCGGCGGCGTCGGCAGCGCCATCGCCTGGGGATTGTGCGAGGCGGGGCTCCGTCAGCTGGCTCTGCACGATCAAAACCCCGCCACCCGGCAACGCCTGCACGATCTTCTGGCTGAAGCCTTTCCGGCGGTGCGACTGAGCGCGCTGCCGGACACCCTGCACGGCGTCGATCTGCTGGTCAACGGCTCGCCGGCCGGCATGGCCGGATTTGATGCGCTGCCCCTGCCGCAGGCGCTGCTGGAGACGCTCGGCAGCGCCACCCACGTGGCTGACGTTGTCACCGCCCCGGTGATGACGCCGTTGCTCACCTTCGCCGCCGCCCGCGGCTGCCGGGTACAGACCGGGCCGGAAATGGCGCTGGCGCAGATGACGCTGATGGGCCAGTTTATCGGCGCCATCCCGCCGGCGCAGGGAGCGGCGGCATGAAGAGCTGGGACGTGATCGTCATCGGCAGCGGCGCCGCTGGCTTTGCCGCCGCGGTCACCGCCAGCTGCAAAGGGCTGTCGGTGCTGATGCTGGAGAAAGCCGGTCAGTTCGGCGGCACCTCGGCCATCTCTGGCGGCGCCGTGTGGCTGCACGATACCGACCAGGCGCGCGCCGCGGGCAAAAGCGGTAGCGCCGAAGCGATCAAAACCTATCTGCGAACCATTATCGGCGAGGCCCACTACCGCGAAGATATCGCCGAGGCGTTTATCAGCGCCGGGCGAGAGGCCCTCGCCTTTCTGGAGCGCGAGGGGGCGGTGAAATATAGCCTGCGCCCACTCTCACCTGATTACTATCCGGATGAGCCCGGCGCCGTCGACGTCGGTCGGGCGCTGGAGGTGGTGGAGTATGACGGCCGTGAACTGGGTGACGCGTTTCGCGACCTGCGTTCGCCGCCGCCGGGGATGCTGCTGTTTGGCGGAATGATGGTCAACCGCGCCGACATTCAACATTTTCTCGATATGCGTCGCTCGCTGCGCTCCCTGGCCCATTGCACCCGACTGCTGCTGCGCTACGCCCGCGACCGGGTGACATACCCTCGCGGCACCCGCCTGGCGATGGGCAATGCGCTGATTGCCCGCATGGCGACCACGGCGCTGCGTAAAGGCATGAGCCTGCGGCTGAATGTCAATGTTCTGGCACTGTGCGAAGCGCAAGGCGCGGTCACCGGGGTAGAGATCGAGTGTCAGGGGCAAAGAGAGACGCTGCACGCCCGGCGCGGAGTGGTGCTGGCCGCAGGCGGTTTTGCCGCTGGCGCGCTGGCGGCGCGCTATCGGCCTGACACCCGAGAGCACTTCACCATGTCGCCGCCGGCCAATGATGGCGCCGCGCTGCGTCTCGCGGCGGCGCTTAACGCTCGCGAGGGAGCCGATCGGGCATCCAACTTTTTCTGGGCGCCGGTATCGGTGCTGACCCGGTCCGACGGCAGCGAGGAGCGCTTCCCCCACCTGGTGACCGACCGGGCCAAGCCGGGCGTGATTGCCGTCAATCAGCGGGCGGTACGCTTCGTTAATGAGTCCAGCTCCTATCACCATTTTGCCAGCGCGATGCAGCGTGCTGCGGAGAATGCCCCCTGCTTTTTACTGTGCGACGCCCAGGCGATGAAGCGTTACGGCCTCGGGCTGGCGCGCCCGGCGCCGGTGAACAATGACGCCCTGATCGCCGCCGGCTATCTGCACAAAGCCGACACCCTGGCCGCGCTGGCGCAGCAGCTTGGGCTGGATGCCCACACCCTGAGCGAGACGGTCGCCCGCTACAATCGTGACGCCGCGCAGGGCGTGGACCGTGAGTTTGCCAAAGGCGGCAACAGCTATAACCGGGCGATGGGCGATCCGGGCCATCACCCTGACGCCTGCAACGCTCCCCTGCTCAGCGCGCCGTTCTATGCCATCAAACTCTATACCGGCGATCTGGGGACTTCCCGGGGTCTGGTCACCACCGCCGATGCCCAGGTCGTCAACGCCGAAGGAAAGCCTATCGCGGGGCTGTACGCGGTGGGAAACGACATGGATTCGCTGATGGCCGGCACCTACCCGGGTCCCGGCATCACCCTTGGCCCGGGGCTGACGTTTGGCTACCTCGCCGCCTGCCATCTGGCGCAACCCGCCACCCACTAATCAGGAAAACATCATGATCTACGAAAAACGCACCTACACCATCAATCCGCTGAAAATGGCCGACTGGCTGGCGCTGTACCAAAGCGATGCCCTGGCGGTGCAAACTGACCATCTCGGCAAACTGATCGGCTTCTTCTTTACCGAGATCGGCGTGGTCAATCAGGTAGTGCACATCTGGGCTTACGAAAGCCTGGACGATCGCCTGGTACGCCGCGCGCGGATGGCCCAGGACGAGCGCTGGCAGACCTTCTCGCGGAAAAATCGCGAACTGGCCGCCGTGGAGCGCCTCGAGTCGGTGCTGATGCGCCCCACCGCCTTTTCACCATTGCAGTAAGGAGTCCATCATGAGCGGGCCTGTGAAGGTGGATATGCTGGTGGTCGGCTCCGGCGCGGCGGGACTCTCTGCCGCGGTCACCGCGGCAATGCACGGCGCCAGCGTCATGGTGGCGGAGAAGGCGTCAGTGCTCGGCGGAACCAGCGCCTGGTCCGGCGGCTGGCTGTGGATCCCCCGTAACCCGCTGGCGCGGGCGGAGGGCATCGACGAAGCGGCCGATGCTCCGCTGACCTATCTGCAGCATGAGATGGGGGGCGAAGCCGCCGACGTTCGCCTGCAGACCTTCCTGCGTCACGGGCCGGAAATGGTGGATTTTTTTCATCAGCGGACGGCGGTGAAGTTTCTGTCAGGCAGCGCTATGCCGGATTTTCACGCGTCGCCGGGCGCGGCGAACGGTGGGCGGTCGGTGACCGCTCAGCCCTACGATGGCCGCCTGCTCGGCGACTGGCTCCACCGACTGCGCCCGCCGCTGGAGACCATCAGCCTGGCCGGGATGGGCATCGCCGGCGGCGCGGACATGGCGCATTTTTTTAACGCCACCCGCTCGCCGCGCTCCGCGCTGTATGCCGCCCGCCGCCTGCTGCGCCACGGCTGGCAGCGGTTGCGCGCCGGACGGGGGCAGCATCTGGTCAATGGCAATGCGCTGGTCGCCCGTCTGCTGCGATCCGCCCTCGACGCCGGAGTGCGCTTTCAACTCAATGCGCCTGCGGTTCGGCTGCTGCAGGGGCCGCAGGGCGTGTCCGGCGCGGTGCTGCGCAGCGATGACGGGGAGATGCACGTCGAAGCGGGCGCCGTGGTGCTCGCCTGCGGCGGTTTTCCCCACGATCGGCAGCGCCTGGCGCAGGTGGTGCCTCACGCCGCGGAGGGCTACGGCCATTTCTCCGCCGCGCCGCCTGACAATCAGGGCGAGGGGATCCGCCTTGGCGAATCCGTCGGCGGCCAGTTCGATACCCGCCTGCGCCACCCGCTGGCCTGGGCGCCGGTGTCCCGCGTCACCCTCGCCAGCGGCCAGCAGCTGATGTTTCCCCATCTGGTGGAGCGAGCCAAGCCCGGGGTGATCGCCGTCCTGCCTAACGGCAAACGCTTTGTTAACGAGGCCGACTCCTATCACGACTTTATCGCCGCCCTGCTGGCGGCGACGCCCACGGGCGACACGCCGCAGGCCTGGCTGCTGGCCGATCGGCGCGCGCTGCGCCGCTATGGCCTGGGCCACGCCAGGCCCTTCCCGTTCACCCCTACCGCCTGGCTGCGTACCGGCTATCTGCTGCGAGGAAACACCCTGGCCGAGCTGGCGAAACGGTGCGCCATCGATACCGATGCGCTGGCGGAAACCGTTGAACGCTTTAATCACTTCGCCAGCACCGGTGAAGACGTCGATTTTCACCGCGGCGCATCGGCCTATAACCGCGCGCAGGGTGACCATCAGGTGACGCTCGGACCGCTGCGCGAAGGGCCGTTCTACGCGGTGCGCATTCTGCCCGGCTCGCTGGGCACCTTCAGCGGATTGCAAACCGACGCACACGCTCGGGTGCTGGACGGGCAGCAGCAGCCGATACCGGGCCTGTTCGCCATCGGCAACGACATGTCGAGCGTGATGCGCGGCTATTACCCCAGCGGAGGGATCACCCTCGGGCCGGCGATGACCTTCGGCTACCTGGTGGGCAAAAAACTGGCTGAAAACACAATAAAAACAGAGCAATAACAACCAGGGACGGCAATAACCCTGGCTAACTTCACCTGCAACTGAACCGGAGCCATTTATGAACATGCGTACCCTATCGCTCGCCGCGCTGAGCCTGCTCGATGTCTCTCCCCCCGAACAGGTGCGGATAGCGGCCAGAACCGGTTTTACCCACGTGGGTCTGCGGCTGCTGCCCGCCACCCCCGCCGACCCGGACTACGATATGCTGGGCGATACCCCCGCCGTCCGCGCGACCCTGGCCGCGCTGATGGAAACCGGCATCCGCGTCTCGGACGTGGAGATCGTCCGCCTGAGCCCGGGGTTTACCCTCGACGATCGGCTGCAGCGCTTTATGGAGACCGCCGCGCGGCTTGGCGCCGGGCAGGTGTTAGTCGCCGGGAATGACGACAACCTGCAGCGCAGCGCCGACAACCTGGCCACACTCGCCGCGGCCGGCCGCCCGTTTGGCCTGACCATGAACCTTGAGCCAATGCCCTGGACCCAGCTGCGCACGATCGCCGATGCGCAGGCGCTGATCGCCGCCAGCGGGCGGGAGGATATTGGCATCCTGGTGGACGCCCTTCATTTCTGGCGCGCGGGAGAATCGCTCGCCGCCCTCTCCAGCCTGCCCGCGCATCATCTGAACTATATGCAGCTCTGCGATGGCGCGGCGCAGCGGCCGGAAAGCGAGCAGGAGCTCATCCGCCAGGCCCGCTCAGCGCGCAACGTGCCGGGGGAAGGCGGTTTGGATCTGCACGGTCTGATGTCGGCTCTGCCGGCGACGCTGCCGGTCTCCCTCGAGGTGCCGCTCGACGGCGAGCAGGGCGCCCTGCCGCCCCTCCAGCGGGCGCAATTACTGTTCACTGCCGCGCAGCCCTACCTGCGCTCCTGCGCATAAGGAATCCGCTATGACACAGACTCAACGCCTGGATGTCAGAGAGTTAATTAACCGTAACCCGCTGAGCCGCTTTCAAAAGCAGATTATTTTTCTCGGCTTTTGCGTTATCGCTCTCGATGGGTTTGATATCGCGATCATGGGCTTTATCGCCCCGACGCTGAAGCTGGAGTGGGGGGTAAGCAACCACCAGCTGGGCCTGGTGATCAGCGCCGCGCTGATCGGCCTCGCGCTGGGCGCTATTTTCTCTGGCCCGCTCGCCGACTGGCTGGGACGCAAAAAGATCATCATCAACAGCGTCTTTTTCTTCGGCTTCTGGACCATCGCCACCGCCTTCTCGCACAACATTGAGCAGATGATGTTCTTCCGCTTTATGACCGGCCTTGGACTGGGCGCCGCGATGCCGAACATCGGGACGCTGGTGTCGGAATACGCTCCGGAACGCCAGCGCTCATTTATTATTACCGTCATCTTCTGCGGCTTCACCTTCGGCGCGGCGGCCGGAGGATTCACCGCATCATGGCTGATCCCGCAGTTTGGCTGGCACTCGCTGATGGCGCTCGGCGGCATTCTGCCGCTGCTGTTTGCCCCCCTGCTTATCTGGCGGTTGCCGGAATCGGTTCGTTTTCTGGTGATCAAACAAGCGCCAGCGGCGCGCATTCGCGCCATCCTTAATCGTCTTTATCCCGGACAAATCAGCGACAACGTGACGTTTATCCTGCCGGCGCAGCCGGCGGCCGGCAACGCGATGCGCATTGTGCTCTCCCGCCAGTACGGCTTTGGCTCGTTGATGCTATGGCTGGTCTATTTTATGGGGCTGTTCCTGGTCTATATTCTCGGCAGCTGGCTGCCAACGCTGGTTAAGGAGGTCGGGCTTACCGTCAGCCAGGCGGCCGTGATGACGGCGATCTACCAGGCGGGAGGCACACTCGGCTCGCTGTTTGCCGGCTGGCTGATGGACCGCATCAATCCCCATCGCGCGCTGGGAATGATCTACGCCGTCGGCGGCCTGTTTACCATGGCGATGGGCTACGCCGCGGGCAGCTTTGCCTTGCTCTGCATGCTGGCGTTTATCAGCGGCGCCTGCCTGAACGGCGCCAATACGGGCATGAACGCCCTCTCCGCCCGTTACTACCCCACGCAGGCGCGGGCGACCGGCTCCAGCTGGATGCACGGCGTCGGGCGGATCGGCGCGATCCTCAGCGCCTTTGCCGGCGCTGAGATGATGGCGCTCAACCTGCCCTTCGAAAGCGTCTTTTTGATCCTCGGCATCCCGGCTGCCCTCACCGTCGCAGGCCTGGCGGCGAAGGGCATCTTCGCCGCAGGTAATCCTCCCGCCGCTTCGCCAGCCCCCGCGTCTGTGCGCGGAGCGTAATGCGGTATCCTTCCTCCGGTGCAATCTGCGGATTGCACCGCGCGCTGCGGCTAAAAAGAACATTTATTTCATCTTGCCGTGTAACGAAAAGTACTCCGCAACCGTCCGGCCTGCACCCATTGCCGTTGTTTCCCCTCTCCTCTTTTCAATCCAGCAGAAAATAAACTTCTGCTTATTCGATCCCCTTCGCATATATGAAAAATAAATTCCACATAACAATTGAAACAGAACAAACATTTCCTTAAGTTTAGGTCAGTTTATCCGGATGCGCGTTGCCGCAGGCGTCGGCATTGAGCGCCTCAGAGTGCGAATGATTTCAAAAAGGAGAGCACCATGTTAAACGGTCTGAAACCCTTATCCCGTTCCCTGCGTTGGGGCATGGTCGGCGGCGGGGGAACCAGCCAGATCGGCTACAGCCACCGCTGTGCGGCGCTGCGTGACAATGTTTACACCCTGCTGGCCGGCGCGCTTGACGTTGATGCCGAGCGCGGGCGCGCGTTTGGTGAGCAGCTGGGCATCGCGCCGGAGCGCTGCTACGCCGACTACCAGACCCTGTTTCGTGAAGAAGCCCGCCGTCCTGACGGGATCGAGGTCGTCTCGGTCACCACCCCGAACAATACCCATTTCGCCATCACCAAAGCGGCGCTGGAAGCGGGCCTCCACGTCATCTGTGAAAAGCCCCTCTGCTTTACCGCCGAAGAGGCGCGCGAGCTGGTGGACCTGAGCAAAAAACAGAACAAAATCGTCGGCGTCACCTACGGCTACGCCGGCTATCAGATGATCCAGCAGGCGCGGCAGATGATTGCCGATGGGCTGCTCGGCGAGATCCGCATCGTCAATATGCAGTTCGCCCACGGCTTTCATAACCAGGCCGTCGAGCTGCAGGCAGAATCCACCCGCTGGCGCGTAACGCCGAAGTTCGCCGGGCCCAGCTATGTGCTGGGGGATCTGGCCACCCATCCCCTGTTTGTCGCCGAAACCATGGCGCCGCAGCTCAATATCAAACGGCTGATGTGCTCCCGCCAGAGCTTTGTCCCCTCCCGCGCGCCGCTGGAAGATAACGCCTTTGTCCTGATGGAGTATGACAACGGCGCGGTTGGCTCGATGTGGACCAGCGCGGTGAACAGCGGCGCCATGCACTCGCAAAAAGTGCGCATCGTCGGCGAAAAGGCGAGTATCGAATGGTGGGATGAGCATCCTAACCAGCTCAGCTATGAGGTGCAGGGCGAGCCGGCGCGCATTCTGGAACGCGGGATGCCCTACCTGAGCGCAAACGCGCTGGCGGACGATCGCATCGGCGGCGGCCACCCGGAAGGGCTGTTTGAAGCCTGGGCCAATCTCTATCGCCGCTATGCGCAGGCGATTGACGCCACGGACCGTGACGATCGCGCCTTCCTGCAAGACTTCTGGTATCCGGACGTCGAAGCCGGGCTGCACGGCGTCTACTGGGTCGAGCAGTGCGTCAAATCGGCTGATGCCGGCAGCCAGTGGGTTGACTTTACTTTACCTTAATTTTCCCCCTCGCCAGTGGAGTCCCCCTCCACTGGTTTATTGATTTTTACCAACTTGTCGCATCACGCAACAGCCCCGTAATATCTGTTAAACAAACATTTATTTACGCTTCTTACCCCCCGCCGCTACACTAGGCGCAGTTTTTATATTGAGGTGGTAATGAACGATAACAAAATGACGCCAGGGGAACTGCGCGCGACCTGGGGTTTGGGGACGGTATTCTCCCTGCGCATGCTTGGCATGTTTATGGTCCTGCCGGTTCTGACCACGTATGGCATGGCATTGCAGGGCGCCAGTGAAGCGCTGATTGGCCTGGCGATCGGCATCTACGGTCTGGCGCAGGCGGTGTTCCAGATCCCCTTCGGACTGTTATCTGACCGTATTGGCCGTAAGCCGTTGATCGTCGGCGGCCTGCTTATCTTCGTGCTCGGCAGCGTCATCGCCGCGCTCACCGACTCCATTTGGGGCATCATTCTTGGCCGCGCCCTGCAGGGTTCCGGCGCCATCGCCGCCGCGGTCATGGCCCTGCTCTCCGATCTCACCCGCGAACAGAACCGCACCAAAGCGATGGCGTTTATTGGCGTCAGCTTCGGCGTCACTTTCGCTATCGCCATGGTGCTGGGGCCGATTATTACCCATCAGCTGGGCCTGCACGCCCTGTTCTGGATGATCGCCATCCTGGCGACCGTCGGCATCCTGCTCACCCTGTGGGTGGTTCCCAACAGCCAGAATCATGTGCTTAACCGCGAATCCGGGATGGTGAAAGGCTGCTTTAGCAAGGTGCTGGCGGAGCCGCGCCTGCTGAAGCTCAACTTTGGCATCATGTGCCTGCACATCATGCTGATGTCCACGTTTGTCGCGCTACCCGGACAGCTGGAGGCCGCCGGCTTCCCGGCCGCCGAGCACTGGAAGATTTACCTGGTCACCATGGTTATCTCCTTCATCTCGGTGGTGCCGTTTATTATCTACGCCGAAGTGAAGCGCAAGATGAAGCGCGTCTTTTTGCTCTGCGTGGCCATCCTGCTGATTGCGGAAATTGTCCTCTGGGGCGCCGGAGGCTACTTCTGGGAACTGGTAGCGGGCGTTCAGCTCTTCTTCCTGGCGTTTAACCTGCTGGAAGCGCTACTGCCGTCATTGATTAGCAAAGAGTCGCCGGCGGGCTATAAAGGCACCGCGATGGGCGTCTACTCCACCAGCCAGTTCCTCGGGGTGGCGATTGGCGGCGCCCTTGGCGGCTGGGTCGATGGTTTCTTTGATTCACAGACCGTGTTTCTGCTGGGCGCGCTGCTGGCGATGCTGTGGCTGCTGGTGGCCAGCACCATGAGCGAGCCGCCCTACGTCAGCAGTCTGCGGGTGGAGGTACCGGACGGCGTGGTGGTCGACAGCGCGCTGCAGGCGCGTCTGCTCAGCGCCAGCGGGGTTCATCAGGCGCTGGTGGTGCCCGAGGAGCGTTCGGTGTATATCAAAATCGACAGCAAGGTCACCAACCGCTTCGAGATAGAGCAGCTCATCAAAGGGGTATAAAAAAAGCGGGGAATTCCCCGCTTTTTGCTGTCAGTCTGCCGCCTTAGTCGCGGAAGTTTTTGAACTGGAACGGTTGTCCCAGATCGCCACCACGCACCAGCGCCATCACCGACTGCAGATCGTCGCGGGACTTACCGGTCACGCGGATCTCTTCGCCCTGAATCTGGGCCTGCACTTTCAGCTTGCTGTCTTTGATCAGTTTAACGATCTTCTTCTGCACCGCGCTTTCAATGCCCTGTTTCAGCTTCGCTTCAACAAACCAGGTTTTACCGCTGTGTACGATATCTTCCGGCACGTCGAGGGAGGTGCCTTCAATGCCGCGCTTGAGCAGCTTGGCGCGCAGGATATCCAGCAGCTGATTCACCTGGAAGTCAGACTCGCTCAGCACTTTAATGGTCTTGTTGGCGTCGTTTAATTCAAACGTGGCTTCAACGCCACGAAAATCAAAACGCGACTCGACTTCGCGGCTCGCGTTGTCCACCGCGTTACGGGCTTCCTGAAGATCAACTTCAGAGACAATATCGAAAGATGGCATCTTTTCCTCTCCTTCCGTTTCTTTTGCGTTGCATAATACCTGCAACGCGGCATAACTCAACTTGTTATCCCGGAAGCTTAGCTGATTACGCAACGCTCGCGCTATTTTCCCCATGCTGCCCGACGACGCCGAACCCCCCTTTCCGTCCGACGATGCGAAAAGCGACGAGATATACTTTAGCCATCAGCGCCTGGGGTAGCGGCAGATGAGGAGGAACAATGAAAGTAACCGTACTGGGATGCGGTGCACTGGGACAACTATGGCTGACCGCGTTGTGCAAACAGGGACATGAAGTCCAGGGCTGGCTACGCGTACCGCAGCCATTCTGTAGCGTCAACGTCATTGAAACCGACGGCTCGGTGTTCAACGAGTCGCTGACGGCCAACGACCCCGATTTTCTTGCCAGCAGCGAGCTGCTGATTGTCACCTTAAAAGCCTGGCAGGTTTCAAACGCGGTGAAGCACCTGGCCGCGATCCTGCCGGTCACCACGCCGATTGTGCTGGTGCATAACGGCATGGGAACCGTCGAGGAGCTGCGCAGCGTGAAACAGCCGTTGCTGCTGGCCTCCACCACCCAGGCGGCGCGCCGCGACGGGAATGTCATCATCCACGTCGCCCAGGGCACCACGCATATCGGGCCGGCGAAAAGCTACGAAGAGGACTACAGCTACCTCGCTGAAGTGCTGCAGAGCGTGCTGCCGGATGTCGCCTGGCACAACAATATCTTCTCGGCCACCTGGCGCAAGCTGGCGGTTAACTGCGTGATTAACCCCCTGACCGCGCTAAAAGGATGTAAAAACGGCGATCTGCGCGACTATCCGCAGGAAGTTGCGGCCATTTGTCGCGAGGTGGCGGCAGTGATGGAGCGCGAAGGTATTCATACCTCGGCGGAAAACCTGCTATTTTATGTCGAACAGGTGATTGAAAGTACGGCAGAAAATATCTCATCCATGCTGCAGGACGTTCGCGCCCAGCGGCACACGGAGATCGACTATATCACCGGTTTTCTGCTCAACCGCGCCCGCGCCCACGGCGTTGCCGTACCGGAAAACGCCCGCTTATTTGAACTGGTCAAGCGTAAGGAGAATGAATATGAGCGCGTCGGCACTGATTTGCCTCGCCCCTGGTAGCGAAGAGACCGAAGCGGTCACCACCATCGACCTGCTGGTTCGCGGCGGAGTCAAAGTGACCACCGCCAGCGTCGCCAGCGACGGCAATCTGACCATCGTCTGCTCGCGCGGCGTCAAACTGCTGGCGGATGCCCCGCTGGTCGAGGTGGCCGATGGCGATTTCGATATCATCGTCCTCCCGGGCGGTATCAAGGGCGCAGAGTGCTTCCGCGACAGCCCGTTGCTGGTGGAAACCGTCCGACAGTTCCATCTCTCCGGGCGCATTGTGGCCGCCATCTGTGCCGCCCCGGCGACCGTGCTGGTGCCCCATCAGCTGTTCCCGATCGGCAACATGACCGGTTTTCCGGCGCTGAAGGATCATATCCCCGCCGATCAGTGGCAGGATAAACGGGTGGTCTGGGATCCACGGGTGAATCTGTTAACCAGCCAGGCGCCGGGAACATCGATTGATTTCGCCCTGAAAATGATCGATCTGCTGGTGGGGCGCGAGAAAGCGTATGAAGTCGCCTCGCAGCTGGTGATGGCCGCCGGCATCTATAATTACTACGAAGCCTGATAGCCGGTCCGCGCCGCGGACTGGCTCCCCCTTTTCCTGAGGAGTCGTAGCATGTCCCGTAGCGCAACCGATTCTCGCGATCTTGTTATCAGCCGCCTGCTCAGCGCGCCCGTCCCTGCCCTGTGGCGCGCGTGGGCCGACCCGGCATTACTCAAAACCTGGTGGTGCCCGAAGCCCTGGCAAACCGAGGTGCTGGCCTTTGATTTTCGCGCCGGCGGGGCCTTTCACACCGTGATGCACGGCCCTGACGGTGAACGCAGCGATAACCCCGGCTGTTTTCTTGAGGTTATCCCGCAACAAAAAATCGTCATGACCTCGATGCTGACGGCGGATTATCGTCCCGCCGTTTCCCCCTTCGCGATGACGGCCATCATCACCTTTGCCGATGAACAGGGCGGGTGTCGCTATACGGCCACGGTGCTGCATGCCGACGATGAAACCCGCGAGCAGCATGAGCAGATGGGATTTTTCGAGGGCTGGAATATTGTCATCGATCAGCTGAATGACCTGGCGCTGACCCTGCGCTAATACACGCCCCTGCCAATAGTAAAAAGGCCTTCCATCAGGGAAGGCCTTTTGCATCATAACAACCTGTTACGGGCGATAAACTTTTACGTTGCTGAAACCCTGCTCGCGCAGATAAAGCGCCTGCAGACGGCTCATCACCCCGCGTTCGCACCACAGCAGCCAGGTTTTGCTCTGATCGAGATCGCCAAATTTGGTGCTCAGCTTGTAGAACGGCAGGGAAACGACCTCAACCCCCTCGACCTTCAGCGGCTTGTCTTCCTGCTCGTCGATGGAGCGAATATCGAGGATCGCATCGTTGGCGCCAAAGCCGGTCACGGTTTCCACTTCCACCACCGTCTCTTCCGTCTGCTGGGCGATTTCGCGGATATCGATATTGCTCGCCTCTTCCACCACTTTATCGAGGATGCTGAAATCGAAGTGTTCTTCTTCCGCTTCAATCTTCGCCTTCACCGCCTTCACGGTCGGGCTTTTGGAGATCACGCCGCAGTACTCCGGCATGGTGCGGGCGAAATCTTCCGTGCCGATCTCGCGGGCCAGGTCGATGATGTGCTCTTTATCGTGCGAAATCAGCGGACGCAGGATCAGGGTATCGGAGACGTTGTCGATCAGGCGCAGGTTGGTGAGAGTCTGACTGGAGACCTGGCCCAGCGCTTCGCCGGTGACCAGCGCCTGCACGCCGTAGCGTTCCGCGACCTTTGACGCGGCGCGGACCATCATGCGCTTGAGCACCACGCCCATCTGACCGTCATCCACTTTTTCGAGGATTTCGCCGACCACCGGCTCAAAGTTAATCGCCACAAAGCGAACGCGGTGCGAGCTGCCGAAGCGGTTCCACAGATAATGCGCGACCTGGCGGACGCCAATCTCATGGGCGGCGCCGCCAAGGTTAAAGAAGCAGTAGTGCACACGGCAGCCGCGGCGCATCAGCATGTAGCTGGAGACGCCGGAGTCAAAGCCGCCGGAAATCAGCGACAGCACATCTTCCTGCGTGCCGATCGGGAAGCCGCCGATACCTTCATAGCGGCCTTTCACCAGCAGCAGGCGATCGTTTTCAATCTCAAGATTGACGGTGACGTCCGGGTCGGTCAGCTTCACGCGCGCCGTTTCAATATGCTGATTCAGGCCGCCGCCGACGTAGCGCTCCACCTCAATTGAGGTGAATTCATGTTTGCCGCGACGCTTCACCCGCACGCAGAAGGTTTTGCCTTCCAGCGCCTCGCGCCACAGCGGCAGCGTCTGCTCAAAAATATCGTGCAGCGAGGTGAACGGTACGTCTTCGACTTCCAGAATATGGTGGATGCCGGGAATACGGGTCAGCGCATCGCGAATAGCCGGGCGCTGATTTTCATCTTTCGCGCGAACTTCGATATGATCCCAATGACGAACGACGGCCAGCGTCTCGTCATAGTTTTTGAGAACGTTACGAATGTTCCCGGTTAAGATTTTAATGAAGCGCAACCGCACAGATTGGCTTTTGATGGTGATTTCCGGGAACAATTTAATGATAAACTTCATGGCGACAATAGTTCGTTGGCAAGCCCGACGGGGCTTTAAGCAAAAGTTGTAAAGCAGCGCACACCGGTGCCTGCATCCTGGGCGCGGAGTATATCACCATTGCGCGTTATTTGCTTACACGCGTGACTTCGTTACCATACCCGGTATTGCCGTCGCGACATAACAAGAGTCTACATTCACTATGCCAAAGAAAAATGAGGCCCCGGCCAGCTTTGAAACTGCGCTGGGCGAACTGGAGCAGATCGTTAACCGTCTGGAAAGCGGCGATTTGCCGTTAGAAGAAGCGCTCAGCGAATTTGAGCGCGGGGTCCAGCTGGCCCGCCAGGGGCAAAGCCAGCTACAGCAGGCCGAACAGCGCGTGCAGATCCTGCTGGCGGATAGTGAAGATTCCCCGACCACGCCTTTTACGCCGGACGCTGAATAAATGGATTTCCCGCAACAATTGCAGGCCTGTGTGGAACAGGCTAACGAGGCGCTGCGCCGTTTTATCGCGCCGCAGCCCTTTCAGAACACTCCGCTGGTGGAAGCGATGCATTATGGCGCACTCTTAGGCGGTAAACGCCTGCGTCCCTTCCTTGTCTACGCTACCGGCGAGATGTTCGGCGTGAGCCGCACCACGCTGGACGCCCCTGCCGCCGCGGTCGAATGCATTCATGCTTATTCCCTGATGCATGATGATTTGCCGGCGATGGATGATGACGATCTGCGTCGCGGACTGCCGACCTGCCATATTAAATTTGGCGAAGCCAACGCAATTCTTGCGGGAGATGCCCTGCAAACGCTGGCGTTTTCTATACTCAGTGATGCGCCGATGACGGACGTCCCTGACCGGGATCGTCTGGCGATGGTTTCCGAACTGGCGCAGGCCAGCGGCGTGGCGGGCATGTGCGGCGGCCAGGCGCTGGATCTGCAGGCGGAAGGACAGCAGGTGAATCTGCAGGCGCTGGAGCGTATCCACCGCCACAAAACGGGCGCGCTGATCCGCGCCGCCGTCCGCATGGGGGCGCTGAGCGCTGGCGAACGTGGGCGCGCCGCCCTTCCCGCGCTGGATCGCTATGCGGAAAATATCGGCCTGGCCTTCCAGGTCCAGGATGACATTCTCGACGTGGTAGGGGATACTGCGACCCTTGGCAAACGTCAGGGTGCCGACCAGCAATTGGGTAAAAGCACCTATCCCGCCCTCCTGGGCCTTGAGCAAGCCCGGAAGAAAGCGCACGACCTGATCGCTGATGCCCGCCGGTCGTTAGATGAACTGGCCGCACAATCTCTGGATACTTCGGCACTGGAAGCGCTCGCGAATTACATTATTCAGCGCGATAAATAAACAATAAATGAGTCTCTGATGAGTTTTGATATTGCCAAATACCCGACCCTGGCGCTGGTAGATTCCACCCAGGAGTTGCGCCTGTTGCCAAAAGAGAGCCTGCCGAAGCTGTGTGATGAGCTGCGGCGCTACCTGCTGGACAGCGTCAGCCGCTCCAGCGGTCACTTTGCCTCTGGCCTCGGCACCGTGGAACTGACCGTGGCGCTGCACTACGTCTATAACACGCCCTTCGATCGCCTGATCTGGGACGTCGGCCACCAGGCCTACCCGCATAAAATTCTGACCGGCCGCCGCGACAAAATCGGCACCATTCGCCAGAAAGGCGGCCTGCACCCCTTCCCGTGGCGCGGTGAGAGCGAGTACGACGTACTGAGCGTCGGTCACTCCTCCACCTCCATTTCCGCTGGCATCGGGGTGGCTATCGCCGCCGCGAAAGAGGATAAGCAGCGGCGCGCGGTGTGCGTGATTGGCGACGGGGCGATCACCGCCGGCATGGCGTTTGAGGCGATGAACCACGCCGGAGATATCAAACCCGATCTGCTGGTGGTGCTGAATGACAATGAAATGTCGATCTCCGAGAACGTCGGCGCGCTGAACAATCATCTGGCGCAGCTGCTCTCCGGTAAGCTCTACTCCACCCTGCGCGAAGGCGGCAAAAAGGTCTTCTCCGGCGTACCGCCGATTAAAGAGCTGCTTAAGCGGACCGAAGAGCATATCAAAGGCATGGTGGTGCCTGGGACGCTGTTTGAAGAGCTGGGCTTTAACTATATCGGCCCGGTGGATGGCCACGATGTGCTCGGTCTGGTCAGCACTCTGAAGAACATGCGTGACCTGAAGGGCCCGCAGTTCCTGCATATTATGACCAAAAAAGGCCGCGGCTATGAGCCCGCCGAGAAAGACCCGATCACTTTCCACGCGGTGCCGAAGTTCGACCATACCAGCGGCGTGCTGCCCAAAAGCAGCGGCGGTCTCCCCTCCTACTCGAAAATCTTCGGCGACTGGCTGTGCGAAACGGCGGCCAAAGATAGCAAGCTGATGGCCATCACCCCGGCGATGCGCGAAGGTTCAGGGATGGTGGAATTTTCGAAGAAATTCCCCGATCAGTACTTTGACGTCGCCATCGCCGAGCAGCATGCGGTCACCTTCGCCGCCGGACTGGCGATTGGCGACTACAAGCCCGTCGTCGCCATCTACTCCACGTTCCTGCAGCGAGCCTACGATCAGGTGATCCACGATGTGGCTATTCAGAAGCTGCCGGTGCTGTTTGCCATCGACCGCGCCGGGATTGTCGGCGCAGACGGCCAGACGCATCAGGGGGCGTTCGATCTCTCCTTCCTGCGCTGTATTCCGGATATGGTGGTGATGACGCCGAGCGATGAAAATGAATGCCGCCAGATGCTGCACACCGGCTACCACTACAGCGACGGACCCTGCGCGGTGCGCTATCCGCGCGGCAGCGGCACCGGCGCGACGCTGGAGCCGCTGGCATCGCTGCCGATCGGCAAAGGGGTCGTGAAGCGCCAGGGCGAGAAGGTAGCGATCCTTAACTTCGGCACCCTGCTGCCGGAAGCCGCGGCGGTGGCGGACAAACTCAACGCCACCCTGGTGGATATGCGCTTTGTGAAGCCGCTGGATACCGCGCTGATCCTGCAGCTGGCAGGCGAGCACGACGTTCTGGTGACGCTGGAAGAGAACGCCATTATGGGCGGCGCCGGCAGCGGCGTGAATGAAGTGCTGATGGCCCATCGCCGGGCGGTACCGGTACTCAATATTGGCCTGCCGGATGTCTTTATTCCGCAGGGCACTCAGGAAGAGATCCGCGCCGACCTCGGCCTTGATGCCGCCGGCATTGAAGCCAAAATCCTCGACTGGCTGGCATAATCGCCCCTCCCGCTCCTGCTATGCTTAAGGGATACCCTTGATGAATAGCAGGAGCGCACTATGCACTATATCCCCCTCGGCGATACTGCCTTACGTGTTTCCCGACTCTGCCTCGGCTGCATGACCTTCGGCGAGCCGGACCGCGGCAGGCACGCCTGGACGCTTCCGGAAGAGAGCAGTCGCCCGCTCATTCAGCACGCCATTGAAGGCGGCATCAACTTCTTCGATACCGCAAACAGCTACTCCGACGGCAGCAGCGAAGAGATCGTCGGCCGCGCCCTGCGCGACTTTGCCCGCCGCGATGAGGTGATTGTCGCCACCAAGGTCTATCACCAGGTCGGCGATCTGGCGGAAGGGCTTTCCCGGGCGCAGATCCTGCGCTCCATCGACGACAGCCTGCGCCGTCTCGGGATGGACTATGTCGACCTGCTGCAGATCCACCGCTGGGACTACAGCACCCCGATTGAAGAGACGCTCGAAGCGCTGGACGAGGTGGTGAAAGCCGGCAAAGCGCGCTATATCGGCGCCTCGTCCATGCATGCCCGGCAGTTTGCCCAGGCGCTGGCGCTTCAGCAGCAGAACGGCTGGGCGCGCTTCGTCACCATGCAGGATCACTACAACCTGATTTACCGGGAAGAAGAGAATGAGATGCTGCCCCTGTGCCAGCGTAACGGCGTGGCGGTGATCCCGTGGAGCCCGCTGGCGCGCGGCAGGCTGACCCGCCCATGGGGTGAGACCACCGCCCGGCTGGTCTCGGATGAGTTCGGCAAATCGCTTTACAGCACCAGCGAAGAGAACGACGCGCAGATCGCCGGGAATCTCGCGGACGTGGCGGAAGAGCTCGACGCCAGTCGCGCACAGGTCGCCCTCGCCTGGCTGTTAAGCAAGCCCGGCGTCGCCGCGCCGATTATCGGTCCGTCGCGTCAGGAGCAGCTCGATGACCTGCTGCAGGCGGTGGATTTGACGCTATCTTCGGAACAGATCGACAAACTGGAGGCGCCCTATCAGCCGCATCCGGTGGTGGGATTTAAGTGACGGGCGTGATTTCCCCGACAGCATGGCGCTGCCGGGGAGCAGCGGTCAAAGCAGACCGATCGGCCAGTGATGGCCAATAACATACAGCACGCCGGCGGAGATCACGCCGGCGACGATATCGTCCACCATGATCCCCATTCCGCCGTGAATATTGCGGTCAAACCAGCGAATCGGCCACGGTTTCCACATATCGAAGATACGGAAAATGACGAAGCCGGCGGCCACCCACTGCCAGTCGAGGGTCGGCAGCGCCATCAGGGTGATCCACATCCCGACGAACTCGTCCCAGACGATGCTGCCGTGGTCATGGGTGCCCATATCTTTGGCCGTGCGATGGCACAGATAGACTCCGATACAGATGCTCATCATCACCACCAGCGAGTAGAGCTGCCAGGGGAGAAAAGTCATCAGATACCAGAACGGGATCGCCGCCAGCGAGCCCATCGTCCCCGGCACCACCGGGCTTAAGCCGCTGCCAAAGCCGGTCGCCAGCAGATGCCACGGATTACGCATACTCAGGCGGCTAAGCGCCTCGTCTCGACTACGCAAAGTGATCGTATCCCTTTAAATCAAGCGTGACCGGCTTACCGTCACGGATAAACTGCAAACCTTCGCTCTCCGGCGCAATCTGTCCGATACAGGTAAAACGCGCGCCTAGATGGCCAAGGGCCACGTCCAGCGCCCCGCGGTTCAGTTCCGGTACGGTAAAGCACAGTTCGTAATCTTCTCCACCGGCGAGCGCCCAGCGCAGCGCCTGCTCGGGCTCAACCTGGCGCAGCATGGCGTCGGAGTACGGCATGGCATCAAGATCGATGCGCGCGCCGCAGTCGCTGGCTTTGAGAATATGACCCAGATCGGAGATCAGGCCGTCGGAGAGATCGATGGCCGACGTCGCCAGGTCGCGCAGCGCCTGGCCCTGCAGCACGCGGGGCATCGGACGCAGGTGACGGGCCAGCAGGTAATCGGCATCCGTCGGCGCATCCACCGTCAGACGGTTCTGCAACAGCGCCAGGCCGGCGGCGCTGTCCCCCGGGGTGCCGGTGACATAGATCCAGTCTCCCGGCTTCGCGCCTGAACGTTTCATGGCGCGCCCTGGCGGCACAAAGCCGTGGATACCCAGGGTCATGGCGAGCGGGCCGCGGGTGGTGTCGCCGCCAATCAGCTGCATATCGTAGTAGTCAAGCTGGACAAACAGGCTGTCGCTGAAGGCTTCCAGCCAGGCTTCATCCACCTCCGGCAAGGTCAGCGCCAGGGTGAGCCACGCCGGCTCCGCGCCCATCGCCGCGAGGTCGCTCAGGTTTACCGCCAGCGCTTTATAGGCGAGGTCGGCCGGGTCGATATCGGGTAAGAAGTGATTGCCCGCCACCAGAGTGTCGGTGCTGATTGCCAGCGTTTTTTTCTCGGGAATATTCAGGAGAGCGCAGTCGTCGCCGATACCGGTTTCGACATCAAGACGAGCGCTTTTAACGCGATCAAAATAACGGGCAATCAGGGAGAATTCGCCACATGCCATACGTTATGCCTCAGCAAAATAATAAATAAGGCCGGGTTGCGAGGCGACCCTCGCAAAACCCGGCCTGCAGTTTACTTCTTGTGGGGACGAATTACCGGAGCCGCTTTGTCCAGCACGCCGTTGACGAACTTGTGGCTATCTTCAGCGCCGAAGGTTTTCGCCAGTTCGATAGCTTCATTGATGGCCACTTTATACGGTACGTCATCACGTTTGGATAGCTCAAACAGCGCGATACGCAGCACCGCTTTTTCCACCTGACCCAGCTCTTCCAGCTGACGGGACAGGTAGGGCTTCATCAGGCCGTCGAGGTACGCGCTGTTAGTCGCCACTCCGGACAGCAGTTCGCGGAAATACAGAACATCAACATCTTTTACGTCCTGTTCCGCCAGGAACTGGTATTCGACATCAGCGATGTCGTTGTGGGACAACTGCCAGGAGTAGAGCGCCTGAACGGCACACTCACGGGCGCGGCGACGAGCAGCAGGTTTCACGGAATTCCCCTTACAAAAATCAGGCCTTGATGGCTTTCAATACGTTAATCATTTCCAGCGCGGTCAGCGCAGCTTCTGCGCCTTTGTTACCGGCTTTGGTGCCAGCGCGCTCGATGGCTTGTTCAATACTTTCAGTGGTCAGAACACCAAAGGCTACCGGGATTTCGCTGTCCTGAGCGACGTGCGCCAGGCCATTGCTGGCACCGCCAGCCACATATTCAAAGTGGGCGGTACCGCCGCGAATCACCGTACCCAGCGCAATCACCGCGTCATATTTACCGGTTTTCGCCAGTGCGCCAGCCGCCAGCGGCAGCTCGTACGCGCCTGGAACCCAAACAACGGTGATGTTTTCATCTTTTACCTGACCAATGCGTTTCAGGGCGTCAATCGCACCTTCCAGCAGGCTGTCATTGATAAAGTTGTTGAAACGCGCAATGGTGATGGCGACGCGAGCGTCCGGGGTAGCAACGTTAGCTTCAATAATGTTCATACTCTTCCTTCGGGTTCATGTGCCCCGCAAGGGGGGCGGATTTTATCATATTATTCTGAGCGCTGCTTCCTAATAATCAGGAAAGCCTCACGCAGTGGTTAAATGCAGGCAGACATCCGGGCCAACCTGACGTATCTCATTGAATTTGAAATGGGGCGCCTGGCTCAGTTCTTCAAGCCCCGGCAGCGCGCATAATCCACGCGCCGCATTGCCTAACAGTTTAGGCGCAATATAGACGATAAGCTCGTCGACCAGGCCCGCCTGCAGCAGCGCCCCGGCAAGCGTGGCCCCCGCCTCCACCCAGACGCTGTTGATCTGCTGTTTGCCGAGCAGCATCATCAGCAGCACCAGATCGAGATGGCCGTTATGTTCCGGAACCAGCAGCGTGCGCACGCTGTCCGGCCACTGGCGCTCATCGGCGCTCAGGCGGGCAAACAGCGTTTCCCCCGCCTGCTGCACAATACGATGCTCAGGCGTGACGCGGTTCTGGCTGTCGATAACGACGCGCAGCGGCTGGCGCAAATTCTCTTCGGGATACAGCGCCTGGGTATCGGCGCTCAGCTCCTGCCAGCGCACGGTCAGCGCCGGATCGTCCGCCAGCACGGTGGCGCTGCTGGTCAGGATAGCATGGCTCTGGGCGCGCAGACGCTGCACGTCGCGTCGCGCCTGCGGGGAGGTGATCCACTGGCTTTCGCCGCTGGCCATCGCCGTGCGGCCGTCCAGCGAGGCGCCCAGCTTGAGCTGGACCCAGGGAAAACCGGTGCGCATCCGCTTCAGGAAGCCCTTATTCAGCGCTTCCGCCTCGTTCATCATCAGCCCGTGGCTGACGTCAATACCGGCCTGCTGCAGACGGTACAGGCCGCGCCCCGCCACCTGCGGGTTCGGATCCTGCATCGCGGCGACCACGCGGCTGACGCCGGCGGCAATCAGGGCGTCGCAGCACGGCGGCGTACGACCGTGGTGGCTGCAGGGCTCGAGGGTGACGTAGGCGGTGGCGCCGCGCGCCTTTTCCCCGGCCATCCGCAGGGCGTGCACTTCGGCATGCGGCTCGCCGGCGCGATAGTGGAACCCTTCGCCGACGATCTCGCCGTCTTTAACAATGACGCAGCCAACGTTAGGGTTAGGATGGGTGGTAAAGCGACCGCGGGCGGCGAGCTTGAGCGCACGCGCCATGTACATTTCGTCCTGCATGGCTTAGTCCTGTAAGCGGGCGATCTCTTCGCCGAATTCTTTGATATCTTCGAAGCTGCGATAGACCGACGCGAAGCGAATATAGGCGACTTTATCCAGTTTTTTCAGCTGCTCCATCACCAGGTTGCCGATCATTTTGCTGGCCACTTCGCGCTCGCCGGTGCCGCGCAGATGGGTTTTGATATGGTTGACCGCCATTTCGACGTCATCGGCGCTGACCGGACGTTTCTCCAGCGCTTTCAGCATCCCACTGCGCAGCTTGTCTTCGTTGAAGGGTTCACGCACATCGTTACTCTTCACCACCCGCGGCATGACCAGCTCCGCCACTTCGAAGGTGGTAAAGCGCTCATTACAGACCAGACACTGCCGACGGCGACGCACGGAAGAGCCTTCCCCTACCAGACGAGAGTCGATCACTTTGGTATCCACGGCGAAACAGAAAGGGCAATGCATAGCGCGTCCTGACAGGTAGTTAAACTGAAGGGTAGTTTACCGCGAAGTGACCTGACTACAAAGAAAGAGCTTTTGAGACAAAGGATCTATGGGAGAGTCAGGCGGTTTGGCTACCATTAAGCATCCTCTGCAAACGGAATCCTGACCATGACAAGACGTTACCTGAAACTCGCCATCGCGGGCAGCCTGTTTACCCTGACCGCCTGCGCCCAGCAAAGCGAAATCCGCCAGATGCACCAGAGCGTGAGTACGCTGAGCCAGGAGATGACCCAGCTCAATCAGCAAACGATCAAAATTACCCAGCAAAACGCGCTGAACGCGAAATCCACCCGCGGCGTCTATCTGCTGCCGGAGGCGAAAACCCCGGCGCGGCTGGAGAGCCAGATCGGCACCCTGCGCATGTCGGTGGCGAGCATTACGCCGGATGGCGACGGGTCACGCCTGACCTTACGTATTCAGGGCGAATCCAACGATCCGCTGCCGGCCTTTACCGCCACCGTCGCCTCCGGACAGATCACCGGCACTACCCACAGCTACCAGGAAGTGAATGTTCAGGATCAATTGATCAGCGCCCCGGCCAGCATTCTCGCCCCCAGCGATGTCGATATCCCGCTGCGCCTGAACGTGACGCCGGACAAAGTCGGTTTTATTCGCGTCCACGATATCCAGCCCGCCGCCGCGCAGTAAGCCTTGCCGCCGGGCTTCCCCCTGCCCGGCGACGCCCTGTCCCGTTATTCTTATCCACTTACAACTTTTCGCAAGAGTTCATTAGAAATCGTTCTGCATCGCGATTTTCAGTAGCATTTTGTCAAGAAATGCATAGAATCGTGAACGCAATCGATTACGCATGTTCTGGTTATGTGAAACAACACGTATTTTTGTGAGCAATGATTCCTATAATAGACCCCCACAGAAACACGAAATATTTAGAAACGCTTCGGCACTTCTTTTAACGCCTTCAGGCTCAATTTAAACAGTGGCATTACTATGAAAAAAACATTACTGGCAGCGGGTGCGGTTGTGGCGCTCTCCACTTCTTTTACCGCGGGCGCGGCAGAAAACGACAAACCGCAGTATCTGTCTGACTGGTGGCACCAGAGTGTTAACGTGGTGGGCAGCTACCACACCCGTTTTGGACCGCAGATCCGTAACGATACCTACCTGGAATACGAAGCGTTCGCCAAAAAAGACTGGTTTGATTTCTACGGTTATATCGATGCCCCGGTATTCTTCGGCGGCAACAGCACGGCAAAAGGTATCTGGAACAACGGCTCCCCGCTGTTTATGGAGATCGAACCGCGCTTCTCTATCGATAAGCTGACCAACACCGACCTGAGCTTCGGGCCGTTCAAAGAGTGGTATTTCGCGAACAACTATATCTACGATATGGGCCGCAATGACTCCCAGGAGCAGAGCACCTGGTATATGGGTCTGGGTACCGATATCGACACCGGCCTGCCGATGAGCCTGTCGCTGAACGTCTACGCCAAATACCAGTGGCAGAACTACGGCGCGTCCAACGAAAACGAGTGGGACGGCTACCGCTTCAAAGTGAAATACTTTGTGCCGCTGACCGACCTGTGGGGCGGTTCGCTGAGCTACATCGGCTTCACCAACTTCGACTGGGGCTCTGACCTCGGCGATGACAACTTCTACGATCTGAACGGGAAGCACGCGCGCACCAGCAACTCCATCGCCTCCAGCCATATCCTGGCGCTGAACTACGCGCACTGGCACTACTCGGTGGTGGCCCGTTACTTCCATAACGGCGGCCAGTGGGCTGACGATGCCAAGCTGAACTTCGGCGATGGCGATTTCAGCGTCCGCTCAACCGGTTGGGGTGGTTACTTTGTGGTTGGTTACAACTTCTGATTGCTGAAACGGCAGGACAGCGCCCGGGCCTCCCGGGCGTTTTTATTTCTCCCACACGTCGCAGCGGACCTTGCGCAGAAAATCGCTTAACGAGCGGTCGGCGCACTCGCTGAATCGACGCTCGGTCGCCCTGACCGCCAGACAGCGGTCGAGGCGAAAGTTGCGATAATCATTGCGCAGCTCGCACCAGGCCACCAGCAGCCAGCGCTCCCCCCAGAAAAACAGCCCCAGCGGCAGCACGTCGCGCTCGGTCACCCGACCGGACTCATCCTGATAGCGCAGCGCCAGCACCTGCTGGCCGGAGACCGCCAGATGAATGACGTCAAAGAAGGTTTTGGCATAGCGATGGGCGCCGAGATCGGGGGCAAACAGGCGGGTCTGCTCCGCCTGGCGCCGGCGCGCCTCTGGCAGGATCGCCAGCATCTTCTCCTGGGCAGACTCCAGCGATTGCGACAGCGCCTCGCCGCCCCAGGTTTTCAGCAGCCGGATCGCGGCGATCAGCGCTTCGGATTCTTTGGTGGTCAGCATTAGCGGCGGCAGATCGTAGCCCGCCAGCAGGCGATAACCACTCCCCGCCTCGCCCTCCACCGGCACGCCGGAGAGGGAGAGATCGCGAATATCGCGATACACGGTGCGCTCCGACACGCCCAGCCGCTCCGCCAGCAGCGCGGCGGTGGTGAGCCGCCTGCCGCGCAGGATCTGCACAATCTGAAATAAACGGTCGGCGCGTCGGGTCATGTCTCACTTCACAAAAAGTTCAGGTTAAGCCGGTTGGTGCAGGCCGACGCGGTTGCCCTCACTGTCAGTAAACAGCGCGATGGTGCCAATATCATTCGGCAGCGTCAGCGGCCCGAAAACACATGCCCCACCCGCCGAGGCAACGCGGTCGAGGGTGGCGGCAAGATGGTCTGTATGCAGGTAAATAATAGCGCCCTGCGCAGAGGGCGCGATACCCTCAAATTTGGCCAGCGCGCCGCCGGGGGCCGGATCCTGATGCGGGAACACCGCCAGCTCGGCGCAGTCCATGGTTTCGCGACGCAGCGTCACCTGCATCACCGGCTCATAAAACGCGACGGCGCGATCCATATCGGCGACCGGAATTTCAAACCAGTTAATCACGTTATTCATACTTCCTCCTGCTCGTTAGTGAGTTCAGAAGGAGTGTATGGGAGGGCTCCTGACAGCATACTGTCAGCAGGTTTTGTCGCGGGCAAAAAAAATCCCGGCGCCTGGCCGGGATTGCGTTATTTCAACTGAACTGTATTACGGCAGAATAGACGGCTGGTCCGCCCCTTCTTTTTCGACCTTCTGCTGCAGCAGATGCTCGCGCTTCATGCCCAGCTTCAACGCCAGCGCGGAGGCGACGTAGATAGAAGAAGCCGTACCGATGGAGACACCGATCAGCATGGTCAGCGAGAAGCCTTCCAGAATCGGGCCGCCGAACAGGAACAGCATCAGGATCACCATCAGGGTGGTCCCGGAGGTGATCAAGGTACGGTGCAGCGTCTGGGTCAACGACACGTTGAAGATCTCGTACGGCGTACCGCGGCGGATCTTACGGAAGTTTTCACGGATACGGTCCGATACCACGATACTGTCGTTCAGCGAGTAGCCGATAACCGACATCAACGAGGCCACAATGGTCAGGTCGATCTCGATATGGAATAGCGACAGCACCCCCATGGTGATCACCACGTCGTGCGCCAGGGCGATAACCACCCCCGCCGCCAGACGCCATTCGAAGCGGAAGCCGACGTAGATCAGGATACAGACCAGCGCGGCAATCAGCGCCAGGGCGCCGGTTTGCGCAAGGTCCGCGCCGACGCTCGGGCCGACAAACTCAATACGCTTCACCGCCGCGTTCTGGCTGGTCGATTCGTTAATCACCGTCACGACCTTGCTGCCCAGCTCCTGGCTGACGTTGGCGTCATGCACCGGCGGCATACGTACCATGATGTCGCGGCTGCTGCCAAAGTTCTGCACCTGCGGCTCTTCAAAGCCCGCTTTCTGCAGGGAATCGCGCATCTGGTCCAGATCGACCGGCTTCTCAAGGGTAATTTCGATCACCGTACCGCCGGTGAAATCGAGACCCCAGTTAAAGCCGCGGACGCCGATGATGGCGATCGACACAATCAGCAGAATGCCTGAAATGCCGAAGGCCCAGTAGTCCCAGCGCATAAAGTCCCAGACTTTACGGCCGTGGTTCAATTGTTCAACAGTATATTCCTGTGCCACAACGCACTCCTCAGATAGACAGCTTTTTAACGCGCTTGCCGCCGTACAGCAGGTTCACGATGGCACGGGTGCCGACGATAGCGGTAAACATTGAGGTCGCGATACCGATACCGGTGGTAATCGCAAACCCTTTAATGGCACCGGTACCGACCGCGTACAGGATGATCACTTTGATAAGCGTCGTCACGTTGGCGTCGAAGATCGAGCTGAACGCGCCGCGATAACCTTCGTCAATCGCCTGCTGAACGGTACGCCCGTTGCTCAGCTCTTCTTTGATACGCTCGTTGATCAGAACGTTAGCATCGACCGCCACCGCAAGGGTTAACACGATACCCGCGATGCCCGGCATGGTCAGCGTCGCCCCCGGGATCAGGGACATAATGCCGACAATCAGTACCAGGTTGGCAATCAGCGCCGAGGTCGCAATCAGACCGAACTTCTTATAGAAGAGGATCATGAACAGGATTGAGACCACCAGACCGGCCAGACAGGCTTCCAGACCCTGCTTGATGTTCTGCATGCCAAGGGTTGGGCCGATAGTCCGCTCTTCGACGATCTGAATCGGCGCAATCAACGCGCCGGCACGCAGCAGCAGCGACAGCTGGCGAGCTTCGTTCGGGTTGCTGATACCGGTAATACGGAAGCTGTTGCCCAAGCGCGACTGGATGTTGGCGATGTTAATCACCTCTTCCTCTTTCGCCAGGATAGCGCGACCGTTGGCGTCTTTCTTACCGCTGTCTTTATACTCCACGAACAGGGTCGCCATCGGCTTGCCGATGTTGTCCTTGGTGAAGTTGGACATGATGTTGCCGCCCGCGCTGTCCAGCGAGATGTTGACCTGCGGCTGGTTGTACTCATCCATGCTGGAGGTCGAGTCGGTGATATGGTCACCGGTCAGGATCACCCGCTTGTACAGCACCACCGGCTGGCCTTCACGCGTCTCTTTCACTTCCGAGTCGCCCGGCACGCGGCCAGAGGCGGCGGCGGACTGGTCCACGTTGGTATTGACCAGACGGAACTCGAGGGTCGCGGTCGCGCCAAGGATCTCCTTCGCCCGCGCGGTATCCTGGATACCCGGCAGCTCAACCACGATGCGGTCAGCGCCCTGACGCTGAACCAGCGGTTCGGCGACGCCCAGCTGGTTCACACGGTTACGCAGAATGTTAATGTTCTGCTGGACCGCATACTCACGAGCTTCTTTCAGGCGCTCATCGGTCATCACCGCTTTCAGGCTGTTGTCACCCTGAGAGGAGATCACCAGATCGCGATGGCGAGGGCTGAGATAAGAGATAGCCTGGTCGCGCGCCGCGCTGTCGCGGAAGACGATGCTCAGACCATAGTTGTCTTCCTTGCGCACGGTCGCGTAAGGAATGCCTTTGTCGCGCAGCTCGCTGCGCAGGCTATCGATGTTCTGTTCCTGCAGTTTGCCTAACGCGGTGTCCATGTCGACTTCCATCAGGAAGTGCACGCCGCCGCGCAGATCAAGACCCAGCTTCATCGGCTCGGCATAGAGTGCCGCCAGCCAGCGTGGGGTTGCCGGAGCAAGGTTTAGCGCCACGACGTATTTGTCACCCAACACGGTAAGCAGCGCTTCACGCGCGCGCAGCTGGGTATCAGTGGTGTCGAAGCGCGCAAGAATAGCGCCCTCTTCCAGTGCCACAGACTTCGCGGTAATTTTTTCTTCTTGTAAAGTTTTCTGGACCTGGATCAGCGTTTGCTCACTGGCGGCGACGCCGCGCGCGCCAGTGATTTGAACAGCCGGATCCTCACCATACAGGTTGGGAAGCGCATAGATCAGGCCGACGACAATGACGACGACCAGCATGACATACTTCCACAAAGGATAACGGTTTAACACGGCAGTTCCCTTTGGGAAAAGTTAGATTACAGCGCCTTCATGGTGCCTTTCGGCAGAACGGCAGCAACGAAGTCACGTTTGATAACCACTTCAGTGGTATCGTTCAGCGCGATAGCAATGTAGCCAGTTTCCGCTACTTTGGTCACGCGACCGACCAGACCGCCGTTGGTCAGCACTTCATCACCTTTGGCGATGGAGTTCATCAGGTTCTTATGTTCCTTGGTGCGCTTCTGCTGTGGACGCAGGATCATGAAGTAAAAAATCAGA
This sequence comes from Klebsiella sp. JN_Kp127, assembly GCF_040062505.1. Lineage (NCBI taxonomy): Bacteria > Pseudomonadati > Pseudomonadota > Gammaproteobacteria > Enterobacterales > Enterobacteriaceae > Klebsiella > Klebsiella sp. JN_Kp127. Next base: position 262,655 of record NZ_JBEAHS010000054.1, read on the forward strand.
CCGAACACCACCAGCATCAGAATCAGAGACATCGGGCTGCCCTGCGCCGGTGCACCCGTTGCCGCTACCGCATCAGAAATAAAAAAGCTCATTGAAATTCCCTCATTATTAAAATTAATCAACGTTCAAAGGAGGCACGGTGCGCCCCTGACGTTGGTAAAAATCGGTCACGAAGCTCTCTAATTTACCCTCTTCGATAGCCTTGCGTAAACCAGCCATTAAACGCTGATAGTAGCGCAGGTTATGAATGGTATTGAGACGCGCGCCCAATATTTCGTTGCAACGGTCAAGGTGATGCAAGTAAGCGCGTGAATAATTGCGACATGTATAGCAATCACACTCGGCGTCCAGCGGCGCGGTATCGCTTTTGTGCTTCGCGTTGCGGATTTTCACCACGCCGTCGGTGACGAACAGGTGGCCGTTACGCGCGTTGCGCGTCGGCATGACGCAGTCGAACATATCGATACCGCGACGTACCCCTTCCACCAGATCTTCCGGCTTCCCGACGCCCATCAGGTATCGTGGTTTATCGGCCGGGATCTGCGGGCAGACGTGCTCCAGAATACGGTGCATGTCTTCCTTCGGCTCGCCGACCGCCAAACCGCCGACAGCGTAGCCATCAAAGCCAATCTCTACCAGACCTTTCACCGAGATATCACGTAAATCTTCGTAAACGCTGCCCTGAATGATGCCGAACAGCGCATTTTTATTGCCAAGGCTATCGAAACGGTCGCGGCTGCGCTTCGCCCAGCGCAGAGACATCTCCATCGAGCGCTTGGCGTAATCCCAGTCCGCCGGGTACGGCGTACATTCGTCGAAGATCATCACGATGTCGGAACCGAGATCGTACTGAATCTCCATGGATTTTTCCGGATCGAGGAAAATCGGATCGCCGTTGATCGGGTTACGGAAGTGGACGCCCTGCTCGGTGATCTTACGGATATCGCCAAGGCTGAACACCTGGAAGCCGCCGGAGTCGGTCAGGATCGGTCCTTTCCACTGCATAAAATCGTGCAGATCGCCGTGCAGCTTCATGATCTCCTGACCCGGGCGCAGCCACAGGTGGAAGGTGTTGCCGAGAATAATCTGCGCGCCGGTGGCTTCCACCTCTTCCGGCGTCATCCCTTTGACGGTGCCGTAGGTGCCAACGGGCATAAAGGCCGGTGTTTCCACCACGCCGCGCTCAAACACCAGGCGACCGCGGCGGGCGCGACCGTCGGTGGTATCCAGTTCAAATTTCATGCTTGCTCCTGCGTCAGAAAAACAGTCCGACGTTTTGATACTCGCCACGGAATGATTCCGTGGCTAAAAATGCGTCATGGCGTGCCAAAAGCCGGCGGGCCGGCCTTTTCAGGGACGCTCAGAAATAGCCTGCGGATTGTACGTGATAAACATCGCATCCCCGTAGCTAAAAAAGCGATATTTCTGCTCCACCGCTACCTTATAGGCGTTCATGGTGTGCTGATAACCCGCAAACGCCGACACCAGCATAATCAGTGTGGATTCAGGGAGATGGAAGTTGGTCACCAGCGCATCGATCACCTGGTACTGATAACCCGGATAGATGAAAATCTGCGTATCGTCGAAGAACGGCGCGATCAGGGCGTCTTTCGCCGCCTGCGCCGCGCTCTCCAGCGAGCGTACCGAGGTGGTGCCCACCGCGATCACGCGATTGCCGCGCGCTTTCGCCGCCAGCACCGCATCGACCACCTCCTGCGGCACTTCCGCATATTCTGAGTGCATAGTGTGCTCTTCAATGCTGTCGACGCGCACCGGCTGGAAGGTACCCGCGCCCACGTGCAGGGTGACAAACGCCATCTCAACGCCTTTAGCGCGCAGTTTGTCCAGCAGCGGTTCGTCGAAGTGCAGACCCGCGGTCGGGGCGGCTACCGCGCCCGGCCGGGTGCCGTAGACGGTTTGATAGAGCTCGCGGTCAGCGTCTTCGTCCGGGCGATCAATGTAGGGCGGCAGCGGCATATGGCCGATCCCGTTAAGGATCTCCAGCACCGGGCGCTCGTCGTTAAATTCCACTTCAAACAGCGCGCCGTGACGCGCCAGCATGGTGGCCTGAATGCTCTCGTCGTCGCCCAGCAGCAGCTCGGCGCCCGGCTTCGGCGCTTTCGAGGCGCGAATATGGGCGAGGATGCGCTTATCATCCAGCATCCGCTCCACCAGCACTTCAATCTTGCCGCCGCTGGCCTTGCGGCCGAACAGACGCGCCGGGATCACCCGGGTGTTGTTAAACACCAGCAGATCGCCGGGATTGAGCTTATCGAGGATGTCGGTGAAGGTGCCATGCGTCAGCGCGCCCGTCGGCCCGTCCAGGGAGAGTAAGCGGCAGCTACTGCGCTCAGGCATCGGATAGTGGGCGATCAGGGATTCGGGTAGTTCAAAAGCAAAATCGGTAACGCGCATGACGATAACTCAGACTGAATAAAGAGGCGGGTAGTCTAGTGCCGGGGCGGTCTGCCTGCAACCTTTACCCCTCCGGATGAATGACATAATCTATATTCCAAATCATTCCGAATGCCGCCATGCGGCAGCCGAATGCATCACCGGTGGCAGAGGGCCGCGCGCGGCCAGACAGCACGCCATCCGGGCACCGGGGCTGCCGTTCAGGGCGACGCGCAGCGCTACACCGCTCACTCTGCCCACCAGAAAGTATTTGAAGGATGTCGTCACTATGAATTTTCTCGCCCACCTGCACCTGGCCCATCTCGCCGACAGTTCGCTGCCCGGCAATCTGATGGCCGACTTTGTGCGCGGCAACCCGCAGGGCGACTATCCGGCGGAGATTGTTGACGGCATCTATATGCATCGGCGGATTGACGTGCTGACTGACAACCTGGCGGAAGTCAAAGAGGCGCGGGAGTGGTTTCGCCCGCAGACCCGCCGCGTCGCCCCGATCACCCTCGACGTCATGTGGGATCATTTCCTGTCGCAGCACTGGGCGCAGCTCTCCCCTGACCTGCCGCTGGAGGAGTTCGTGCGCTACGCCGAGCGGCAGATCGTCCCCATCCTGCCCGACTCGCCGCCCCGCTTCGTCAATCTCAACCAATATCTCTGGTCGGAGCGCTGGCTGGAGCGCTATCAGGAGATGGATTTTATTCAGCGCGTGCTCAACGGCATGGCCAGCCGCCGCCCGCGTCTCGAGGCGCTGCGCGACTCCTGGCAGGATCTGGATACCCACTATGACCGGCTGGAGGGGCAGTTCTGGCGCTTTTATCCGCAGATGATGCGTCAGGCGAAAAACAAACAGCTGTAATCGCTGCGACATTGATAGGTAAAAGCTGGCTGAACGATTGTCGGTGCCTCTTTGTGTTATTGGCGGACAGGCTCTATACTTGCCGGCGTTGCGTTTTAAATAACCTTAGTAATTACAGGAGAATCAAATGGTTCTGGTCACTCGTCAAGCGCCGGATTTTACTGCAGCCGCTGTGCTGGGTAATGGTGAGATCGTTGAGAAATTCAATTTCAAACAGCACACCAACGGTAAACCTACCGTTCTGTTCTTCTGGCCGATGGACTTCACCTTCGTTTGCCCGTCTGAGCTGATCGCGTTCGACAAACGTTACGAAGAATTCCAGAAACGCGGCGTGGAAGTGGTTGGCGTTTCCTTCGACTCCGAGTTCGTGCACAACGCATGGCGTAACACCCCGGTAGACCAGGGCGGTATCGGCCCGGTTAAATACGCGATGGTTGCTGACATCAAACGTGAAATCCAGAAAGCTTACGGTATCGAGCATCCGGACGAAGGCGTTGCCCTGCGTGGTTCCTTCCTGATCGACGCTAACGGCGTGGTTCGCCACCAGGTGGTTAACGACCTGCCGCTGGGCCGTAACATCGACGAAATGCTGCGCATGGTTGACGCGCTGCAGTTCCACGAAGAGCACGGCGAAGTTTGCCCGGCGCAGTGGGAAAAAGGAAAAGAAGGTATGGCTGCCTCTCCGGAAGGCGTTGCAAAATACCTGACCGAAAACGTCTCCAGCCTGTAATCGGCACACGTTTTTATAAAAGGCTCGCTCAGGCGGGCCTTTTTTGTTAGCGACGTCAAAATTTAAGAAAATGACCCGGCGATATTTGTGACCAGGAATACACTTCTGCCGAAAAATTTCGCTCTGCCTCTCATTTTTTCTCTGTCAAATTTCAGCGCCAAATCTCAAGCACTCCATAACTCCCTGAAAATCATATAAATTATTTATATGATTTTCCGCCAGCACTTTGCCGTCGATGTGATCGCCATCAATATTTAAAACCGCGGATGTGATCTCATCCATCATTTTTATCAATGTATTTGGTCATGATTTTACTCAGGAACAGGAATACGTTCAGGAGAAGAGAATGGATATTATTTTTGACCCGACGTTAATCGCCCTGAAGCAGAATATTTCCCATGCGGAAGAGGCCATCGAACTGGCGGGTTCATTACTCGCCAGGCGTCAGATTTGCAGCGCCGAATATGTCAGCGAGATGCTGACGGTATACGAAGATTTTGGCGCCGCTATCGTGATAGATGACGGGATTGCCATGCCGCACGCCCGCCCGGAAAAAGGGGCATTGCAGACCGGATTTTCGCTTGTCACCACCGCCACGCCAGTGACCTTCGGCCACGATGAGTTCGATCCGGTTACCGTCGTCATCGCCATCGCCGGCGCCGATGCTGACAGTCATATCAAAATGATCCAACTGATAGCCTCGCTGATCGAGTCAGATATCGTGACCTTTCTTCAGCAGGAAACTGACGTGAATTCAATCTTACATTTCATCCAAAAACAAATGGAGTAGTCATTATGTTAGTTATCAGAACGGTTTGTGGTAACGGTATTGGCAGTTCATTGATGGCTGCGAATAATGTGAAGAAGATCTGTGAAGAATTAGGTATCAAAGCGGACGTCGCCTCGGTCGATTTTGCTAACGCCGTCGGGGAAAAAGCCGACCTTTATGTCACGATCAAAGAACTGGCAAATCAATTTCCGGCCCACTGTCATGTCGCCATTATTCGCAGCTATGTCCATAAAGCAAAAATCGCCGAGGATATTACCGACGCGCTGATGAAAATTGCTGCGACTCACTCTTAATCAGCATAGAGGGAACGACCATGCAGGCTATTCTTAGTTTCTTAACGGAAATATTCAGTCAACCCGCTTTTTTAATGGGGCTTATCGCCTTCGTTGGCTTAGTGGCGCTGCGCTCCCCCGGCAACAAACTCCTTACCGGCACATTAAAGCCGATTTTAGGCTATTTGATGTTGAGCGCTGGCGCAGGCGTTATCGTTGCCAATCTCAACCCGTTGGGCGGCATTATCGAAGCGGGATTTAATATCCGCGGCGTTATTCCGAACAATGAAGCCATTGTCTCCGTCGCCCAGAAGATGCTGGGCGTGGAAACCATGAGTATTTTGCTGTTGGGCTTTATTTTCAATCTGATCATTGCCCGCTGCACAAAATATAAATATATCTTTCTCACCGGTCATCACTCATTCTTTCTCGCCTGCCTGTTCTCCGCCGTCCTGCAGGCGGCGGAGTTCCAGGGCTGGATGTTGATCCTGATCGGCGGATTCCTGCTGGGCTCATGGTCGGCCATCTCCCCCGCCATTGGCCAGCGTTACACCAGGCAGGTGACCGAGGACGGCGGGATCGCCATGGGCCATTTCGGCTCTCTGGGCTACTACCTCTCGGCGTGGATCGCCAGCCGGACCGGTAATCCGGCAAACTCCTTCGCCGATACCGAAATCTCAGAGAAATGGGGTTTTCTGCGCGATACCACCGTCACCACCGGTATCGTGATGTTTGTTATCTACTTTATCTGCAGCGCTGTCGCCGGGTCGGCGTACCTGAGCACCATCACCGACCAGAACATGCTGATCTTCTCCGTGCTGACCGGTCTGCAGTTCGCCGTTGGCGTAGCCATTGTCTACAACGGCGTGCGCTTGATCCTGGGCGATCTGGTGCCGGCATTCCAGGGCATCAGCCAGAAACTGATCCCGGACTCCATCCCGGCCGTTGACTGCGCGGTGTTCTTCACCTTTAGCCCCACCGCGGTGGTGGTGGGATTCATCAGCTCCTTTGTGGGCGGGCTGGTCGGGATGCTCATGCTCGGCGGACTGGGCATGGCGCTGATTATTCCCGGCATGGTGCCGCACTTCTTCTGCGGCGGTACCTCCGGGGTCTTTGCCGACAAGCTGGGCGGTAAGCGCGGTTGTATCATCGCCGCCTTTATCGGCGGGATCTTCCTGGCCTTCCTGCCGGCGATGCTGCTGCCGGCGCTCGGCAACCTCGGGTTTGAAAACAGTACCTTCGCCGATTTCGACTTCGCGGTGTGGGGCATCATTATCGGTAACGCGTTTACCCAGTTTGGCCAGGTCACTATCTACCTGATTTGTCTGGCGCTGCTCGTCGCGCTGCTGGCGCCTTTCTGCTTCCGTCAGGTACGGGTGGTGGGCAACACGCTCAGCTATGAGGAGCTTATCGCCAAGCAGAAAAATGAATAAGCAAGGTCATTTTTCCCGGCGGGACGGTCAAGCTTCCCGCCGCTGACAAATAATCAGGAGTGGTTATGGCTATTTTGTCCATTGGATTTGCTTGTTTCGATCAGTTTTTCTTTCTCAATGAATGGCCCCAGGAGAATACTAAAAACTTTTGTCATGATTTTATCGAAAGCGGCGGCGGCCCGGCGGCCAATGCGGCCTGGCTGCTGGGATTATGGGGGGAGGAGGTCTATTACATCGGCCATCTGCATCAGGATCTTTACGGTCAGCGCATTATCGATGAGTTTGCCGAAGCGGGCGTGGATACCAGCCAGGTGGTTTTCTCCGATGACATGATCACCCCGCTGGCCTCGGTGCTCGTCAATCGCTTAACGGGTTCGCGGACGATTATTACCCGCAAGATGCAAACACCGCCTTCCCTGACCTACGATCAAAAGCTCAAACTGGACGACCTCGCCGAGCGGCTGATTGCCGCCGAGGAGCCAGTCACTATTTTAATTGACGGCCATGAGGCGGAAATCAGTGAATATTTAATTAAGAAACTGCCCAACGCCAGAGTCGTGATGGACGGTGGGTCACTGCGTGCCAGCAATATTAAACTGGCGGCCTGGACCGACTATTTTGTGGTGAGCGAACATTTTGCCCGCGACTATATGAGCTATCGCTCGCTGAGCACCGAAGCAGAAATTAAAGCGGCGCTGATTGAGCTGAATAAAATTTGCCGCGGCGAGGCATTTATTACCCTTGGCGAAAAAGGCTGCGCTTTTTTAAAAAGCGGTATGCTGCAGATCGTTCCTTCCTGGCTGTGCAATGCCGTGGATACCACCGGAGCCGGGGATGTATTTCACGGCGCCTTCACCTATGGCGTCCACTACTCATGGCACATAGATAATATTATTTTATTTGCCAGCCTCACCGCCGCCATTTCTATTGAGAAAAAAGGGGTACGGGAATCTATGCCGGACCTGGCGGTCGTCCACCACTCGTTAAATAGCTACGAGAGAAACTTAAAGCAATATTTTGAAGAATAACTGTATTTAATAAATATCAAGAGGTGAATATGTTAGTGTCGATGAAGGACATGCTTCAGCATGCCCTGAGGGACGGCTACGCCGTCGGTCAGTTCAACATTAATAATCTGGAGTGGGTTGGCGCCGTATTAAGCACCGCCCAGCAGTGCCGCTCACCGGTTATTTTGGGCGTGTCCGGCGGCACGGTTAAGCATATGCTCGGGTTAAAATGTATTCATGACATCGTGGTTAACGCCATGGAGTATTTACGTATTGATGTTCCGGTGGCGCTGCATCTGGATCATGGCACCACCCGGGAGGCCTGCGAAGCGGCGATCGCCGCCGGCTTCAGTTCCATTATGTTTGATGGCTCACATCTGCCGTTCAGGGAAAACCTGGCCATTACCCGCCACCTGGTGACGCTGGCGCACAGCAAAGGTATCTCCGTGGAGGCTGAACTGGGGACTATCGCCGGTAGCGAAGACGGCATTGTCAATTCCGAAGTCATCTATGCCGATCCGCAGGAGTGCTACACCCTGGTGACAGAAACCCAGGTGGACTGCCTCGCCGCCGCGCTGGGCTCCACCCATGGCCTGTATAAAGGCAAAGCCAGGCTGGGATTTAGCGAGATGAAAGCCATTGCCGAGCGGGTGAAGGTTCCGCTGGTGCTGCATGGCGGCACCGGTATTGCCGATGAGGATATGCGCCGGGCGATTGCCTGCGGCACCGCCAAGATTAACGTTAATACCGAAAATATGTACGCCTGGTGCCAGCAGGTGAAGGCGATCTTCGCTGCCGATACCGGGCACGATGTGAACGATCCGCGGAAAGTGATCGCCCAGGGGCTGCAGCCGGTACGCGAGATGATTGCCCGCCGCATGGCGCTATTTGGCTCACAGCAGCGCTATTGATGCGGGAAAGGTGGCTGAGACCTCCGCCCCTTAGCTACCGGGGCGGAGGCGTCAGGCATCAGAAGGCAAAGCAGGAGCAGCCCAGCACGCCCCAGAAGGCCTGCTCGTCGGCAACCGGGATCGACGATTTCCGCGCGATATCATGCTGATGGCCGTGAACGCCGCAGCTCCCGCAGCACTGGTGCATCTGCACGATCGCGCCGATTTTCGCGGCGGTCGGCGGAGCGGAACGGTAATGGCCCGGGACCTTCACCACCGGCGACCACTCCGGCAGCACCGGAATGGGCGGCGGCGCCAGCGGCGAGAAGTGACCGGCGGCATACACCACTTTGCCGTCAACCACCGTCAGCACCGACTCAATGCCTTTGATCTCCTCTTCCGCGACGCTGAAATAGTCCTTCGACAGCACCACCAGATCGGCAAGCTGACCGGCGGCCAGACGGCCCTTTTTCCCCTGCTCGCTGGAGAACCAGGCGCTGCCCGCCGTCCACAGCTCCAGCGCGACATCGCGCGGCAGCCGGTTGTTATCGTCATACATCGCCATCCCGCCGACGGTGCGCCCGGAGACCAGCCAGTACAGCGCGGTCCACGGGTTATAGCTGGCGACGCGGGTGGCATCGGTCCCCAACCCTACCGGTACGTCCAGCTCCAGCATCTTCGCCACCGGCGGCGTATGTTTCACCGCCTCTTTGCCGTAGCGATCGACAAAATATTCGCCCTGGAAGGCCATCCGGTGCTGCACCGCAATGCCGCCCCCCAGCGCCTTCACCCGCTCAATGTTGCGCTCGGTAATGGTCTCGGCATGGTCGAAGAACCAGTGCAGGCCATTAAACGGAATGTCGCGGTTCACCTTCTCAAACACGTCCAGCATCCGGCTGATGGACTCGTCGTAGGTGGCATGCAGGCGGAACGGCCAGCGATGTTCCACCAGGTGGCGCACCACCCGCTCCAGCTCATCCTCCATGCCTTGCGGCAGATCCGGCCGCGGCTGCAGGAAATCTTCAAAATCCGCCGCCGAAAACACCAGCATCTCGCCGGCGCCGTTGGCGCGATAGAAGTCGGTCCCCTGCCCCGGCTTCAGCATGTCGGTCCAGCGTTCGAAGTCCTCCAGCTCCTGCTGCGGCCGCTGGGTAAACAGGTTGTAGGCGATGCGCACGGTCATTTGCTCTTTCGCGTGCAGCTGTTCGATAATTTCGTAATCTTCCGGGTAGTTCTGGAAACCGCCCCCGGCGTCGATGGCGCTGGTCAGCCCCAGCCGGTTCAGCTCGCGCATAAACTGGCGGGTGGAGTTCACCTGCAGATCCAGCGGCAGCTTCGGCCCTTTGGCCAGGGTGGCATAGAGGATCATGGCGTTTGGTTTGGCGATCAGCATCCCGGTCGGGTTGCCGTGGCTATCGCGGACGATCTCGCCGCCCGCCGGATCCGGCGTCTCTTTGGTATATCCCACAGCTTTCAGCGCCGCGCGGTTCAGCAGCGCGCGATCGTAGAGATGCAGCACAAATACCGGCGTATCGGGCGCCGCGTCGTTTAGCTCTTCCAGGGTCGGCATCCGTCGTTCGGCGAACTGGAATTCGCTCCAGCCGCCGACCACCCGCACCCACTGTGGGGAGGGTGTGCGATCCGCTTGCTCCTTGAGCATTCGCAGCGCATCGGCCAGCGAGGGCACCCCCTCCCAGCGGAGCTCAAGGTTGTAGTTCAACCCACCGCGGATCAGGTGCAGGTGAGAATCGTTGAGGCCCGGGATCACCGTATGCCCTTTGAGATCGACGATCTGCGTCCCCTCGGCGGCAAAGCTCATGATCCGATCGTGGCTTCCGGTGGCAACAATTTTTCCGTCGGCGATGGCCACGGCTTCCGCCAGCGGATTCGCGCGATCGAGGGTATGAATCTGGCCGTGGGTCAGAATCAGTGTGGCAGTTTGCGACATAACGCACTCCTTGGGGAGGCTGACTCAGTTTTTCTTCAACCAGCCAGCAAACAGGCGGGTCACGATGGGCATCCAGAACCAGACCACCAGCGCAACCACGCAGGCATCATTGATCAGGTGCAGCAGCAGGCTCCCCTTCAGCGACGGCAACAGCATGCCGGTCACCGCCGGCACCAGGTTGGTGCTGGGGAAAATCACCAGCAGGGTGATCAGAAACTGTTTCCAGCGCCGCGGCTGGCGCACATTCGCCACCGGCGGGGTAAACCAGAAGGCCGGTTCGGTCCGCACCTCCGTCCGATCGCCCTCCGTCAGCAGCGGGGCAATCTCCGCCACCAGCTGACGACGGGTTTCCGACTGCGTCCAGGCGTAGAGATGCTCCAGGGTGTCGAAGCGGATAATCACGCTCCACAGATTCTGCCCTGCGGCGGGCCGGATCACATTCGCCCCGAGATGGCCGGGAAATTCAGCCGCGATGGGCATGATTTTGCCGAGCCACTCTTCGTAGCGCTGGCCGTGTTGCGGATCGAGCAGATGGCTGATGACCAGGGTCACCGATTTTTGCTGCGCCATAAAGAGTTCCTTGCTTCAGGGGAATGCCAGGATTGCTCCTGCCATTAGCGATAAATGGCTCTGCACAACATCATTCATGCTGCGTCTGAGCGGACAAACGCAGCCAACAAAGAGGCAGCTTGAAGGATGAAGTGAGTTACGCTTTACGCTCTGGCGCGCCGTGCACCATGGTATAAGCGTAATCCACGCCCATCCCGTAGGCGCCGCTGTGTTCGCGCACCAGGTCCATGACCGCATCGTAAGTCGCTTTGCGCGACCAGTCGCGCTGGTACTCCAGCAACACCTGCTGCCAGGTCACCGGCACCGCACCCGCCTGCACCATCCGGTCAATAGAACGCTCATGGGCGTCGACAGAGGTACCGCCGGAGGTATCGGTGACCACATACACTTCGTAGCCCGCCTCCAGGGCCATCAGCGCCGGAAACGTCAGGCAAACTTCGGTCCACAGAGCGGAGATCACCAGCTTTTTACGGCCGGTCGCTTTCACCGCCGCAACGAAGGCATCGTCTTCCCAGGAGTTCATTGAAGTACGCTCAATCGGCTTGACGTCAGGATGCACAGCCAATAATTCCGGCCAGATATAACCGCTGAAGCTTTTGGTCTCTACGGAAGTGTAAATCACCGGTACATTAAAAATTTTGCCGGCTTTGGCCAGCGCCACGGTGTTATTTTTGAGGGTCTGGCGATCGATATTCGCCACGCCAAATGACATCTGTGGTTGATGATCAATAAAGATAAGGGCGGAATTAGTGGGATCGAGCAGTTCACGAATAGACATTAAATACCTTCTTAATCAATGAGTTAAAAAGATGACATGATGGTTAATGCGTCGTGTAGATCCTGACTGATAAAGCATGGTGAGTATAGCCAGTTATTTCTAACAAGTTATTAAAGTTTTTTTGTGATTTATATTTTGTCGGCGGTTAGTATTGACTCACGCCAGCTTTCATCAAATTTTTACGTCAAACTGTTCTGATTTATTCACTGGCATTGATTATTGCGCTTAGGTACAACAAGGGGAAAATAAATTAATGGAAACCCCTGATGCGCGTAAACTTTGATGTTCTGATGATCCTTGATGCGCTGGACCGACACGGATCCTTCGCCACCGCCGCGGAGTCGCTGTATAAAACCCCCGCCGCGCTGAGCTATATGATCCAGAAGCTGGAGAACGATCTGGACATTGTCTTATTGGATCGCTCCGGTCACCGGGCGAAGTTTACCGATACCGGGCGATTGATGCTCGAGAAAGGACGCCAGCTGTTGAGCGCCGCCAGAGATCTGGAAAAGCAGGCCCAGCAGCTTAGCGCCGGCTGGGAGCGAGAGCTGGCGATCGCCCTCGACGCCTCGTTTCCCTTTTCAGCCCTGCTGCCGCTGATCGCCGAGTTCTACGCGCAAAACCCGCAGACGCGGCTGAACTTCAGTCATCACACCCTCGCCGGTTCGTGGGAAGAGCTGACCCACCATGGCGCGGATATTATCCTCGGCGCCATCAATGAGCCGCCTACCTCCGCCGAGTGGTCATGGCAAACCCTTGGCGCGCTGGATAACATTTTCGTGGTCGCTCCGACCCACCCGCTGGCCGGCGCGGAAGCGCCGCTCAGCAATAAGCAGCTCAGCCAGCACCGGGCGGTAGTGATCCGCGACAGCGCCCGCTATTGCCATCCGCTGAACAGCAACCTGCTTGATGAACAACCGCAAATCGGCGTCGATGATTTCGCCAGTAAAGTCGAACTGCTGTGCGCCGGGCTGGGCTGCGGCTTTCTGCCGCGTCATATCGCCCGCCCGTGGCTGGAAAAAGGCTGTCTGGTGGAGAAAAGCGTCGCCTGCTGGCGGGAAAAAGATATCACCTACATGGCCTGGCGCAGCGGGAATGATGGGCTGGCTCAGCGCTGGTGGCGGGAGGCGCTCCTCCGCGACGACCTGCTGAGCCAGCTCTATCGTTAACGGCCGGACCAGACGCAGGCGGAGATAGCCGGGAGGGTCAGCACCCCGTCATGGAAGGCGCCGGCGCCTTCCTGCAGCATCCAGGCCCCCACGTCCAGCAGCGGCGAATCCTCGATAACCACCTCGCAGGCTTCGCCGCGGTTAATCGCCACCAGCACCCGCTGCTGTTTATAGACGCGGACAAACACCACCACGTTATCCTCGGCGTAAATCACCTGGCAGCCGCCGTAGCGCAGCGCCTGCTGGGCTTTACGCAGTTTCGCCATCCGCTGATACAGCGCCAGCAGCTGGGTATCCTGCAGCGCCGGATCCCACGGGAAAGGTTTACGGCAGAACGGATCGTTATTGCCATCCACGCCCACCTCGTCGCCGTAGTAGATGCACGGTACCCCCGGCCAGCTGAACAGCCACACCACCGCCAGCGGCAGGCGCGCTACGTCTTTGCCAAGGAGAGATTTAAAACGCGCTGTATCATGGCTGTCGAGCTGATTGAACATCCGTAGCTGCTGCTGATGCGACAGCCCGGCGCGATAATTATCCATCCACGCCATACAGGTCTGGGCGTCTATCTTCTGCGGATCGTAAGAGATATCGGTATTGGCAAGGAATCCCCAGATCGGGAAGGTGAAGCCGCGGTAGTTCATTGCCGAATCTTCGGCATCCGCCTGCAGCCACTGGCGCGCGTCGCCAAAATGTTCGCCAAAGACAAAGGCTTCCGGCTGCGTTTGCTTCGCCGCCTGGGTGATGCCGGCGATATGCCGCAGGTTATTTCGCGCCCCGCCGCCTTCGCCGAGCATATGCACCACGTCCAGACGCCAGCCGTCCATGTTCCACGGCGCCTTCAGCCAGTGGCGTACGATGCTGTCCTCGCCGGCATAGATCTCGTTGACCAGGCTGGTCGACCGATAGTCGAGCTTCGGCAGACTGGCATAACCCAGCCAGTTGTGCGCCTGCCCCTCCCCGGAGAAGGTAAACCAGTCGCGCCACGGGGAGTCCGGATGATGGCCGGCGCCGCCGCTGCCCTGCTGGTGACGGTCGAACCAGGGATGGGAATCGCCGGTATGGTTGAACACGCCGTCGAGGATCATGCGCATTCCCGCCCGCTGGGTGTTATGGCGCAAGCGGAGCAGCGCCGCGTCGCCGCCAAACTGCGGATCGACGCGCCGATAATCCTGCGTGTCATATTTATGCACGCTGGGGGCGGCGAAGACCGGGTTCAGATACAGGGCGGACACGCCGAGCTGCTTCAGGTACGGCAGTTTTTCGCTGATGCCGTCGAGATCGCCGCCGTAGAACGTCGATCCGCCCGCCTCGCCGGTAAGCGGTTCGTCCCACGCCTTGCGCACAATCTCCCGTCCCGCCGCGTGATGGTAATAGACCGCGTCCTGATCGCCGTCACGCGCAGCGCTGCGGGCAAAGCGATCGGGGAAAATCTGATAGAAAACCTGATCGGCCACCCACTGCGGGCCGGCGTCCGGCAGGTCGACGGCGAACTGCTCCAGCCTGGCCGGCGGGAAACGGCTGAAGCCCTGCGGCGTAAACCAGCGCTGATGGTCGGCCCACAGCAGCTTAAAGCTGTAGCGGCGGCGCGGCTGACCGCTGGCGAGATGGATTTCACCGCGCCATGCCACCACCCCCGGCCTCGGCGCCTGGCGGAGGCGCTGCATCGGCAGCGACAGCTCTTCGTTATCTTCTTCCGCGCGCAGCGTGATCCGCTGCGGCAGCGACTCACCGCTTAACCACAGGGTAATAAACAGTCGGTCCTGTTGCACCTTGATAAAGGGTGCAACCGGAAGGTGCCATGCCTTCAACATCGTGAATCCTCATTGTGCAGAATGGGCACACCTTGCCATAGCCGTCAGGCGCAGAACTCATCGTCACAGGATTTTTTGGGGGAGGATAACGGGGGAGGACGCGGGTCGGCAAGCCGCCCCGGTCGCGCGATGCTGACCGGGGCGATGTCGATTACTGAGCCTGCGCCAGGCGGCGCTCGCGACGGGTCTTAAAGACCCAGCCCAGCAGCAGCAGCGCAATCCACGCCATACCGACATACAACGAAATGCGGGTGTCCGGATGATAGCCGATCAGGGCGATAATAAACGCCAGGAACACCAGGCCGACAACCGTGGTCGCCACCCCGCCGGGGACTTTGAATTTCAGGGCCTTGACCTCCTCTGGCGACAGACGGCGGCGGAAGGCAATCTGCGACAGCAGGATCATAATCCACACCCACACGGTGGCGAAAGTGGCCAGCGAGGCGATCACCAGGAAGACGTTTTCCGGCATGATGTAATTGAGGTATACCGCAAACAACAGCGCAATGGTCATCACCATCACCGTCACCCACGGAATACCGCGACGCGAGGTTTTGGCGAACACCTTCGGCGCGCTCCCCTGCTCGGCCATGCCGTGCAGCATACGGCCCACGCCGAACACGTCGGAGTTAATCGCCGACAGCGAGGCCGTCAGGACCACGAAGTTAAGAATGCTGGCCGCGAAGGTAATGCCCAGATGCTGGAAGGTCAGGACAAAGGGGCTGCCGTCGGTACCCACCTGGTTCCACGGATAGATAGACATAATGACGAACAGCGTGCCGACATAGAACACCAGAATGCGCATCGGCACTGAGTTGATGGCGCGTGGAATGGATTTCTCCGGATCTTTCGCCTCGCCGGCGGTAATGCCGATGATTTCGATACCGCCGTAGGCGAACATCACCATCTGCAGCGACATCACCATTCCCAGCCAACCGTTGCTGAAGAAGCCGCCGTTGCTCCACAGATTATGAATCCCCGTCGGCTGGCCGCCGTTGCCGATCCCCCAGATAATGATGCCGAACCCGGCGAGGATCATGATGATGATGGTGGCCACTTTGAAGAACGAGAACCAGAACTCCAGCTCGCCAAATACCTTGACGCTCATCAGGTTGACGGCGCAGATGATCAGCACCACGCTGAGCACCCAGATCCAGTGCGGCACCGTCGGGAACCAGACGCCCATGTAGATCCCGAAGGCGGTGACGTCGGCGATGGCGACAATCAGGATTTCAAAGCAGTAGGTCCAGCCGGTGATATACCCCGCCAGTCCGCCGAGGTTTTCCTGGGCATAGCGGGAGAATGAGCTGGCGGAAGGGTTATGCACCGACATCTCACCGAGCGCGCGCATAATGATATATGCCGCGACGCCGCCGATAATGTAGGCCAACAGTACGCTGGGTCCGGCCATTTTAATCGCGTCGGCTGAACCGTAAAAAAGCCCGGTGCCGATGGCGGAACCCAGGGCCATAAAGCGAATGTGCCGGGTGCTTAGCCCGCGCTTAAGCTTGTTACTACTTTCCATCGTGGTTTTTCAATGCCGTTTAACACAAAAAATAAAAAACCACGGAACCCGAAGTCCCGTGGTTAAACGCTTGTCCTCAACGCCGGTTAGTGCGCGCTGGAGGTCACCTGACGTCCGGCGGCACGGTCCCAGATCACCGCGAGAATTGCCATCACGGCGGTCGGCATCAGCCAGGCCAGGCCCTGCTCCGCCAGCGGCAGACGCGCGGTCCAGGCCGGCAGGATAGCGGCAAACGCCGATGACTTAATCCCGTCAATGATACCAAACATCAGACTGATAAACATGGCCGGCGCGATAACACGGGACGAATTATGCCACCAACTGCGGGTAAAGCTTAATACAACCAGTGCGATACACGGCGGGTAGATAGCGGTCAGCACCGGAATCGACACCTGAATCAGGTGGCTCAGACCGAGGTTGGAGACCGCCATCGAGAACAGGCCGAGGATAAAGACCAGCGTGCGATAGGAGAACGGCAGATACTGGGCAAAGAATTCGGCGCAGGCGCAGGTCAGGCCCACCGCCGTCACCAGGCAGGCGATGAAGATCAGCGCCGCCAGCAGGAAGCTGCCCGCCCCGCCGAAGGTATGCTGCACGTAGGCGTGGAGGATCGCCGCGCCGTTAGCGGACTGGTCCACGAGGGTGGCGCTATCCGAGCCCAGACGGAACAGCGCCAGATACAGCAGGGTCAGACCGACGCCTGCCATCAGGCCCGCCCAGACGGTGTAGCGGGTCAACAGACGCGCTTCGCTGACGCCGCGGGAGCGTGCGGCATTGACAATCACGATCCCGAACACCATCGCGCCGAGGGTGTCCATGGTCAGGTAGCCGTTGACGAAGCCATTGGAGAATGGCGCGGTACGATACGCTTCCAGCGCGTCGCTGATCGGGCCTGCCGGCCAGACAATAGCGGCGACCGCCAGCACAATCAGGGCAATAATTTTCAGCGGCGCCAGGAAATTGCCCACCGTATCCAGCAGTTTGCCCGGATAGAGCGAGACCAGGATCACCAGCGCGAAGTAGATAACGCTGTAGATCAGCAGCGGCAGCGGGCCGTCGCCGGTCAGCGGCGCAATCCCGACCTCAAAAGAGACGGTCGCGGTGCGCGGGGTCGCGAACAGCGGTCCCACCGCGAGATAACACACCACCGCCAGCAGGATACCAGCCACTTTACCAATCGGGGTGCTCAGGCTTTCAACGCCGCCGCCGACTTTCGCCAGCGCCACCACCGTCAGCACCGGCAGACCCACCGCGGTGATCAGGAAGCCGATCGCCGCCGTCCAGACGTGCTCGCCCGCCTGTAAGCCAACCATCGGCGGGAAAATAATGTTGCCTGCGCCAACGAACAACGCGAAGGTCATAAAGCCCAACGCTATGATGTCGCGAGATTTTAACTGATGGGTCATAAATTCATTACTGCCTGTGGATGTGGTGTTGTAAAAAAATGGAAAAATACCGCGCTACCCTCTCAGGGACGATACAGCGGCGATTGCCGGTAAACTCAGCGAGATATGCTCCCGAAGCGGCGTGGGAAAGAATTGTTTTTGGTATTACCACGCAAAAGCAGTCTGTCATCGACTGCGCAGGCGCAATTTAAACGCTTATAACGTTTTAAAGCAAGGCACGATCGCAAAAGCAGATGATTATGCTGGTTATCAGTTTCACACCAGAATCATTTACCATATTGTTGGAAAACCCGTGGCTTATCATGCGAACAAAAAAGCAGCGCGCGTTCATTAAATAGGCAAGAGAAAAACGACTGACAGGGAAAATGACCAGCCGAAGCTGGTCATTGGCAAGATAAGCTGACAGCGCGCCGCTCAGGCGTCGTTTCTGGCAATTAATCGTTCCGGGAGCAGGAAGCTAAAACGGGTTCCCTTGCCCACCGTGCTGTCGATCTCCAGCCGGCTGTCATGATGGTTGACCGCATGTTTGACGATCGCCAGCCCCAGGCCGCTGCCCCCGGTTTGCCGGGAGCGAGCCTTATCCACCCGATAGAAGCGCTCGGTCAGACGGGGAATATGCTCCGGCGCAATGCCCGGCCCATTATCCTCGACGCTGAACAGCGCCCCCTGGGGCGTTCGCTGCCAGCTGACGCGAATTTCGGTGCCCGGCGGGGTGTGGTTCACCGCGTTATAGACCAGGTTAGAAATGGCGCTGCGCAGTTGTTCCTCGTTGCCCAGCACCTTGAGCTGCTCATCGACGGTAAAAATCAGCGTCTGCTTATCCTGGCTGAGGGTCTGCGCCTCGCGCTCCACGACCCGCAGCATCATCGGCACGTCGATGCGGTCATTCATCGCCAGCGCCGGCGCGGCTTCAATACGCGACAGCGTGAGCAACTGCTTCACCAGCCCCTCCATACGCTGGGTTTGCTCACGCATGGTGTGCAGGGCCTTTTCACGGGTCGCCCCTTCCAGCACCTGCTCCTGCATCATCTCCAGATAGCCCTGCAGCACCGTCAGCGGGGTGCGCAGCTCATGGCTGACGTTGGCGAAAAAGTTACGCCGCGCCCCTTCCAGCTGATGCATCTGCGTCACGTCGCGCGCCACCATCAGCCACTGTTTGTCGCTGTAGGGCATCACGCGAATTTCCAGATGACGGGCATTATTCAGCACCAGATTGAGCGGCTTTGAAAAATCACGCTGTTTCAGGTAGTTGGCGAATTCAGGATAGCGCAGAAGGTTAAGAATGTTTTGCCCACTGTCGTCCGGCCAGCGCAGGTTTAAAATCTGCTGCGCCAGGCCGTTGCACCAGAAAATGGCCCCCTCTTCCGTGGTCAGGACCACCGCGTCCGGCAGGGATTCCGCCCCGCTGCGAAATCGTTTGATCAGGCTTCCCAGCTCACGTCGACGCTTTTTATTACGCATCTGCATCTGGTGCAGACCATACAGCAGCGGCTCCCAGCTGCCGCGGCCGGGCGGAGGGGTCATGCTCCGGTCCACCCACAGCCACCACGACAGGCGCATCAAATTCCAGAAATGCCAAATCAACAAACCGGTCACTGCCGCCAGTAAAAACCACGGCAAATGACCCACAAACGCCCCCAGAATCAGGGCCGGAATACACGCTAAAAAGAGCTCCAGCGCCAGCCTTTTCCATGACAGCCGTTCCAGCACGGGTCACACTCCTGTCAAAATTCAGAAACGGGCGGAGAAACGATACCCCGTGCCGCGAACCGTTTGCACCATGCGATCATGGCCACTGTGTTCCAGCGCTTTACGCAGGCGGCGAATATGGACGTCTACCGTGCGGTCTTCCACATAGACGTTGGTTCCCCAGACGTGGTTCAGCAGCTGCTCGCGGCTATACACCCGCTCCGGATGGGTCATAAAGAAGTGCAATAATTTAAATTCCGTTGGCCCCATGTCCAGCGGACTCTCGCCGGTCATCACCCGGTGCGATGAGGGATCGAGGCTCAGCCCCTGCATTTCAATCACCTCTTCCACCGCCATCGGCGAAATACGGCGCATCACCGCTTTGATTCGCGCCACCAGCTCCTTCGGTGAGAAAGGCTTGGTAATGTAGTCGTCCGCCCCTGTCTCCAGGCCGCGAACGCGATCCTCTTCTTCTCCGCGCGCAGTCAGCATCACCACCGGAATATCCCGGGTCATCGCCTCGCGCTTGAGCAGCTTAATAAACTGCAGCCCCGAACCGCCCGGCAGCATCCAGTCAAGGAGAATCAAATCAGGCCAGGGTTCATTGAGTTGATTCACCGCGCTGTCATAATCTTCCGCTTCGACAGGCTGAAAGCCATTTTGCTCCAGAACAAAGCAGACCATTTCGCGGATTGGAGCTTCATCTTCAACGACCAGAATTCTTCTCGCCATTATTTACCCTGTGTTTTTTAGCCATCAGTATAGAAGTGCGGCGTCATTATGCGTCACTTTTGTGACAGATTTATGAAAAAAATGACCGTCTGACGATCGGGTATTTTGAAGCATGACGCGGACTTACCCCTCTCCGACAAATGGTATACTGCCGCTCATGCTTTTTTCGCTAGGGAAGATTTATGCGCATCCTTCACACCTCCGACTGGCACCTGGGCCAGAATTTTTACAGCAAAAGCCGTGCGGCCGAACATGACGCCTTCCTGACCTGGCTGCTGGCCCGCGCGCAGGAGCATGAAGTCGACGCCATCATCGTGGCCGGCGATATTTTTGATACCGGATCGCCGCCGAGCTACGCTCGCGAACTGTATAACCGCTTTGTCGTCCAACTGCAGCAGACCGGCTGTCGCCTGGTGGTGCTGGCGGGCAACCACGATTCGGTGGCGATGCTTAATGAATCCCGCGATATCCTCGCCTTTTTACACACCACCGTCGTGGCGAACGCCGGCTGCCCGCCCATTGAGCTGCCGCGGCGCGACGGCACCCCAGGCGCTATCTTCTGCCCGGTGCCGTTTTTACGCCCGCGCGAGCTGGTCACCAGCCAGGCCGGCCACTCCGGTCGGGAAAAACAGCAGCAGCTGCTGCACGCCATCAGCGACTATTATCAGGAGCAGTATCAGCAGGCCTGCGCCCTGCGCGGCGATCGGCCGCTGCCCGTGATTGCCAGCGGCCATCTGACCACCGTCGGCGCCAGCAAAAGCGATGCCGTTCGCGACATTTATATCGGCACGCTGGATGCCTTCCCGGCGCAGCACTTCCCCCCTGCCGACTACATTGCGCTGGGCCATATTCACCGGGCGCAGGTGGTTGGCGGCTGCGAGCACATCCGCTACAGCGGCTCGCCGCTGCCGCTGAGCTTTGATGAAACCGGTAAAGCGAAATCGGTGCATCTGGTGAGCTTTAGCGATGGGCGACTCAGCGCCGTGGAGACCCTTGAGGTGCCCGTCACCCAGCCGCTGGCGGTCATCAAAGGCGATCTGGCCGCCATCACCGCCCAGCTGTCGCAGTGGCGCGGCGTTGAACAGGACCCGCCGGTGTGGCTGGATATCGAAATCACCACCGAGGAGTACCTGCACGATATTCAGCGCCATATTCAGGCGCTGACGGAGGATCTGCCGGTGGAAGTCTTGCTGGTGCGCCGCAGCCGCGAGCAGCGCGAGAAAATACTGCTCAACGCCCAGCGGGAGACCCTCAGCGAACTCAAGGTGGAAGAGGTGTTCGAGCGCCGGCTGGCGCTGACCGAGATTGACGATGAGAAGCGCGCACGGCTGCACGAGCTGTTCGCTCATACGCTGCATACGCTCACCGCGGAGGACGAAAACGCATGAAAATCCTCAGTCTGCGTCTGAAAAACCTCAACTCCCTGAAAGGGGAATGGAAGATAGACTTTACCGCCGAGCCGTTCGCCAGCAACGGCCTGTTCGCCATTACCGGCGCCACCGGCGCCGGGAAAACCACCCTGCTCGACGCCATTTGCCTCGCGCTCTATCACGAGACGCCGCGCCTGAATAAAGTCTCCCAGTCGCAAAATGACCTGATGACCCGCGATACCGCCGAGTGTCTGGCGGAGGTGGAGTTTGAAGTGAAAGGCATCGCCTACCGCGCCTTCTGGAGCCAGAACCGGGCGCGTAACCAGCCAGATGGCAACCTGCAGGCGCCCCGCGTCGAGCTGGCGCGCTGCGCCGACGGTAAAATCCTCGCCGATAAGGTCTCGGATAAGCTGGAGCAAACCGCGGCGCTCACCGGCCTCGACTATGGCCGCTTCACCCGCTCGATGCTGCTCTCCCAGGGGCAATTTGCCGCCTTTCTGAACGCCAAGCCGAGCGATCGCGCGGAGCTGCTGGAGGAGCTGACCGGCACGGAAATCTACGGTCAGATTTCGGCGATGGTCTATGAGCAGCACAAAGCCGCTCGCCATACGCTGGAGAAGTTCGAAGCCCAGGCGGCGGGCATCGTCCTGCTGACGGAGGCCCAGCAGCAGGCGCTGCAGGAAAGTTTGCAGGTACTTACTGACGAAGAGAAAGCCCTGCTGGCGCAGCAGCAAAACCAGCAGCAGCAGCTTCAGTGGCTAACGCGTCGCGATGAGCTGGCGCAGCAGCAGCAGCAGGCGGTCAGCGGCCAGCAGCAGGCCCGTCAGGCGCTGGCCGACGCCGCGCCGGCGCTCGCCAGGCTTGAGCTGGCCCAACCCGCCGCCCAGCTGCGCCCCTTATGGGAGCGTCAACAGGAGCACGCGGCAGGCCTGGCGCAAACCCGCCAGCGAATCAATGAAGTGAATGCTCGCTTACTTTCCAGCACGGCGCTGCGCGCGCGCATTCGCCGCAGCGCCGTGCATGCCCAGCGGCAGCGTCAGGCTGAACTGGCCGATCTGGCGCAGTGGCTGGCGGCCCATGAGCGATTTCGCTTATGGGGCCAGGAGATCGCCGGCTGGCGGGCGCAATTTTCGCAGCTGACTCGGGATAATCAGCAGCTGACGGCCCAGACCACCCGCCTGGCCGCGCTGCGCCAGAAGCTGGCCGATCTGCCGGCCAGCCCTCTGTCGCTGACCGCCGATGACGTTGCGGCGGCGATGGCGCAGCAAACCCAGTCGCGACCGCTGCGCCAGCGGCTGCTCTCCCTTCATGAACAGCATCAGCTGCTGCGCAAGCGTCTGCGCCAGAACGCCGAAAGCGTACAGCAGGCGCAGGCGGAGCAGGTAAAACTCAACGCCACCCTGGCGCAGCGCCGGGAGCAGTACAAAGACAAAAACCAGCACTATCTCGACCTGAAGGCGCTCTGCCAGCGGGAAGAAACGATTAAAGATCTGGAAGGTTACCGCGCCCGGCTTGAGGCCGGTAAGCCCTGCCCGCTGTGCGGCTCCTGTGAACACCCGGCGATTGAACAATACGCCTCGCTGACGGTCACGGATAACCAGCGCCGCCGCGATGTGCTGGAAAAAGAGGTCGCCGCGCTGAAAGAAGAAGGTCTGCTGATCCTCGGGCAGGTCAACGCCCTGACGCAGCAGCTCCAGCGTGAAACCGAAGCGGCCGGGCGGCTCGCTGAGGAAGAGCAAGCGCTCACTAAAGCGTGGCAGGAAACCTGCGCCTCTCTTCAGATCACGCGGGATATTGCGCAAGAGATAAACGACTGGATACAGGAGCAGGAGCGCTACGAGCAACAGCTCTACCAGCTTAGCCAGCGCCTGATGCTGCAGAGCCAGCTTAACGATCAGGAGGCGCTGGCGCGCCAGGCTCAGCAGCAGCTGACGGCCACGCGCCAGGGGCTGGAAAGCGCCCTGCAGACCCTGACGCTCAACCTGCCGGAAGAAGGGACAGAAGCCGCCTGGCTGAACGCTCGCGAAAGCGAATTTGCCCAGTGGCAGGCGCAACAGACCCGGCATGGCGCCATTCAGGAGCAGATTGCCGCCCTGCAGCCGCTGCTGGAGACGCTGCCAGCCAGCGACGAGGCAGAGACTGAAGCTGAGCCGGTGGTTCCCGACAACTGGCGCGCTATCCATGAGGAGTGCCTGGCGTTGCACAGCCAGCTTGTCGCCCAGCAGCAGCTGGAGACCGAAGAGAAGGCGCGCCTGGACCAGTCGCAGGCGCAATTTACCGCCGCCCTGGCCGCCAGCCGCTTTAGCGATCGGCAGGCGTTTCTCGCCGCGCTGCTGGATGACGAGACCGTCCAGCGGCTGACGCAGTTAAAACAGACGCTGGAGCAGCAGCTCCAGCAGGCGACGGCGCTCTGCGAGCAGGCGACCCGTCAGCAGCAGGCGCACCTGGCGCTGCGTCCGCAAGGGACGGACGCGGACATCCCCGCCCTGCAAACCCAGCTGCAGGCCCTGGCCCAGCGGCTGCGGGACAACACCACCCGCCAGGGCGAGATCCGCCAGCAGCTCAGGCAGGACACAGAGAGCCGTCAACATCAGCAGGCGCTGGGGCGACAGATTGCAGAGGCGGCGCAGCGGGCGGATGACTGGGGCTATCTCAATTCGCTGATCGGCTCCAGCACCGGCGACCGGTTCCGCAAATTCGCCCAGGGGCTGACGCTGGATAATCTGGTCTGGCTGGCAAACCAGCAGCTTAACCGCCTGCACGGGCGCTATCTGCTGCAGCGCAAAGCCAGCGAAGCGCTGGAGCTGGAGGTTGTCGATACCTGGCAGGCCGACGCCGTACGCGACACCCGCACCCTCTCCGGTGGCGAAAGTTTCCTCGTCAGCCTGGCGCTGGCCCTGGCGCTGTCAGATCTGGTGAGCCATAAGACGCGGATTGATTCCCTGTTTCTTGATGAAGGCTTCGGCACCCTCGACAGCGAAACGCTGGACACGGCGCTGGACGCGCTGGACGCGCTGAATGCCAGCGGCAAGATTATCGGGGTGATCAGCCACGTGGAGGCGATGAAAGATCGCATTCCGGTGCAGATCAAAGTGAAGAAGATCAATGGTCTGGGCTACAGTCGGCTGGACAGAGCGTTTGCGGTGGAGTGAGGTTTGAATCATTGCGATGTCCCCTCACCCTAACCCTCTTCCGGAGCGAGAGGGTCGGGGTGAGGGGGAGCGGTTCAGGTCCCCTGGAGCGGCCACAGCCATGCCGCGCCGCGTACTCCGCTGGAGTCGCCGTGCATCGCTTTGCGGATCGGTGTTGCACACTCGCCGCCGAAGACCCACTGTTTCACCAGGTCCGGCACCGTCTGATACAGCCGCTCGACG
The DNA here is from genome assembly GCF_040062505.1 of Klebsiella sp. JN_Kp127. Classification (NCBI taxonomy): domain Bacteria; kingdom Pseudomonadati; phylum Pseudomonadota; class Gammaproteobacteria; order Enterobacterales; family Enterobacteriaceae; genus Klebsiella; species Klebsiella sp. JN_Kp127. The sequence continues at coordinate 287,417 of NZ_JBEAHS010000054.1, forward strand.
TTGCTCATCCCGCCGCCCAGCACGATAACGTCCGGGTCGAGGATATTCACCACGTGGGCCAGCGATTTCGCCAGCCGCTGCTCGTAGCGGCTCAGCGCCAGTTCGGCTTTTTCGTCACCTTCCCCCACCAGGCGCATAATCTCGCTGCCGGTTAACCCCTTGCCGCTCAGCCGCTGGTAGTCAGTGGCAAAGCCGGTGCCGGAGATAAAGGTTTCGATACATCCCTGTTTACCGCAGTAGCAAGGCACTTCCGCACGGTAGCGCAACTCATCGTCGTTCATCCACGGCAATGGGTTATGTCCCCACTCGCCGGCGTTACCATTGCCGCCGATATGCGCCCGCCCGTTGAGCGCCACGCCCGCGCCGCAGCCGGTGCCGATAATCACCGCGAACACCGTGTGCGCCCCCGCCGCCGCGCCGTCCACCGCTTCCGACACCGCCAGACAGTTGGCGTCGTTAGCCAGCCGCACTTCACGGTCGAGGCGCAGGCTGAGGTCCTTATCAAAGGGCTGGCCGTTGAGCCAGGTCGAGTTGGCGTTTTTCACCACCCCGGTATAGGGCGAAATCGTGCCCGGGATCCCCATCCCCACGGTGCCACGCTGTCCGGTCGCCTGCTCGGCCATCGCCACCAGGGTGGCGATAGTCTCGATGGTTTGCCGGTAATCCTCCCGCGGCGTGGGTAACCGATGGCGAAACAGCTGCTCTCCCTGGTCGCTCAGGGCTATCACTTCGGTTTTTGTGCCACCTAAATCAATACCAATACGCACGCTCAGCTCCTCACCCCGATTAACAATGCAAGCATAGCGACAATTCGCTATCATGCCCGCCTGATTTAACGACAAAGCCGTGGAAATTATCATGCTGTGGTTCAAAAATTTAATGGTTTACCGTCTCAGCCGCGATATCGAATTGCGCGCCGAGGAGATGGAAAAACAGCTGGCCGAGCTGACATTTACCCCTTGTGGCAGCCAGGATATGGCGAAAACCGGTTGGGTATCGCCGATGGGATCGCACAGCGACGCGCTGACGCATACGGCGAACGGCCAGATCATTATCTGCGCGCGTAAAGAAGAAAAGATCCTGCCGTCGCCGGTGATCAAGCAGGCGCTGGAGGCGAAGATCCAGAAGCTGGAAGCCGATCAGGGGCGCAAGCTGAAGAAAACTGAGAAAGATTCCCTGAAAGATGAAGTGCTGCACTCGCTGCTCCCGCGCGCCTTCAGCCGCTTCAGCCAGACGATGATGTGGATCGACACCGTCAACGGCCTGATCATGGTGGACTGCGCCAGCGCGAAGAAAGCGGAAGATACCCTGGCCCTGCTGCGTAAAACCCTCGGCTCGCTGCCGGTGGTGCCGCTGACCCTGGAGAATCCGATTGAGCTGACGCTGACCGAGTGGGTCCGCTCCGGCACCGTGGCGCAGGGCTTCCAGCTGCTGGACGAAGCCGAGCTGAAAGCGATGCTGGAAGATGGCGGCGTGATCCGCGCCAAGAAGCAGGATCTGGTGAGCGACGAAATCGCTGTGCATATTGAGGCCGGGAAGGTCGTCACCAAGCTGGCGCTGGACTGGCAGCAGCGTATTCAGTTTGTGATCTGCGACGACGCGTCAATTAAGCGCCTCAAGTTCTGCGATGAATTACGCGACCAAAACGAAGATATCGATCGGGAAGATTTCGCCCAGCGCTTTGACGCCGACTTTATCTTAATGACCGGCGAACTGGCTGCCCTGATCCAAAGCCTGGTGGAAGGGCTCGGCGGCGAAGCGCAGCGCTAAGCGCCGCTTTCCTTCCTGCCTGGCAGGAAGGAAACATACAACCCGGCGGCAAGCGCCGGGCGATACGCTGGCTTACAGATAGCGGCACAGATAAGAGGTTGGCTCAGCCACCTGCAGATGGAATTCGCTGTTGCCTGGCACATTGAAGACTTCGCCGGCGGCGTAAACTTTCCACTCAGTCTCACCCGGCAGCAGGACATTCAGCGCTCCGCTGACCACCGTCATCTCTTCCGGCTGCGCCGTACCAAAGGTGTATTCCCCTTCCGCCATCACGCCAACGCTGGCGCGACCGGTACTGCTGCTGGTGAAGCCAATGGATTTCACTTTTCCGTCAAAGTATTCATTGCTTTGAAGCATAAACAAGCCCTTCTGATCGTCGTTGAAAGGCTCAATATAGGGGGCGCTCCTTGCCCCTGTCACGTGAAATTAACACATTAGACTAATAGTTCTGCCGCCAGTCGGGAAACCAGCACATTCGACAGCAAAACCGGGACATCAAGGGCTTTTTGTAACACATCGCGATGATGCTGATAGTAACCAAGACAGTCGAGGACCAGCACGTCGGCGCCCTGCTCCAGCAGCGCTTTACCGGCGGTTAACAGCTCGCTGTCGCTACCGGTAAACGGGTTGGCCAGCGCGTAGTACGGCGACTTCTCCAGTGAATGCCACTTTTGTCGCTGCATGGGCATGATCTCTTCCACCGGCACGATCACCCCGACCTGGTGCCCATCAACGATCGACGCCACCAACGGCGGAATGATCCGCTGCGGCTCGAGGAGGATCGCGTGGTGGGTGGTAAAACCGGCCAGCTGTTCGGAGCTGAGCAGCAGGATCACATCAAAATGCTGTCGATCCAGCATGGCGATCACGCTGCGAACATCACGTTCAATTTTTTGTCGCGACACCATCACCAGCTGGTTATCGCTGAGCAGGGTCAAGAGACCCTGTTCGCCGTCACCCACGGCGTACTCTGCCATCACGTCATCACGCGTCATCTCGCCCAGCAGGCTGATGTGAGCGATCTGTTCTTCCCTGATATGTTCGGTCAGGAGCGGTAATACTCCCGCCAGCGGCACAACGCCGATGGTCAAAATTGCCATCGTTGCACTACTCATATCATGTACCTTTTCACTACCACTGCTTCAACACAGGCTTACCACACACAGCATTCGCCCCCCTGGTGAGTAAAAATCAACCGTCGAGAAGCGTAGCAGCTCCACGCCGCAGTAGAATGTAAAGATTGCCCGGCGGCGGCGGCGCGCCTGAAAAATCCGTGTGTTAGATATTCATTAGTACGACTGATAAATAAAAAGTGTGAGGTATGCCCGATATTGCCCGCAGAGCAGGCAATCCGGGCTCTGGGGTTACGACTTGTCAGGATCTTCGTAGCGCCGCTTGGCATCCACGGCTTCCTGCTCGGTAGGATGTTCGCTGATCAGCGAATTGGGTTCAGGATAGTCCGCGCGAAGTTGATACCAGGTGACCGTCTGACCCTGCGGGCCTTTCTCTACCGCAACCACGCGCGCTTCTCTCGGATATGGGGGCCTGTTTGGCATAGTTCTTCCTTCTTCTGGTATCAGAACTATCAAGTATAGGCGCCCCTCGCCGCCTTAATGTAAGTAAATTCTTAACTTACCGGGGTGGCCGCCGCGCCGCACAGCATGGTCATAATCTGTTCCACCACCCGATCCGGGGCGGCCGTAGCATCGACAATATAATGGGCAGCGTCACGGTATAACGCTTCACGCTGCGCCAGTACCTCGCCCACTTCCTCACGCACCGGTTTCCCGGTGAGCGTCGGCCGCTGTTCGGCTTTCGGGTAGGCTTCCAGACGGTCAATCAGCGCCGATACCGACGCCTGCAGATAGATCACCACGCCGTTCTCCCGCATAAACTGGCGGTTACATTCCGCAAGGATGATGCCGCCGCCGGTGGCGATCACCGTATTCGGCAGGGTCACGGCCTTCAGCGACAGGGTCTCCAGCTCGCGAAAGCGCGCCCATCCTTCCGCCTGCACGATCTCCGCCACCGTCCGCTGCTCATGGGCCTGCAGCCGATGATCGGTATCGGAGAACTGAAAATGCCGCGCTCGCGCCAGCGCATGGCCGACGGTGGTTTTACCGCAGCCGCGTGGCCCGATGAGAAAGATTGGCTGTGTCATAACCGAAGACCCCCTGGTTCCGTCTGTCGCAAAAAAAGGAAAACGAAAGAACGTATTATCGCTGTCTGTTCCGCAACGTATACGTAAAGAAAACGTTACACAACTTCTTTACACCCCATCACCACAGTGAGACAAGGGGTTCTTAATGTAAACTTATCATTGCATGTACTGTTTAACCAGCTTTACTTTCCGCCGGGCGTTATTTTTTATCCGCTGCTGGCGTAAACGGTAACACATTTATGCATAGCTTTACGAAGCAACATATTTACAACATCGTGTTTCAGACGCACCCTGATGCCTATTCGACAGTGTGACAGAGGAATGTAACATGCAATCTGAAGAACAACGCCTTATTGATGGACTGTTTTCCCGGCTGAAAGAGGCTGAGGCGCACAGTGCATCGCGCGATGCCAGCGCCGAGGAGCGGATTGCCCAACACGTGAGCGCGCAGCCGGCGGCCCCCTACTATATGGCGCAAACCATTCTTATCCAGGAAGCCGCGATTAAACAGCTCAACGATCGCATCCAGGCGCTGGAGAGCCAGGTCAGCCAGCTGCAGGCGGCGAAGCCCAGCAGCGGCGGATTCCTCTCCGGCCTGTTTGGCGGCGGCGGCTCGTCACGCGGTTCTGACCCGATCCCGGGCGCGGAGCAATACGGTCGCCCGCAGGCCAGCGCCCAGCCGCAGTATGCCCCACAGCAGCAGCAGAGCTATGCCCCGCAGGCTGCCGCACGCGGCGGCGGCTTTATGGCAGGCGCGCTGCAAACGGCCGCAGGCGTAGCGGGCGGCGTGGTGCTGGGCAATATGCTGACCAATATGTTCAGCGGCTCGCACCCGCAGGAGATTGTTAATATCATCGAAGAGAAGCCGCAGCCTGATGCCGCCGCGCAGGACGCCGCCGCAGGTGACGATCCGTTCCGTCAGGGAGACGATCAGTTCCTTGCCGACAACACCTGGAACGACGACTTCGACGCCGGCTTTGGCGATGATGATATTGGCAGCGATGACGACAGCTGGGTTTAACCCTGCTGACGTTTAACCGCCAGCAACCACTTCTCCAGCTCGGCGGCAAACTGTTGCCGATCGCGCTGCGATAAACTATCCGGGCCGCCGGTCTGAACGCCGCTGGCCCGTAATGTCTCCATAAAATCCCGCATCGTCAGCCGCTCGCGGATCGTCGCCTCGCTGTAGCGCTCTCCGCGCGGATTGAGCGCCGCCCCGCCCTTCGCCAGCACCTCCGCCGCCAGCGGAATATCGGCGGTGATCACTAAATCCCCCGCCGCGCACTGACGGACGATTTCGTTATCCGCCACGTCAAAACCCTGCTCAACCCGCAGGGTGCGGATGAAACGCGACGGCGGTACGCGCAGCGGCTGGTTCGCCACCAGCGTCAGCAGCGTCTGGGTCCGCTCTGCCGCGCGGAACAATATCTCTTTAATCACGTTCGGACACGCGTCTGCATCCACCCAAATGGCCATGCCAGCTCCTGTTACCTGCAATAAGTGCCGCCAATGTTACCTGCTTTTCTCCCCCATGAAAGCGCCAGGATGATAAGCTAATCAGATCGTAACGAAAAAAGCAGAGGGGAATGGTGATGGATAAGAAAATTGGCTTTATCGGCTGCGGCAATATGGGTAAGGCCATTCTGGGTGGACTGATCGCCAGCGGCCAGGTACAGCCGGGACAAATCTGGGTCTACACCCCGTCGCCGGACAAGGTTGCGGCTCTGCGCGACCAGTACGGCATCAACGCCGCCGATAGCGCCCAGGAAGTGGCGCAGATTGCCGATATCGTCTTCGGCGCGGTGAAGCCGGGGATCATGACCAAAGTGCTGGGCGATATCGCCTCCAGCCTGAATAAAGAGTCGCTGGTGGTCTCCATCGCCGCCGGCGTCACGCTTGATCAGCTGGCACGCGCGCTCGGCCACGATCGCAAAATTATTCGCGCGATGCCCAATACGCCGTCGCTGGTTAACGCCGGCATGACCTCCGTTACGCCAAATGCGCTGGTGAGCAGCGAAGATGTAGCGGAAGTGCTGACCATTTTCCGCTGCTTTGGCCAGGCGGAGCAAATTGCCGAACCGATGATCCATCCGGTGGTCGGCGTTAGCGGCTCCGCGCCAGCCTATGTCTTTATGTTTATCGAAGCGATGGCCGATGCCGCCGTGCTCGGCGGAATGCCGCGCGCTCAGGCTTACAAATTCGCCGCTCAGGCGGTGATGGGCTCCGCCAAAATGGTGCTGGAGAGCGGTGAGCATCCGGGGGCGCTGAAAGATATGGTCTGCTCTCCTGGCGGGACCACCATCGAAGCCGTGCGCGTGCTGGAAGAGAAAGGCTTCCGCTCCGCGGTGATCGAAGCCATCACCCAGTGCATGGAAAAATCAGAGAAACTGAGCCGCTCCTGAAGCTGAGCAGGCGGGCTGCAAGCCCTGAGAGGTCAAAGAACAAGGGAGCGCGCGAGCGCTCCCTTTTTTTCAGGCTTTCTTCAGGCAGCTACTCATGAAGGTGCTGCGTTCATCGCCCTTCAGTGATTTTGCCGAAGCCGCTTTGTTGCAGTCGCTCATCTTCTGCTGCTGAGGCGTGAGGGTCTTTCCTTGCGGCGTGGTGGTCTCTTTTTTCAGGCACTGGCTCATAAAGGTTTTGCGCTCATCCCCCTTCAGCGCCTTGGCTGACGCTTGCTGATTGCAGTCCGTCATCTTTTGCTGCTGGGGAGTAGGCGTTTTTTCTGCCGCGCCAACCGCGCTGATAAAGATCAAGCCAAACAGTAGGGTCATCAGTAAGGTTATTTTCATCGCACCATCCTTCTGTGAGTGGAACGTTGTAAGTCTGGACGCAGATAGAAAAAAAACCAGCCGGTGACGCGAATTCGCCACCGGCAGCGACTTATTTGAGACTCAGGGCCGCTTTCATGGTCGAGAAGAGGTCGGTCTGGTCGGTCAGGCCGACGACGTTAGCCGCATGCGGACCATAGGCCGCAATGCGCAGCTGGGTGCCGGTGTGCTCCATCGACTCTTCCTCGGAGTTACCGTAACTCATCACCATCACCGCGCCATCGTGCGTATTCAGGGCCTGGGTCAGCCCCGGGGCTTTGCTATCCGCCGGGATAATCTGGCTGGCGTGCGCATGGTCGGCGGTGACGATCACCAGGGTATTGCCGTCTTTTTTGGCAAATTCCAGCGCCTTCTGCACCGCCTCGTCGAGGTCCACGGTTTCGCCGATCTGGCCGCACGGATTCGCCGCATGATCCTGCTTATCGATGGAGGCGCCTTCCACCTGCAGGAAGAAGCCTTTCTCGTTGCGGCTCAGCAGGTCAATCGCTTTCTCCGTCATCTGCGCCAGCGTCGGCACCGAGGCGTCGCGTTTCGGATTTGGCGTACAGGTCACCGGCGGCTTATCGATATTACCGTGATAAGACGCCTTCGGCCCTTCCCAGCGTACCGGCATATTGCCGTCGGCGAAGAGTCCCAGCAGCGGTTTATCCTGGCTGGCTGCCGTCGCGGCGGCAAGAGAGGCCGCGTCGGTCACAATCTGGTAGCCGCGCGCTTCCGCCTGCTCGCGCAGGGTTTTGCCCTGCCACTCGCCCGCCGTCGCCGTTTCGGCAAAGGTCTTCGCGCCGCCGCCCAGGGTGACATCCGGCCGGGCGTTCAGCAGCTGTTCGGTAATGGAGCCTTTGCCCCCTTTCTCCAGCGCATTGCTGGGGCATTTTTCGCTGGTAACCGTGGGGCCGTAGCATTTACGCGATGTCACATGCGCCACCAGCGCCGCGGGGGTGGCGTCCTGCAGCTCGGCGGTAGAAACGTTGCCGGTGGCCAGGCCCGCCGCTTTCGCCAGCTCGAGGATGGTCTGATGCGCGTTCTCATGAATATCGACGCCCAGCGCGCCGTTATAGGTCTTCACGCCGGTGGTCCAGGCGGTGGCGGAGGCCGCCGAGTCGGTGACGTAGTCCGGTTTACCGGTTTTTTTATCCAGCGAATAGTGCGTGTACTGCCCGGTTAACGGCAGGGCGTCAATGCCTTTAAAGAAACCGCCCGCCCCTTCCGCATAATTTCGCGCAGCGGTAATTTCAGAATCACCCATGCCATCGCCAATCAGCAAAATAACGTTTTTGGCCGGCTTATTGATTATCGAGGCGCGCAGCGCTTCGGTTTGATCGCCCGTTAAACGACGCGCGCCGCCGGGAGTGGTGATATCTCCCTGGGCAGCGCGATTTTCCAGAACCGGCGCGGCAGTAGTTTCCGCATGAATAACCGGCGAGCCCAGCAGAGGCAGCAGGGCAATAAACAGGGCGCTTAATTTCACTTTTGTCATCTCCATGTAAAAAATACTTAAAAAAACAAAACGTGGGAGACTTTATAAAAGGGAGATGACAGAAAAATGACGGCATCCTTGTCGCGTCGCAAAGATTAGCTACGAGGATGCCGCAACAGCTTCTTTAGATATTGCTGCAGCAGGATGGCATCCTGGTCGTTGACCGGCGGACAGGGCGTCACCTGGTCTATCGCCTGCTCAATATCCTGAATCAATGCCTGCTGGGCATCATGCTCCATATGGCGCAATAATGCGGTGACCACGATCTCCAGCGCTTCAACCTGCACCGTCAGTTCCTTTGCTTCTTCTTCCTTTTGCGCCAGTTTAACCAGTAACTCAGCAATGAGATTCTTCATAGCACCAGTTCCTTATGCGAGGTCTGTTTTTCGATTGAGATGTCATACCCGATGACGGACCTCAGAATTACTTAAAATAAGAATCGTCGCAACACCCAATATACAGCGAAACGTTTTACCACAACAAAATACCACTATAAATAGTATTGTTTAATCATGAGCGGCGCTGTTTATAACCAAAGTACGTCGGAAATAATAAAACGGAATAGCGCTCACGCCATGGCGATAACAAAAAGTAATGATAAATCTACTGTCGGTGAAAAACGCTGACGGTATGGCGTTAAATACCGTCAGCCGAGGTTCAGGCCTTCGCCCGGCGGGTGCGGCGCAGCATCCATGCCAGCTGCCAGAGGTTGATGAAGACGATAATGGCGGTGGCAATAAATACCCAGCGGAAGCCGGCCATCGCCGATACGGAGGCGCCAATCAGCGGCCCGGCGACGTTGCCCAGATACATAAACGACTGGTTATAGCCAAAGATGCGCCCGGTGACGCTGTCGCTGCTGTATTTCAGCAGCAGGGTCTGCACCGCCGGAAGCATCGCGCCATCGGCAAAGCCGAGCAGAAAACGTAGCGTCCCCAACTGCAGCGGGGTGGTGACAAAGGACATGGCAAAGAACATCACCACCGCGCAACAGAGCGTCGCCAGCAGGATCCGCGAAGTGCCGATGCGGTCGCCAAGCTTACCCAGCCGTGGGGCAGAGATCAGCGCCGACACCCCGGGCACCGCGGCGATCATCCCGGCCAGAAAAGCGATATTGTTGCTGTCCGGCGCCATCGACTTGATAAACAGCGCCAGGATCGGACCAATTGAGCCGTTGCACAGCTGGATCACCAGGGTGGTGAAAAAGAGGCTGATCACCAGCCCCGGATAGGGCAAGGAGGCAAAGACCTGTTTCCCGGTGAGACGATCGGTTTTGCTGACCGGCGGGCGGCCCCCCTCTTTGATCAGAAACAGGGTGACCAGAAAACTGATGGTCAGCAGGATCGCCGTAATAAAAAAGACCATCCGCAGCCCGACGTGGTCCGCCAGGAAACCGCCCAGCAGCGGGCCGCCGATCACCCCGCTGATTTGCGCCGTCGACAGGGTGCTCAGCGCCCAGCCGCTACGCTCGCGCGGCACCTGGGAGGCCACCAGCGCCATGGCGTTGGGGATATAACCGGAGGTTAAGCCCATGATCGCCCGCAGGATAAACAACTGCCAGACGTTGGTGGCGAAGGCCTGAAGTAAAATGGCGATCGCCATTCCCAGCGAGGCGCGCAGCAGCATCAGCTTGCGGCCTTTGCGGTCCGCGAGGCTCCCCCACATCGGCGAGACGATCGCCGAGACCAGGAAGGTGACGCTGAAGGTCAGTCCCGACCACATCGACAGCGCTTCATGCGAGGTGACGCCCAGCTGGGAGACGTAGAGGGGTAAAAAGGGGAGAATTTGACTGATCGCCAGGCCGGTAAAAAAGCACCCAAACCAGACGGAGATGAGATTAACCTTCCAGGATTCCATAACTACGCGTATTCATTAATGATTTGCCAATTATTACCTAGCTTAGCAATTTCATTCCACTGGTGTACTACCATAGATGCGCTGGCGGTGAGTTTGGTGTTTTATGAATGCGCATGAAAGGCTGACGAAGTATTTTCTGGTTATTCAGGCTGCTCACAGGGCTTTATGCTCAAAAGCAGAAGCCCTGCCCGCGCATACCAAAGTGAAAATGGTTGGCGTGCGCCGCGTTGTACTCCGGCCCCAGCGCGTTGCCGAAGTAAGGGCAGCTGTTGCTCAACAGCGCCGCCAGCCAGGGGTGAGAGCGCTCGCTGCGCCAGCCCTGCAGGACGCTGATGCGTCTGCCGTCCGTCAAGCGGAAGCCGCTAACATCAAGGGCATCCGCCGTCGCGTGTTCACTGCGCCGCGCCTGTTCCCGATGGTAGATATTACGGCAGGCGAAGCTGCCGAGATGATCGATCTGGCGCAGATCGCTGGCCATCAGCTGACGGGTCAGCGGCTTCGCCTGCTGTTCGACGTACAGCGCGCTGCTGAGCGCCAGCGGGCAGCTGGCGAGGAAACTGCTGCTCAGCTGCACCGAGCCAAAATTAGCTACCCGCACCACGTTACGCAGCGGGCAGGCGCCCTCGCTGTCGGCCACCGGCTGGCTGGCGATGAGCCGCCGACGGTTGGCCTCCGCCAGCAGAGAGGCGCACTGGTCGGCCGTCAGGCTGCGCAACTTGAACGACGTCAGCCAGCCCGGGGGATCGTCAAGGGCCAGCGGCGCCAGCGGATTCAGGTGTGGCGGCAGATAGCGATATCCCACCAGGCCCGCGCCGAGCAGCCCGGCCAGCACCAGCAGCGTCTTTCCTCTCACGCCCGCTCCCGTCAATTGATCAGGTAAATATTATGGCAGGCAGGCGGCGGTTTCACATGGTATGTTATGCCCTTTGATGTAATCTGGATGGAAGTTGAAATGGCAAAGATGAGGGTTGGGATCGTTTTTGGCGGTAAGTCGGCAGAGCATGAAGTGTCGCTGCAGTCAGCGAAGAATATCGTGGAAGCGATTGATAAATCACGCTTCGATGTGGTTCTGTTGGGGATTGATAAACAGGGGCTATGGCACATCAACGACGCCGGCAACTACCTGCTCAATGCTCAGGATCCTGCCCGCATCGCCCTGCGCCCTTCAACGGTGACCCTGGCGCAGATCCCGGGCCGTGAAGCGCAGCAGCTGATTAACGCCGAAAGCGGCCAGCCGCTGGCGGCCATCGATGTGATTTTTCCCATCGTCCACGGCACGCTGGGCGAAGACGGCTCCCTGCAGGGGATGCTGCGCATGGCCAATCTGCCTTTCGTCGGATCCGATGTGCTGGGCTCTGCGGCCTGTATGGACAAAGATGTGACCAAACGCCTGCTGCGCGACGCCGGGCTCGCCGTCGCGCCGTTTATCACCCTGACCCGCGCCAACCGCGCGCAGTTTAGCTTTGCCGATGTCGAAGCGAAGCTGGGCCTGCCGCTGTTCGTTAAGCCGGCCAACCAGGGATCGTCGGTTGGCGTCAGCAAAGTTAAAAACGAAGAGCAGTACCATCAGGCGGTGGCCCTGGCCTTTGAATTTGACCATAAAGTGGTGGTAGAGCAAGGCATTCAAGGCCGGGAAATTGAGTGTGCGGTGCTGGGTAACGACCACCCGCAGGCCAGTACCTGCGGCGAAATTGTCCTCAACAGCGAGTTTTACGCTTACGACACCAAATATATCGACGACCAGGGCGCGCAGGTGGTGGTCCCCGCCGCTATCGCCCCGGAGATCAACGACAAGATCCGCGCTATCGCGGTGCAGGCTTACCAGGCCCTGGGCTGCAGCGGTATGGCCCGCGTCGACGTCTTCCTCACCGCCGACAACGAGGTGGTGATCAACGAGATCAACACCCTGCCGGGCTTCACCAACATCAGCATGTATCCGAAGCTGTGGCAGGCCAGCGGCCTCGATTACACCAGTCTGATCACCCGCCTGATTGAGCTGGCGCTGGAGCGCCATGCCGCGGACCGGGCGCTGAAAACCTCCATGAACTAAAACGCGTTTACCCCGCCTGGCAGCGGCGGCCTCAGGCCTCTTCTGCCGGGCGGCGGCGGATCACAAAGCCCGCGATCCAGAAGCTTATCACCCAGGTGACCAGACCGACGGCGTAAGATTGCCAGCCCTGCGTCTCAAACCCCAGCAGCCCCACCACGCCATTTAGAATAAAAATTAACCCCAGCGCCACCGCGTAGTAGTGCCAGTCGCGGCGAATTTTATCAGTGAGCTTCATGCGGCCTCCAACAGCAAAAAACGCATCTTCGCATAGCCGCCCGCGGCGGTCTGTAGCGATATGGAGAATGTTGCTGGATTGCGACGCCGGTCTCCCTTTTCCCTTCCTGTGGCGCGGTTAACACAACGGCGAAAACAGGATTATTCCTGGAGGGCAATTACCAGCAATCTGATACTGGCGACGGCGTCGCACTGCCAGAATACCTGCCATAGAGCTGGAGAAAAAACCAGCAGTACAGAGGTGGGAGGGCCTATGGCTGAATTCAGTTTTTCAAAATCGCTTTTGGGAAATAAAAAAAGAGGGGCGCTGACCGGCAGCCATGTCGCTTACGGACTGTTCGTCCTGATCTGCTGCTGGGCCGGCGCGCAGATGCTCAGCATGCTGATCCACGCCCCGGGAGTCTTTGAGCGCCTGATGCAGGCCCAGGACGCCAGCCGTCCGCAGGTCGACATCAGCCTCGCCGTTGGCACCCTCTTTGGCCTGATCCCTTTTCTGATCGGCTGCTCGTTCATCGGGCTGCTGGCGCTCATTGTGCGCTGGCGTCGGCGCCGTTAACGCCGCGCCATACAGCTTGCCCGCCGCTCATCGACCCGTTTCGCAAACCACGCCGTCGTCAGATTACGGGTGATTTTCGGACTCTCAAGCTGGATCCCCGGCAACATCTCCCGCGGCAGGGTTTTGCCCGCTTTTTTATCCGCGAGGCGGAAAACCTGTTGATAGAGGTCAGTCTTCTCAAACGCCAGGCTGTCGCCCTTTTTCAGCTGGCTATGGATCTCGCTGTCGCTCATCCCCAGCTGGCCCGCCAGGCGGCGCACCGCCAGCTCGGTGCTGCCCGGCTCATCGCTGTCATAGCGGATAAGGTCGCCGTCGAGCGCCAGTTTCACCCCGCTGGCTTTCACCACCGCGTTCTGGAAGGCGGCGTTACGGCTGGCATACCAGCCGGCGTTAAAGTCGGCAAAACGGTACAGCGGCACGCTGTAGCTGGCCGGGTAGTTCAGCAGATGATAGGTGCCAAACCACAGGCCGCCGCGCAGGCTGAAGACCTCCTGGCGCACCGTACCGTTCATTTTCCACGGGTAGCCGGAGGTGTGCTGCTCGGCAAAGGCGATGCTGACCTGCATTGGGCCGCCGGTGTGCACCGGGTTCAGGGAGCCGAACAGCTTCTGCCCCATCGGCACCATCCCGATAAAGTCATCAAAAATAGCGCTCAGCTGCTTTTCCGTCTTCACGTTGTCCAGACGGTCGCTGTAGCTTTTGCCGTTTGGCGAGGTGATCTTCAGCGCGGTATGGACCAGAAACAGCGGAATGTGCATTTTTTCCGCCCGGCGGTCGATCTCCTGCCAGGCGATTTTATTCAGCCCCGGCACCACCGGGTCGGACTGATAATTGGACTCCTGCTGCGCGACCGCCAGCACCGAGCAGACGTTCTCTTCCGTCGGCGCCAGCTTCTGGCTGTCAAAGGCGGTGGCGATGGCTTGCGCCCAGGCCTCCCGATCCTTGACGCTGGCGGGCATTTTCTGCCGCACCACCGACGCCACGTCAACGGGCTTCTCGCCCTCTTTCAACACCGGCGCCTGTTGGCTGGTACAGGCGCTTAGCACCACGGCCGCCAGCAGCGTCAATGAACCGGGTATAATGCGCGATAAACGTGCGGCCATCCTGCTTCCTTGTCTTGATTAACGTAATGTCGGGATCGCTTCCTGCAGCGGTTTGCCGTCCAGTTCGCGCTCAAAGCTGCGCAGACGTTTGTAGATGGACATCAGTTCCACCAGCGTCGTCCACGAGCTGATCAGGTACTGGAACGAACCGCGCACCTGGCCGAAAACGTTGGTAATTTGCGTCATCAGCCCGAGGGTAATCGTACCGGCAACGATCGACGGAAACAGCAGGAAAAGGCCGAAAACGTTATCCACCTGCAGATAGAGAATGCGGGCGATATTGAAATACATATAGTGGAAATAGAGACGGAAATAGTTGCGACGCACCGCGCTGAACAGCTCGCGCACCGTCGGCGGCGTGGCGCGGGTTTCATCGTCCTCGCCGTAGACCAGCTCTTTACGATAGGCCGCTTCCACGCGCTGGTTTTTAAACTCCAGCCCCGGCAGCTTAATCCCCACCACCGCCAGCAGGCCGGTCCCCATCAGCGACCAGACGATCGCGGCAATCACCAGGCCATACGGCAAGTGACCGACGATGGGCAGGTCGGGAACGTGTTGCGAGAGCGTCACCAGCACCGGCAGGAAGGCGATCAGGGTCATCACCGCGTTGATAAAGCTCACGCCCATATCCTCCAGGGTGGAGGCAAAGCGCATGGTGTCTTCCTGCACACGCTGCGCGGCGCCTTCGATATGGCGCAGATGCTGCCAGTGGGCCATGTAGTGTTCGTTCATCGCCGTGCGCCAGCGGAAGACGTAGTGGCTGACGAAAAAGTTGTTCATCACGCCGATGATCACCGCGATGAGCGCGATGCCGAGAAAGATGCCGATCTCATGATAAAACTGGTTGATGCTGACCTTATGCGGGGTGGCCAGCGCGCTCTGGATCAGGTCATAGAACGGCGCATACCAGGCGTTGATCGCCACCCCCACTTCCACCAGAAACCAGGTGACGAAGATGATGAGCGACGTGCCGAGAATCGACCAGTACTGCCAGCGATGCGGGCAGTAGACAAACCAGAATAGCGCAAACACGCCGACGCAAAACAGATAGTAAGCGTAGAACACCAGATAGTTGAGCGACCAGAAGCGCGCCGCGCTGATCGCCACATCCTGCGATGCCCCGGTGACCCGCAGCAGCCAGTCGCCGCCGCCCGCCTGCCAAAAGATCACCGCCAGCAGCGACCAGATAAAGGCAGAAATAAAAAACGGCCCCGGTTTGGGGAAAAAAGATTTAAACATCATTGTCTCCTGCTAACTTCTTATCGTTCTGCTATTGCTGTATACGACGCATACGTCGGCCGCCGCGTGAAAGCGTTCTCGCGGGGCAGACGGATGATAAGACCGGATATCAACAGCTTAGTTCTGCTGCCAGGCGTGCAGAATTGTTTCTGTGGGTTTCACCTGTAAAGGATTGCCAGGAACGGTCAGCGTACGCCACACCTCATTGTAGTGGGCGATGAGCGTCGCGGCCTGCGCGGCGGGGCGGTTGGCGGTGGTGTGGGCATCTTCCGCGATAACAATGCCGTATCCGCGGCTGGCGCCGTTTTTAATGGTGGTGTCGAGGCAGTAGTCGGTGGCGCAACCGCAGATGACAAACTGCTGAATGTCGTGTTCCCGCAGCACCTGCTCCAGCGAGGTGTGGTAGAAGGCGTCGCAGGCGGTTTTAGTGACATAAAGCGCGCCGGCCGGCTGCTCCAGCTCAGGGAGCAGGGCGAAGCCTTCGCTGCCGGCTTCGAGGCCGCCGGCCTCATCATGTTGAATAAAAATGACCTTATCCGCCGCGCGCACCAGACGATTAATTTGCGCGACGCAGCGCTCGCGCGCCAGACGCGGCGTGGCGAACACGCCGTTTTGCATATCCACGACCATCACTACCCGTTGAGCCGCCATTGTTTTCTCCCGCGAACCTTCAGCCAAACGGTCATCATACGCGCCGGCGAAAAAAGCCGATATCCGAAAGCGTAAAAAAGTCTTTTTTACGCACCGTTACCTTTTTCCTGCAGGAATGTCGTGAATCCCGCTTTGTTCTGCGCCACTTCGTAGTATAAATACCCTCTTCTCTTTTATTTATTTAATGGATGATTTCCGTTGAAACGTAGTTTGCTCATTTTTGCTGCGCTGTGCGCGGCGTCGTGGACCTCGGCGCAGGCCGCACAGCCCACCGTTGACCCGGTTTTCGCCTCGGATGTGGTCGATCGTTACGCCAATCATATCTACTACGGCAGCGGCGCCACCGGCATGGCGCTGGTGGTGATCGATGGCAATCAGCGTGTGTTTCGCAGCTTTGGCGAAACCCGCCCCGGGAATAATCAGCACCCGCAGCTCGACTCGGTGATCCGTATCGCCTCCCTCAGCAAACTGATGACCAGCGAGATGCTGGTGAAGCTGCTCGACCAGGGGGTGGTGAAACTCGACGATCCGCTGAGCAAATACGCCCCGCCGGGCGCCCGGGTGCCTGACTGGCAGGGAAAACCGATCACCCTGGTGAATCTCGCGACCCATACCAGCGCCCTGCCGCGCGAACAGCCTGGCGGCGCCGCCCATCGCCCGGTGTTTGTCTGGCCGACCCGCCAGCAGCGCTGGAGCTGGCTCTCTACCGCGACCCTGAAGACCGCGCCGGGCTCGCAGGCGGCCTACTCCAACCTGGCCTTCGATTTGCTGGCGGACGCGCTCTCCACCGCCGCCGGCAAACCTTATCCGCAGCTATTTGAAGAGCAGATCACCCGACCGCTGGGGATGAAGGACACCACCTTTACCCCGTCGCCGGACCAGTGCCAGCGGCTGATGATCCCGGAAAAAGGCGCCAGCCCGTGCAACAACACCCTGGCGGCGATCGGCAGCGGCGGAGTCTACTCGACGCCGGGGGATATGATGCGCTGGATGCAGCAGTTCCTGTCATCCGATTTCTATACCCGCGGCCAGCAGGCCGACCGGATGCAGACGCTGATTTATCAGCGTAACCAGCTGACCCGGGTGATCGGTATGGACGTGCCGGGCCGCGCCGACGCGCTGGGGCTTGGCTGGGTGTATATGAAGCCGAAGAATGGCCATCCGGGGATTATTCAGAAAACCGGCGGCGGCGGCGGGTTTATCACCTATATGGCGATGAATCCGCAGGCTAACGTCGGCGCTTTTGTGGTGGTGACCCGCTCGCCGTTAACCCGCTTCAACAATATGAGCGATGGCATCAACGACCTGGTCAGCGAGCTGAGCGGCGCGCAGCCCAACATGCAGACGGCCAGCCAGTAAGCCCGGGGGAGGTTTCGCCGATGCGACATAACGATCGTTTTGGCGAAACATCCCCATGCCATTTCAGTTACACTAACGTCTTTCATTTCACAAAATCAGGCAAACCATGACAGATTTAATCACTCGCCCCCGCCGCCTGCGTCAATCCGCTGCGCTGCGCGCCCTGTTTGAAGAGACAACACTGAGTTTGAACGACCTGGTGTTGCCGATCTTTGTTGAAGAAGAAATTGATGATTACAAAGCGATCGAGGCTATGCCCGGCGTGATGCGTATTCCGGAAAAATATCTGGCGCGCGAGATCGAACGCATCGCCAATGCCGGCATTCGCTCGGTGATGACCTTTGGCATTTCTCATCACACCGACGCCACCGGCAGCGATACCTGGAATGAAAATGGTCTGGTGGCGCGTATGTCGCGGATCTGTAAGTCCACGGTGCCGGAGATGATCGTCATGTCCGATACCTGCTTCTGCGAATACACCTCCCACGGCCACTGTGGCGTGCTGTGCGACCACGGGGTGGACAACGACGCGACCCTGGAAAATCTTGGCAAACAGGCCGTTGTCGCCGCCGCCGCCGGCGCGGACTTCATCGCCCCTTCCGCCGCGATGGATGGTCAGGTGCAGGCGATTCGCCGCTCGCTGGACGCTGCCGGCTTCACCAATACGGCGATCATGTCCTACTCGACCAAGTTCGCGTCTTCCTTCTACGGCCCGTTCCGCGAAGCGGCCGGTACCGCGCTGAAGGGCGATCGTAAAACCTATCAGATGAGCCCGATGAACCGCCGGGAAGCCATTCGCGAGTCGCTGCTCGATGAAGCCCAGGGCGCCGACTGCCTGATGGTGAAACCGGCTGGCGCCTACCTGGATATTCTGCGCGATATCCGCGAGCGCAGCGATCTGCCGCTCGGCGCGTATCAGGTCAGCGGGGAGTACGCGATGATAAAATTCGCCGCCCAGGCGGGCGCTATCGATGAAGAGAAAGTGGTTCTGGAAAGCCTTGGCGCGATCAAACGCGCGGGCGCCGACCTGATCTTCAGCTATTTCGCCCTCGACCTGGCCGAGAAAAAAATCCTCCGTTAAGCCTCCCTCTCCCCGGTGGCGCTGCGCTTACCGGGGCTACCAAACCTCATCCCCGGTGCGCTGTATTTATCGCGACCACCACACCGTAGCCCGGATAAGGCGCTTGCGCCGCTATCCGGGGACAGGCGCTAACCAATATCTGTAGCTAAAACTTTGCGCGCCGCTTTCCACCTTCTGCGCCTTCTCCTTGGCGTACCGGATTTCGCCTTCTAACGTGTTAAACCACATCATAAATACCGAATTCCAGGAGATCCTGTGGTGGCTTATCGACGTTATTACATTAAGGGGGGAACCTGGTTCTTCACTGTTAACCTTAAAGACCGTAGAAGCATGCACCTAACTGAAAACATAGAATTATTGCGCTACTCTGTCGCTGTTGTTAAACAACATCGCCCCTTTATTATTGATGCCTGGGTGGTGTTGCCTGAACATCTGCATTGCATCTGGACACTACCTCATAACGATGACGATTTTTCTTCACGCTGGAGAGATATCAAAGGCTGTTTTACCAGAACGTTAAAACGACAACCCCTCTGGCAACCGCGCTTCTGGGAGCATGCCATACGCGATGAAGATGATTACCGCCGACACGTTGATTACATCCCTATCAATCCACTTAAGCATGGCTGGGTCACCCGGGTGATCGATTGGCCATTTTCAACCTTTCATCGCGATGTCCAGCGCGGGCTATATCCCCCAAATTGGGCTGGCGATAGCTTTGATCTTAGCTGCGGTGAACGCCGATAGCCTCTCCCCGGTGGCGCTGACGCTTACCGGGGCTACAAATCGGCGCCAACCGTAGCCCGGATGAGGCGTTAGCCGCTATCCGGGAAACCTCCCCCGCTGCGAGCGAAACTTCACCCAACTGTAATCTGAACGACATCTCTACCTTCTACTGTCTGGGCAGGACGGAGGAGGAGCCACTATGTTTAGTCTCGACAACGTACTCGATGACCTGTGGCCTCAGGCGAGGCCCGCCCCCTGGCAAAAGAAACTGTTAAAAAAGCTATTTTATGAGGAAGAGTTTCAACAATTTGCCGACCGTCACCGCCACCTGAAGGGGCTTGATACGGTCGAACAGGTGCTGGAATACCTCAATATCCGCTGCGCTATCCCGGCGCACGATCTCGAACAAATCCCCGAATATGGCCCGCTGGTCATTATCGCCAACCACCCCACCGGCACCCTCGACGGCCTGGCGCTCCTGTATGCGGTATCCCGCGTGCGCCGCGATGTCAAAGTGGTCACCAACCGCATGCTCACCCACCTTGAGCCCCTGAGCTCGCTGTTTATCCCGGTGGATAATATTCATGGCCGCACCGCTAAAACGGCGCTGCAGCAGATGGACCAGCAGCTGCAGGCCGGCGGGGTGCTGATCTTCTTCCCGGCGGGGGAAGTCTCCCGCCTCACCCGTCGCGGCATCCGCGATAAAAAATGGCACTCGGGCTTTATTAAGCTGGCGGCAAAATATCGCGCCCCGCTGCTGCCGGCGTGGATTAATGCCCACAACAGCGCCCTGTTTTACGCCAGCACCCTGGTCTCCGACAACCTGCCGCTGCTCCTGCTGATGCAACAGATGTTTCGCCGGCGCAACAGCAGCCTGCCGGTGCGCATCGGCCAGCAGATCCCCTGGTCGAGCTGGTTCGATGCCCAGTCCAGCGCTCGCGAGCTTACCGGCCGCTGCTATCAGCACCTTGACCAGCTGCGCAAAGGGCTGCCGGGGCGGTTTAAAACCGAAAGCGCCATCGCCCGTCCGGAAGACCGGGCGCGGCTTAAACGCGAACTGCACAAGGCCGAATGCCTGGGCCGCACCGCCGACGGCAAAGTGATTTACCTCTGGCAGCGCAACGGCCAGGAGGAGGCGCCGCTGCTGCGCGAGCTGGGACGCCTGCGGGAAATCGCCTTCCGCGCGGTCGGGGAAGGCAGCGGCAAACGGCGGGATATCGACCGGTATGACGACGACTATCTGCATCTGATCCTGTGGGATGAAGAAGATCTGGAAATCGTCGGCGCTTACCGCTTTATGCCGACGGCTATACAGCTGGCAAAGCGCGGCCTGGAGGGGATCTACAGCTCCAGTCTCTTCCACTACGACGGGCGGATGGACGACATCCTGCAGCACGGCATTGAGCTGGGGCGCAGCTTTATCCAGCCGCGCTACTGGGGTCGACGCGGGCTGGACTATCTGTGGTCCGGCATCGGCGCTTATCTGGCGCGCTATCCACACTATCGCTATCTGTTTGGCCCGGTATCGATTTCTGGCGGGCTGCCGCCCGCCGCTCGCGATCTGCTGGTGGCGTTCTACCGGCTGTGGTTCCCGGCGACGCATCCGCTGGCGGAGTCGCGTCGCCCTTATCCGGCGTCGCTGCCCGACGTGCTGGCGCAGTTTGGCGGGGAGGATTACAACGACGACCTGGCCCGGCTGAAGTCCCTGCTGGGCAATCTCGGCTGCGCGATCCCGCCGCTGTATAAGCAGTACTCGGAAGTGTGCGAGCCGGGCGGAGTGCAGTTTATCGATTTTGGCAGCGACCCGGATTTCAACAACTGCGTGGATGGTCTGGTGTTGGTGGACTTGACCTATCTGAAGGCCAACCGCTATCAGCGCTATATTGGCGCGCATCTGGGTGCGCAAAAATCGGCATAAACGCTTTTTCCCGGCTTGCGGCGCGTTGCGCCTTAGCCGGGCTACGGTTCACCGTTTCCGACGGTTCGGTCGCCCGGAAAAGCCGCGTCAGGCGCCGCCTCCGGGAAGCAGCGGGCAATGCAGCATCCGCTTTTCTCCGCGGCTCGCGGCTGATACAAGCCTTACCCCGCCCGGTAATACGGCTTATCGCCAAGGATCGTCGCCCGGTGCATGATCCGCCGCTGCGGCAGATAGTCGGCGTTGGCGTAATGCTGGGTTACCCGGTTATCCCAGATAGCGACATCGTTCGGCTGCCAGCGCCAGCGCACCTGAAACTCCGGTTTGGTGATATGGGCAAACAGGAAGCTCAGCAGCGCCGCGCTCTCTTTCTCGGTCACGTCGACAATCCGAGTGGTAAAGCCTTCGTTAACGAACAGCGCCTGCTTGCCGGTCACCGGGTGGGTACGCACCACCGGGTGCAGCAGCGGCGGATGCTTCGCCACCGCCTCCTGCCAGCGCCGATGCTCGGCTTCCGTGTGGTTGTACTTATACTCCTGGAACGATTTACGGAAATCGTGTTCCGCATGCAGGCCACTCAGCAGCTGCCGGAAGGGCTCTGACAGCGCCTCCCAGGCGGCAATGCCGCTGGTCCACAGGGTGTCCCCGCCGGTCGTCGGCAACTCTTTCGCCGCCAGAATGGCGCCGGCGGGCGGCGTGTCGATAAAGGTGACATCGGTATGCCAGTTGTCATTATCCGGCGGATTATCGTTGTGGGTATCGAGGACGATAATCTCCTCGACGCCTGGGGCGTGAGGGTAGACCGGATGGATATGCAGGTCGCCAAACCGCAGCGCCAGGTCGCGCTGTTGCGCCGGGGTGATATTTTGCTCGCGCAGGAATACCACCTGATGACGCAGCACCGCGTGATACAGCTGTTCAAACTGGTTGTCGCTCAATGGACGGGTTAAATCCGCCCCGGTCACCTGCGCGCCAATATACGGCCCCAGCGGGGTAATGCTCAGACGTTCACTCATTGTACTTCTCCATGCCAGGGCGTCAGGCGCCGCTGCAGCGCGCGCAGACCCAGTTCCAGTAAAAAGGCGATAATGGCAATCACCGCGATCCCCGCCAGCACCACATCGGTGGCGAGAAACTCGCCGGCGGACTGCACCATAAATCCTAACCCGCGGGTGGCGGCGATCAGCTCAGCGGCCACCAGCGTTGACCAACCGACGCCAAGACCAATGCGCAGCCCGGTGAGGATCTCCGGCAGCGCGCCGGGCAGGATCACCAGCCACAGCACCTGCGCCCGGCTGGCGCCCAGCGAACGGGCGGCGCGAATCCGCACCTGCTGCGCGCTTTTTACCCCCGCCAGCGCCGACATCGCTACTGGGGCGAAAATCGCCAGGTAGATCAGCAGGATCTTCGACGTTTCACCGATGCCAAACCAGATCACCATCAGCGGTAAGTAGGCCAGCGGCGGCACCGGACGATAAAGCTCGATCAGCGGATCGAGGATCCCGCGCACCGTTGAGTTGAGCCCCATGGCGATCCCCACCGGCACGCCGATCAGCACAGCCGCCAGCAGAGCGATAACGATCCGCGTCAGGCTCGCCGCCAGGTGCTGCCAGAGCGTCGCATCCATAAAGCCCTGCGGCCCGGCGATAGTGATAAGCTTCTGCAGCACCTGGCCCGGCGGCGGCAGAAACAGCGGGCTAATCAGCTGCAGCGCCGCGACCGCCCACCAGACGGCCAGCAACACCGCCAGGGTCGCCACGCTGAGGGTGAGCTGACGGGAGAGCGGCCAGCGCCACTTCAGCGTCAGTTGACGCGGTTTGTCGTTCAGTACCACGCTCATGAGAAAGCCTCCCGTTGGTCAAACACCCGGCTCAGAATGTATTCCCGCTGTTCAATAAACCGCGGGTCGGATTTGATGCTGCGGCAGGGTTCGCCCGCGACAAAGCGGCGGCTGAAATCCAGCGGCAGCCGCTCCACCACTCGCCCCGGCCCCGGCGACAACAGCACCAGCTCGGTCGCCATAAAGATGGCCTCTTCAATGTCATGGGTGATGAGCAGCACCTGTTTGCCGGTCTCATGCCAGAGGGTCAGCAGCAGCGTTTGCATCTGCTCGCGGGTAAAGGCGTCAAGCGCGCCGAAGGGCTCATCCAGCAGCAACAGCTGCGGATTCGCCGCCAGCGCCCGGGCGATGCCCACCCGCTGGCGTTGACCGCCGGACAGCTGCCAGATAAAGCGCTTTTCCGCCCCTTCGAGGCCGACCTTTTTCAGCATCTGCGCCGCCGCTTGCCGCCGCTGCGCTTTATCCACGCCCGCCAGCTGCAGCCCCAGCGCCACGTTATCCTGCACATTGCGCCATGGCAGCAGGCCTTCGTTCTGGAAGACCACGCCGCGCTCTGCGCCCGGCCCGGTCACCCGCTGACCTTCGAGGGTGATGCTGCCGTGCTGATAGGGCACGAATCCGGCAATCAGGTTCAGCAGGGTAGTTTTACCGCAGCCCGAAGGCCCCAGCACCACCAGCAGCTCCCCACTCTCCAGCGTCAGGTTGATATCCGCCAGCGCCGGTTTACCGCCGTAGTCGGCGGAAAGATGCGAGATTTGCAGCATCGCCGCCTCCTTTACTTCACGAAACGGTCAGTAACGTACTGACGATAATCGGTTCCCGCCGCGGGCACTTTGCCCTGCTCTTTCAGAAAGCGCGCGGTATCGACGATGGCCTGATTGACCGGCCCATTCAGCGCCTGCGCCTGCTCAGCGGCGGTCAGGTAGGTGTTCCCCTTCACCAGCCCGGGGACATCGGCTTCCGGCACGCCGCTCAGGCGCGCCAGCTTGCTGATGTTGTCCGGCTGTTTCAGCCATGCCTCCGGGTTGGCGATGTAGGGCTGCTGGGCGTCGATGGCGCTTTTAGCAAACGCTTTGACGATCTCCGGATGCTGCTCGGCGAAGTCCTTACGGACCACCCAGACGTCGAGGGTCGGTGCGCCCCACTCCCCGACCTGCGCGGAATCGGTCAGCACCTTGCCCTCTTTTTCCAGTTCGTTAACCGCTGGCGCCCAGACGTAAGCCCCGTCGATATCCCCGCGCTGCCAGGCGGCGATAATCGCCGGCGGCTGCAGGTTTATAATCTGCACCTGGCCCGGCTTGATGCCCCAGTGTTTGAGCGCCGACAGCAGGCTGTAGTGGGTGGTGGAGATAAACGGCACGGCAATGCGTTTGCCGATCAGATCTTCCGGTTTGGTGATGCTTTTCTTCACCACCAGCGCTTCGGAGTTGCCGAGCTTTGAGGCGAGCAGGAACACTTCAATCGGCACCTGCTGGCTGGCGGCCACCGCCAGCGGGCTGGAGCCGATATTGCCGATCTGCACATCGCCGGAGGCCAGGGCGCGCACCACGCTGGCGCCGCTGTCAAATTTCCGCCAGTCGACGGTCGCCCCGCTGGTTTTGGCGAAGGTGTTGTCCGCCTGGGCGACTTTCGCCGGCTCAGCGGAGGTTTGATACGCCACGGTCACATTGACCGCCTGCGCCTGGAAGGCGGCGACGGCCAGCGCCGCCAGAAGAGTAATTCGCGATGTGAATGCCATAATGTCTGCTTCCCCTGAGTTGTTATAGGTGCAGTATTTCCGGCATCAGGATGGAGATGAAGTAATTAAAAATTCTGGCTAATAGCGAATCGTTTTTAGAACAAAAGCGGGAAAGGATAGTTGATTTTGCGCGGTGGGTTGGCGGCAGAGGGTTGGCGCCGGGTGGCGGCTACGCCTTGCCCGGCCTACAGATCGCGCAAGGCGTAGGCCGGGTAAGCGCAGCGCCACCCGGCACAAAACTCAGCGCTTCGCGTTAAGCTCAGCGATATCCTTCGGCGTGGTGCGGCAGCAGCCGCCGATCAGCTTCGCCCCGGCCGCCAGCCACTGCGGCAGATAATCCGTCAGGCTGGCGCAGGCTTCGCCATGATGGTGCCAGGTCTTGCTCACCGCATCATAATGTTCGCCGGAGTTAGGATAGACCACCAGCGGCAGCGCCGTCAGGCTGTGCAGATGCGCCAGCGCCGCGGGCGTATTTTCCAGCGCGATACAGTTGATCCCCACCGCCACCACCTGCGGGTTATCCGCCAGGGCGGCCATCACCTCGCGCAGCGGCGTGCCATCGCTGAGATGTTCGGCGTCGCGCAGCGTGAAGGAGTACCAGGCGCGGGCGCGGGGATACTCCTGAAGCAGGGCTGTCAGGGCCTGGATCTCGGCGAATGACGGCAGGGTTTCACAGGCCAGCAGGTCGGCGCCCGCATCCAGCAGCGCTTCGACGCGCGGGCGGTGGAAGGCCTGGAACTCTGCCGCGCTGCGCTGATAATCGCCGCGATACTCCGAGCCGTCGGCGAGAAAGGCGCCATACGGCCCCACCGAACCGGCGACCAGCAGCGTGCCGGCCTGCGGATTCTCGGCGAGGTACGCCTCGCGCGCTTTGCGCGCCAGCTCGACGCTTTTGCCGATCAGCGCCCGGGACTGCGCATCATCCAGGCCGCGCGCGGCAAAGCCGGCGGGAGTGGCCTGATAGCTGGCGGTGATCGCCACCTGCGCTCCGGCGCGAAAGTAGTCGAGATGCACATCGCGGATCAGCTGCGGGTTCTCCAGCAGCACTTTCGCCGACCACAGGCTGTCAGCCAGATCGCAGCCGCGGGCCTCCAGCTCGGTGGCCATGGCGCCGTCCAGCAGCACAAAAGGCTGGGCGGCAAGCAGGGCGGTAAACGGATTAGTCTGCGACATGTTGTGGCTCCTGAGTCATTTTCCGTGAACGAGTAAGATACCAGGCACCATAGCACAGGGCCACAAAGGGGATCCCGCACCACAGCGCAATTCTCTGGCTCGGGTCAAAAGCGAGGCCCACGCAGGCCACCAGGCACAGCACAAAGCCCAGAATCGGCACCACCGGATACCAGGGGGCGCGATACTGCAGATCGCTCAGCGCCTTACCCTGCTGCAGATGGCGGCGGCGGAACATAAAGTGCGAGGCGCAGATGCTCAACCACACCGCCACCACCGCAAAGCCGGAGATCGCCGACAGCGCCACAAACACCGTATCGGGCGCCACCACGCTGGAGAACAGCGCCAGCACGCCGCCCAGCATACTCACCGACAGCGCGGTCACCGGCACGCCCCGTTTATTGACTTTGGCAAAGCAGGCCGGCAGCGTCTTCTCGTTCGACAGCGACCACAGCATCCGCCCGGAAGCGTACAGGCCGGAGTTGGCCGCCGAGAGGATCGCCGTCAGGATCACGAAGTTGAAAATATCCGCCGCGTAAGGGATGCCCACCTTTTCAAACACCAGCACGAAGGGGCTTTTCTCCACCCCCGCCTGCTGCATTGGGATCAGCGCCGCCAGCACAAACACGGTGCCGATAAAGAAAATAATCAGCCGGGCGATGGTGGTGCGGATGGCGACCGGAATAACCTTATGCGGGTTTTCCGTCTCTCCGGCGGCAATGCCGATAAGCTCCGTCCCGGAGAAGGCGAAGTTCACCGCCACCATGGTCATCAGGATCGGCAGGCCGCCGTGCGGGAACCAGCCTTCGGCGGTGAGATTGCGCAGGCCCGGCGCCGGGGAGCCATCCTGCATCGGAATGATGCCGAAAATGGCCGCGCCGCCGAGAATAATAAACGCGATGATGGTGATCACTTTCACCAGCGAGAACCAGAACTCGCCTTCGGCGAAGAAGCGGGTCGAAATGATGTTAAGACCGAAAATCACCGCGCAAAACACCACGCACCAGATCCAGACCGGCACCTGCGGGAACCAGTACTGCATACAGAAGCCGGCGGCGGTGAAGCTCGAACCCAGCGCCACCGTCCACGTCAGCCAGTAGAGCCACGCCACGGTATAGCCCGTCGCCGGGCCAAGGTAGCGCGCCGCGTAAACGTGGAAGGCGCCGGTCTCCGGCATCGCCACCGACAGTTCGCCGAGGCACTGCATCACCAGCCAGACCACCAGGGCGCCAATCAGATACGCCAGCAGCGTTCCGGCCGCGCCGGTGGTGGAGATGATATAGCCGGTATTAAAGAACAGGCCGGTGCCAATCACGCCGCCGAGCGACAGCATGATCAGATGGCGCGTTTTCATGGTGCGCTTCAGTTGCCCACCTTGTTGTTGTGTTGTGCTTTGCATTTTATTTTCTCACGCCAGCCCGCTTGCCCGGGCCATGATGCGTATAAACGTATAGACATCTAAACATCCAAAAGAAGAAGTGTTATACCGTGCCACCGCGGAAAAAGCAAAGCCGCTGCACCAGGTCGCGCGCCGACAGCGTGCAGCCTGCCCCATTTTTGCGCAGCGCCGGTGAGCGCGCCACGGGCTGGCGCCTCATCGCGGCGGACAACGTTCTGGCACTCTCTTTGCAGCCTGTCGTTCAGAACCTTTCTATCTGGCGAGGCAACACGTATGACAGAGCACACCACCACCTTAAAAAGAACGCTCGGCAGTTTTCGTTTATGGGGGATCGCCGTCGGACTGGTGATATCCGGGGAGTACTTCGGCTGGAGCTACGGCTGGTCGCAGGCGGGCACGATGGGGTTTATGGTCGTCGCCCTGGCGGTCGCCGCCATGTACTGCGCCTTTATTTTCAGCTTTACCGAGCTGACCACCGCCATCCCGCACGCTGGCGGCCCTTTCGCCTACGCCTACCGCGCCTTCGGGCCCACCGGCGGCTTTATCGCCGGTTTTGCCACTCTGATTGAATTCGTCTTCGCCCCGCCGGCCATCGCCATGGCCATCGGCGCCTACCTCAACGTGCAGTTTCCGGCGCTGGATCCGAAGTGGGTCGCCTGCGGCGCTTACGTGATCTTTATGACGCTCAATATCCTCGGCGTCGGCATCGCCGCCACCTTCGAGCTGATCGTCACCCTGCTGGCCATCTTCGAGCTGCTGGTGTTTATGGGCGTGGTCGCCCCCGGCTTCTCCTGGAGCCACTTCACCGCCAACGGCTGGGCGGGCGCGGAAAGCTTTAGCGGCCTGGCGCTGCCGGGGATGTTCGCCGCCATTCCGTTCGCCATCTGGTTCTTCCTCGCCATTGAGGGGGCTTCCATGGCCGCCGAAGAGGCCAAAGATCCGCAGCGCACCATTCCGCGCGCCCTGGGCGGCGGCATTCTGACGCTGACGGTGCTGGCGATCGGCGTGATGGTCTTCGCCGGCGGCGTCGGCGACTGGCGCGCGCTGTCCAATATCAACGACCCGCTGCCTCAGGCGATGAAGACGGTAGTGGGCAACGGCAGCGGCTGGCTGCATATGCTGGTGTGGCTGGGGCTGTTTGGCCTCGTCGCCTCCTTCCACGGCATCATTATGGGCTACTCGCGGCAGATCTACTCCCTCGCCCGCGCCGGCTATCTGCCCGCCGGGCTGGCCTCCCTCAACCGCCGCACCCGCACCCCGCATCTGGCGATCCTCGCCGGCGGCGTGGTGGGTATCGCCGCGATCTTCTCCGACTCGCTGATCACCATCAGCGGCATGCCGTTGACCGCCTGCATCGTCACCATGTCGGTATTTGGGGCTATTGTTATGTATATCACTTCCATGGCGGCGCTGTTCAAACTGCGCCGTAGCGAGCCGAAGCTGATCCGTCCGTTCCGCGCGCCGCTCTACCCGCTGGCGCCGGCCTTTGCCCTCGGCATGGCGGTGATCTGCCTGGTGGCGATGGTCTGGTATAACCTGCTGCTGGCGCTGATTTTCGCGGCGATGATGCTCGGCGGCTACCTGTGGTTCCGCAAAACCGCAGCGGCCCGTGAACGGGCGCCAGTGGATCCTCAACTGCGCACGGTCTCCTGAGGAGGCGGCATGTATAAAACCACGCTATCGGGCCAGGTATGGCGCTTTGATAGTCTGAAAACGCTGATGGCGAAAGCGTCGCCGGCCCGCTCCGGCGACGCCCTGGCGGGCGTTATCGCCCACTCGGCCGAAGAGCGGATGGCGGCGAAAATGACCCTCGCCGAGGTGCCGCTGACCGACATTCTCGACAACCCGCTTATCCCCTACGAGCAGGACGAAGTGACCCGCCTGATCCTCGACACCCATGATGCGCAGGGCTTTGCCGCCCTGCGTCACCTGACGGTCGGCGATTTCCGCGACTGGCTGCTGGACGATGCCACCGATACCGCCACGCTGCAGCGGGTCGCCCGCGCTATCACCCCGGAGATGGCGGCGGCGGTAAGCAAGCTGATGCGCAATCAGGATCTGATCCTCGCCGCCAGCAAATGTCAGGTGGTGACGCGCTTTCGCAACACCATCGGCCTGCCCGGCCACCTCAGCGTGCGCCTGCAGCCCAATCATCCCACCGATGACCTGAAAGGCATCGCCGCCAGTATGCTCGACGGACTGCTGTACGGCGCCGGTGATGCGGTGATCGGCATCAACCCGGCCAGCGACAGCTTACCGGTGCTGGCGCAGCTGAACGTGATGCTGGACGATATTATCCAGCGCTTCGCCATTCCCACCCAGTCCTGCATTCTGACCCACGTCACCAATACGCTGCAGCTGATTGAGCGCGGCGCGCCGGTGGATCTGGTGTTTCAGTCGGTGGCGGGAACCGAAGCGGCCAACAGCGGCTTCGGCATCAACCTTGCCATGCTGCAGGAGGCCCGCGAGGCGGCCCTCAGCCTCGGTCGCGGCACCCTCGGCAACAATGTAATGTATTTTGAGACCGGCCAGGGGAGCTGCCTGTCGGCCAACGCCCACCACGGCGTCGACCAGCAGACCTGCGAGGCGCGGGCCTACGCCGTCGCCCGCCACTTTGAACCGCTGCTGGTCAATACGGTGGTCGGCTTTATCGGTCCGGAGTATCTCTACGACGGTAAGCAGATTATTCGCGCCGGGCTGGAGGATCACTTCTGCGGCAAGCTGATGGGTCTGCCGATCGGCTGCGACGTCTGCTATACCAACCACGCGGAAGCGGATCAGGATGATATGGACACCCTGCTGACCCTGCTGTGCGCCGCCGGGCTCACCTTCCTGATCGGCGTGCCAGGGGCGGACGATATCATGCTTAATTACCAGAGCACCTCGTTCCATGACGCGCTCTACGCCCGTCGTCTGCTGGGCTTAAAGCATGCCCCGGAGTTCGCCGACTGGCTGGCGAAGATGCAAATTATCGATCCGCACGGCGCGCTGCGGCTCACCGACGCCCGCCATCCGCTGCTGTCCGTTCTGCCGCAAGGAGCCCCCGTATGAACCGTCCCGACGCCTGGAACCCGCTGCGTGAATTTACCGATGCGCGGATCGCCCTGGGCCGCAGCGGCGCCAGCCTGCCGACCCGCGAAGTCCTTAACTTTGGTCTGGCCCACGCCAGAGCGCGGGACGCCATTCATCAGCCGTTCGCCAGCCAGCAGCTGGTGGCGCCGCTGGCGGCGCTCGGCCTCGACACCCTGACGGTGCACAGCGCCGCGCCGGACCGTCATACCTATCTGCGGCGCCCGGATCTCGGGCGGCAGCTCGCCGACGAGAGTCGCGCCGACCTCGCCGCCAGCGGCGTCCGCCCCGCCGACCTGCTGCTGGTGATCGGCGACGGCCTCTCTTCCTGGGCGGTAGAGCGCCAGGCGGTGCCGTTGATCCGCGCCCTGCTGCCCTGGCTGCAGACGCTGGGGATCGGCCTGGCGCCGGTGGTGCTGGCCCATCAGTCGCGGGTGGCGCTGGGGGATGATATTGGCGAAACCCTGAAAGCCCGCGCGGTGGCGATCCTGATTGGCGAACGACCGGGCCTCTCCTCGCCGGACAGCCTCGGCGTCTACCTCACCTGGCAGCCCCATCGGCAGCGGCTGGAGTCAGAGCGCAACTGTATCTCCAATATTCGCCCGGAAGGGCTGAGCCATGACGCCGCCGCATTTAAACTGGCCTGGCTGCTGGAGCAGGCTTTTTTACGACGGCTTACCGGCGTGCGCCTGAAAGATGAAAGCGATAATCCGGCGCTGCATGGAAAAATAAAACCATTGACCCCTTTAAAATAATAAGTCACGCGAGCCGAAGAATAGATTTTTAATATTACCTGGCGCACCTGAATATTATATTCGGGTGCGCTGAAATCGCCCGGCGGCGCTTCGCTGGCGCGAGCCTGTGGAAACCGTTCAACCGGTTTATAGTGCGTATTTTCCAGGCCGGATAAGGCGCCAGTCGCCCCCCGGCAAAATACGTTCAGCGTATCAAAAGCCGTGTTGTCACCAGCCTTATGCCCTTGCCTGCAGGTAATAAGAATATTGCATGAGTAAAAACGAAACGGACGTTGTAAGGTAATTCAGCGCCTTAAAAATACCCGTCATACTTTAAGTTGCATGTGCGTTGGCTGCGTTCTTTCCCCCCAGTCACTGACTTCTGCAAGCGCCTGGGAAATCGCTCACATGCCACCTTCATGCGACTCGAATTATTTAGGGTATATATCTCGTTATCTATTCAACATAACAGCCAATAATTCGCCAGATACGCTGGCGAATTATTCCTCAATGTTATGCAGTCATTGATGGTTAAAGATAAATAATCGACCGACGGAGAAATACCAATGAAATCGTTTTCCGGGAAAGCGTCTTTAATGGCCACGCTGGTAGCCGCGCTGGCCGGCGCGAGCAGCGCGCAGGCAGCGGAAATTAAAATCGGGGTGGTATTACCCCTGAGCGGCGCCCTCAGCGGCTATGGTCAGCCGTCGCAGAAAGGGCTGGACATTATTCAGACCATCACCCCGACGTTAAAAAATGGCGATACCATCAAGCTTATCGTTATCGATGATAAAAGCGACAAAGTCGAAGCGGCCAACGCCATGCAGCGGCTGGTCTCCAGCGATAAAGTGGATGCCGTGATCGGGGAAGTCACCTCCTCCAACACCCTGGCGATGACCAAGATCGCCGACGACAGCAAAACGCCGCTGGTCTCTTCCACCGCCACCAACGACCGCGTCACCCGCAACCATCCGTACGTCAGCCGGGTCTGCTTCTCGGACAGCTTCCAGGGGGTGGTCGGGGCCAATCTGGCCTCCCGCGATCTGAAAGCCAAAACCGCCGCCATCGTGTTTGACAGTAGCAACGATTACTCCGTCGGCCTGGCGAAAGCGTTCCGCACCCAGTTCCTGAAAAACGGCGGCACCATTCCCATCGAGGTACAGGCCCCGGGCGGCAGCAAGGACTTTAAAGCCCAGCTGGCGAGCGTCAAGGCGAAGAATGTCGACATGATTTATATGCCGATCTACTACACCGAAGGGGCGCTGATTGCCGTCCAGTCAAAACAGCTGGGGCTCAACAAACCGGTGGTGGGCGGCGACGGTCTGGCCGCGGATCAGGTCTTCTTCGATGTGGGTAAAGACGCGGTCAACGGCTATATGACCACCGATTACTACTCGCCGAACGCCAAAGAGCAGACCCCGGCCGGGGAAACCTTCATCAAAGCCTGGGAAGCCAAATACCAGCAGCCGACCCATACCTGGGGCGCTATGGCGGCGGACGCCTATAACGTTATCGTCAACGCCATGAACCAGTGCAGCGATCCCCACGATCGGGTCTGCGTGAATGAAAAAATCCGCGCCACCAAAGATTTCCAGGGCGTGACCGGCACGCTGACGTTACAGAACGGCGACGCCATTCGCAGCGCGGTCATCAACGAAGTGAAAGATGGCAAGCTGGCGTTTCGTACCGTGGTTAACCCTTAAGTTGTGACGAGGCTACAAAATGGACGGCGCCATTTTTCTCCAGCAAGTGGTCAATGGAATGAGTCTTGGGGGCATGTACGCCCTGATTGCCATCGGTTATACGATGGTTTATGGCGTGCTAAGGCTGATCAACTTCGCCCATGCGGACGTGATGATGGTCGGCGCGTTTAGTACGCTGTTTTTATTTTCTTCGGTTGGGCTACCCTTCGGGGTAGCCGTTTTCCTGACCCTCGGGCTGTGCGGCCTGTTTGGCATGCTGATTGACCGGGTCGCCTATCGTCCGCTGCGCCAGGCCTCGAAAATCTCCATGCTGATCACCGCCATCGGCGTCAGCTTCTTCCTCGAAAACCTGTTTAATGTGCTGTTTGGCGGCAGCTCGCGCTTCTTCTCCGCCCCTGACTTTTTCAACCAGACCCGGGCCTTCGGCAGCGTCATCATTACCAACGTGGCGTGGATTGTGCCGCTGATCACCGTCCTGCTGCTGCTGGCGATCCTCTGGCTGCTGTACCGCACCCGCTATGGAATGGCGATCCGCGCGGTAGCCTTTGACGTCAACACCGTGCGTCTGATGGGCATTGACGCCAACCGGATCATCTCCCTGGTCTTCGCCCTCGGCAGCAGCCTCGCGGCGCTCGGCGGCGTGTTCTACTCCATCAGCTACCCGACGATCGATCCCCTGATGGGCGTGCTTATCGGCCTGAAGGCCTTCGCCGCCGCCGTGCTGGGCGGGATCGGCAGCGTCACCGGCGCGGTGCTGGGCGGCTTTATCCTCGGTTTTACCGAGGTGGTCGCGGTGGCGATCTTCCCCGAACTGGGCGGCTATAAAGACGCTTTCGCCTTCCTGTTCTTGATTCTGGTCCTCTTGTTCCGCCCGGTCGGCATTATGGGCGACGAACGTCTGGAAAGGAGCCGTTTCTGATGCTCAACGCGACGACCACCGCCGGGGCGCAGCTGCGCAACCTGGCCATTATTGTCATCTGTATCGCGCTGCTGGCCGGAATCAACGTGGTTTTCAATGACTACATTGTTCGCGTCATCAGCACCATTTTTATCTTTATGATCCTCGCGGTCAGCTACAACCTGATCAACGGCGTGACCGGCCAGCTGTCGCTGGAGCCGAACGGCTTCGTGGCGGTGGGCGCCTACGTCACCGCCCTGCTGATCCTCTCCAGCGACAGCAAAATAGATATGTTTGAAATGGCCGCCCCCAGCCCGTGGATCCTCAGCCTGCACGCGGGCTTCCTCCCCGCCCTGCTGATAAGCGGCCTGTGCGCGGCGGCGCTGGCGGTGTGCCTCGCCGTGCCGGTCTTCCGGGTGCGCGGCGACTACCTGGCCATCGTCACCCTCGGCTTCGGGTTTATCATCAAGATCCTCGCCATTAACAACCCGCAAATTACCAACGGCGCCATCGGGCTGAACGATATTCCCCAACAGCCGCATCTCCTGTTCTGGTGCGGCCTGTTCGCCCTGCTGGCTACCGGCATGATCCTCCAACTGGTGTGGTCGAAGTATGGCCGGATGATGAAAGCCATTCGCGACGATGAAGATGCGGCGATCGCCATGGGGGTCAACACCTTCCGCATTAAAACCTGCGCCTTCGCCACCAGCGCCTTCTTCGAAGGGATCGGCGGCGGTCTGCTGGCTTCCCTGCTGACCACCATTTCCCCGGGGCTGTTCGACTTTATGCTCACCTTCCAGCTGCTGATTATTATCGTCCTCGGCGGGCTCGGCAGCACCACCGGCGCCCTGCTCGGCACCGTGCTGGTGGTCGGCAGCGGCGAGTGGCTGCGCTTTCTCGACCAGCCGCTGCAGTTCTTCGGTCACGATCTCGGCGCCTATCCGGGCCTGAGAATGGTGGTCTTCTCCCTGCTGCTGCTGATCATCATGCTTTTCGCCCGCGAAGGGCTGCTGGGGAAAAAAGAGATTTGGCAGATGGGAAGAAGGAACAGCAGCTATGGCGGAAAATAAAATCATCCTGCAGGTGCAGGACGTCACCATGCAGTTTGGCGGCCTGCGGGCCATCGACAACGTCAGCTTCCATGTTGATGAAGCGGAGATCTTTGGCCTTATCGGCCCTAACGGCGCGGGCAAGACCACCCTGTTTAACATCATCACCGCCAACTATAAGCCCACCAGCGGCAGCGTCACCCTCGCGGGCACGTCGCTGAAGGGGCTGAAGCCCAACCAGGTGGTCAACGCCGGGATCGCCCGCACCTTCCAGAATATCCGGCTGTTTAACTCGATGACGGTGCTGGAGAACGTGATGGTTGGACTCGACCGCGCCAGCCGCTACTCGCTGCTGGAGGCGGCCCTGCACATTGGCCGCTACTTTCCGGCCGAGCGGGCGGCGAAGGCCAAAGCGATGGCCATTCTGGAAGACATCGGCATCGCCCACTTCGCCCATATGCAGGCCACGAACCTGAGCTATGGCAACCAGCGCAAAGTGGAGATCGCCCGCGCGCTGGCCACCTCGCCGAAGCTGCTGCTGCTCGATGAGCCGGCCGCCGGGATGAACCCAAAGGAGACCGAGGATCTGGCGGAGCTGATCTTCCGCATGCGCCATGACTATCAGCTCAGCGTCCTGTTAATCGAGCACGATATGCCCTTCGTCAACCGCCTGTGCGAACGGGTGATGGTCCTGGAGTATGGTAAGCCATTGTTCAGCGGCCTGATGGCCGAGGCGATCCAGCATCCGGACGTCATTTCCGCTTATCTGGGAGAAGCCAATTATGCTTAACGCCAGAGAACTGAAGGTCTTTTACGGCGTGATCCAGGGGCTGAAAGGCGTCGATATCGATGTTTATGACCGGGAGATCGTCACCCTGATCGGCAGCAATGGCGCCGGTAAAACCTCTACCCTCAATGGGATCGTCAACCTGGTGCGCTCCAGCGGGCGCGTCAGCTTCCTCAACGACGATATCTCGCGCAGCCAGACCCACCAGATCGTACGTCGCGGGCTGGCGCTGGTGCCGGAGGGACGCCGGGTCTTTACCAACCTGACCATCGAAGAGAACCTGCGCATGGGCGCTTACAATAATCTCGCCGGCTACACCCGCCTGCGCGATCGTATGTACGCCCTCTTTCCACGGCTCAAGGAGCGGCGCCATCAGATGGCGGGCACCATGAGCGGCGGCGAGCAGCAGATGCTGGCCATCGCCCGGGCGCTGATGAGCGAGCCGGTGTTATTGATGCTGGATGAACCGAGCCTCGGGCTGGCGCCGAAAATTGTCGGCGAGCTGTTCGGCATCATTAAGCAACTGCGCGAAGAGAATATGACGGTGCTGCTGGTGGAGCAGAATGCGACGGCCGCGCTGGCGATCGCCGATCGGGCGTATGTCCTGGAGAATGGCCGGATCACCTTGTCAGGCGCGGCGCGGGAGATGCTGACTAACCCGGAAATTAAGCGGATGTATCTGGGGGGATAAGGGTGGTTAAAACTGCCTGGGCTGCGGCTGCGCCTCCTGCGATGCCGCAACCTCAGGCAGTCTCTTGCTACACAAAGCACACCTCGTTCCAGTAGGCTTCTCGCGTCCTGCGTCGCTCAGTATGTCTTATCATGACGGAACCACCGGGTTTCCACGTTGCCAATGTCCACGCCGTAGAGGCTGGCCACCGGCAGGATCGCCTCCATGACGCGTTGAGTATCTTGCTGTCCGGCTTCACCGTTGGACAAAAAAGCCAGCCAGCCCGTTAACCGTTGCCACAATGCCACTTTCGTTTTCTCCTCTGTCGGGAAGCGAATCGCCTGGGTCTATTTCAACCACAGTTGGCCGGGCGCGGGAAATATTAATTCCGAATTTGCAATCCTGGCTGGCGCATATTACGCCCGGTCCTGTCACCCTCACCCTCTCTCCAGAGGGAAAGAGGGCCGTTCGGCTGTCGTTGCCGCACCGCTATATACCGCGGGGCCACAGGGAAAGGCACATACCATTTTTAACGGATATGTTCTGATAGCTATGAAATGGCTCCTGAAACCTACGGGCGTGCAGCGGGCCCGATTCCCGCTGAAATCGGCGAACCGGAGGTCGGCAGACAAGGGCTGGCCGCCATGGACGGCGGCCAGAGGCGATTCGAGACATGACGTCGAGTTGAGCCGACCGCAGGCTGATGACCGGGAGGTGAGCGTAGTGCGCAGCACCGATTTCTCTGCGGGACCGGGGGGATTGTAAAGGGGGAGACGGTTTTCTCCCCCTTTACCCGTTCACCGGCAAAGAACCACCATTTTCTCGCAAACGCAAAGTGAACGGAAAATTACCCCTATCCCTCACCCTCACCCTCTCTCCGGAGGGAAAGAGGACCGCCCGGCAGTCGTGACTGCGCCGGTAAAACGCTACCAGCGCATAAAGAATACCCACAGGTTTGTTAAGTTCTTTTTCGTTATAGATAAGAATTTTTTCTTCTTTGCCGCCGACGGGGAATGTGTGGGAGCG
This sequence comes from Klebsiella sp. JN_Kp127, assembly GCF_040062505.1. Taxonomy (NCBI): domain Bacteria; kingdom Pseudomonadati; phylum Pseudomonadota; class Gammaproteobacteria; order Enterobacterales; family Enterobacteriaceae; genus Klebsiella; species Klebsiella sp. JN_Kp127. The sequence continues at coordinate 324,507 of NZ_JBEAHS010000054.1, forward strand.
TGATGTCCACAAAACAAAACAGGGATTCAGGGGAAAAAATATGCGCAACAAAACCACAAAAATCGCACTGGCGCTGGGTATGCTGCTGCTCGCCTCGCAGGCGCAGGCCGACCAGCTGGCTGACATCAAAGCCGCCGGCGTCGTGAAAGTCGCCACCTTTGACGCCAACCCGCCGTTCGGCTCCGTGGACGCCAAAACCCACCATATCGTCGGCTACGACGTCGACTTTGCCCAGGCGCTGGCGAAAGCGCTCGGCGTCAAACTCGAACTGGTGGCCACTAACCCGGCCAACCGTATTCCGCTGCTGCAGTCCGGCAAAGCCGACCTGATCGTCGCCGACATTACCATCACCCCGGAGCGGGCCCAGGTTATTGATTTCTCAACGCCGTATTTCGTCACCGGCCAGCAGTTCCTCGTGCCGGCCGGCTCTCCGGATAAGCTTGATGAGTACAGCAAAGCGCGCATCGGCGCGGTGAAAGGCACCACCGGCGAACAGGCGCTGCACCAGCGTTTCCCGCAGGCTCGCGTCCTCTCCTATGACGATATTCCGCTGGCCCTGACCGCCCTGCGCAACGGCAACGTCCAGGCCATCACCCAGGACAGCACCATCCTTGCCGGTCTGCTGGCGGAAGCGCCGGATAAAGCCAAGTTTAAAATTCTGCCCGACCTGCTCAGCAAAGAAGAGATTGGCGTGGGGGTGAAGAAAGGCGAACCGGCCCTGCTGAAGGCCGTCAACGATGAGCTGGTGAAGCTGGAGAAAACCGGCGAAGCCGCGAAAATTTACGATGTCTGGTTTGGCCCTGCCACTAAAACGCCGCAGCCGCGCGCCTTTACCATAGAAGCGAAATAATATGTTCTCGGGTTTATTCTCCCACTCCGCGGCCCCGGCCGCGGATTTTTCACGTCTGCAGCGCGCCAGCATTACCTTTCGTGAGGTGGCCAAGCGCTACGGCGATCATCAGGTGCTTAACGCCATCAACCTGCAGGTCGATCCCGGCGAAGTGGTGGCGATCCTCGGCCCTTCCGGATCGGGAAAATCGACGCTGATCCGCCTGATCAACCAGCTCGAATCCTTAAGCGGCGGCGAGATCCTGATCGACGGCAAACCCACCAGCCGGCTGAGCGGCAGCGCCTTGCGCCAGCTGCGCAGCCGCGTCGGCTTTGTCTTCCAGCAGTTCAACCTTTACGCCCACCTGACGGCGCAGGAGAACATCACGCTGGCGCTGGAGCGCGTCCACGGCTGGGGAAAAAGCGCGGCACAGGAGCGGGCGCTGGCGCTGCTGCGTCAGGTCGGGCTGGAGGAGAAAGCGCAGCAGATGCCGGCGCAGCTCTCCGGCGGCCAGCAGCAGCGGGTGGCGATCGCCCGCGCCCTGGCCTCCTCGCCGCAGATTATCCTGTTCGATGAGCCCACTTCGGCGCTCGACCCGGAGATGATCGGCGAAGTGCTGCAGGTGATGAAAAACCTCGCCCACAGCGGGATCACCATGCTGGTGGTGACCCACGAGATGCAGTTTGCCCGCGAAATTGCCGACCGGGTGGTGTTTATCGACGGCGGCGACATTCTCGAGGTCGCCCCGCCGGCTGAGTTTTTCGCCCATCCGCAGCATGCCCGCGCGCGGCGTTTTCTGCAGAAGGTGCTGGATCCGCTGCACCAGGAGAGCCTCGAGTGACGCCGATGCTTGACTGGCACGGCGTCCTGAGCGGACAGCCGTTGCAATGGATTATCTCTGGTTTTCTCACCACCGTCTGGGTCAGCGTCGCCGGGATCCTGCTCGCCACTGCGCTGGCGGTTCTGCTGCTGGCCCTGCGTCTCGGCGGCGGCCGCGCGGGGCGCGGGCTGGTGGCCGCGTGGGTCTCGCTGTTTCGCAATACCCCGCTGCTGGTCCAGCTGCTGTTCTGGTACTTTGCCGCCTGGAATCTGCTGCCGCTGGCGGTGAAGAACGTGGTGAACGACGAGCACGCCTGGTCCATTCTGCCGGGCAACGTCTGGTGGCTGACGCCGGAGTTCCTCTGCTCAATGTGGGGGCTGGGGGTCTTTACCTCCGCCTTTCTGGTGGAAGAGATCGCCTCCGGACTGCGCGCCGTCAGCCACGGGCAGCGGGAAGCCGCGCTGTCGCAGGGCTTTACGCCGTGGCAGGAGCTGCGCTTTATCCTCCTGCCGCAGGGGTTGGCCAACGCCTGGCAGCCGATTGTCGGCCAGTATCTCAACCTGATGAAACTCTCATCGCTGGCCAGCGGCATCGGCTTTGCGGAACTGACCTATCAGGTGCGGCAGATTGAGAGCTATAACGCGCACGCCCTGGAGGCTTTTGCCGTCGGCACCGCGCTGTACCTGGCGCTGGGGGTGGCGATGGGCGTGGCGCTAACGCGTCTCGGCCCGGGAAGAAAACTGCAACGGAGCGCCCAACATGAACGCTAATCTGGCGGTGATCGCCGATAACCTTGATTACCTGCTGTGGGGCCGGCTGGCGGAGGGCCAGCCCGGCGGCGTGGCCCTGACCCTGCTGATGGCTATCGGCGCCACGCTGCTGGCGCTGCCGGGAGGCATTGCGCTGGCGGGCCTGGCCTGGCGCTACGGCGGACTGACGCGGCGTCTGCTGTTTCTGTGGGCGGAAATTATCCGCGGCATCCCGCTGATATTTGTCATCTTCTGGCTGTGGTATCTGCTGCCGATGCTGACCGGCGGCGATCTGCCCGGCGCGGTGACCGTGACCCTGGCGCTGGCGTGGTTTACCGCCGCCTCGGTGATGCACTCGGTGCTGGCCGGGCTGCAGTCGCTGCCGAAAGGTCAGTATGAGGCGGCGCTGACCCAGGGCTTCGCCCCCGGGCAAACGCTGCGCCTGGTGCTGCTCCCGCAGGCGCTGCGCAACGTTCAGCCGTCGCTGGTGGGGATCTTTATCGGCCTGCTGAAGGACACTTCGCTGGCGTTTATCGTCAACGTCCCGGAGCTGACCACCGTGGCCGGCCAGGTCAACAACCGGGTGCAGATCTATCCCCTGGCGATCTTCGTCTTCACCGGCGCGGTGTACTACCTGCTGTGCTGCGGTCTGAGCCTGCTGGCCAGCCGGCGCTTTACCCGCCGCGCGACCGCCGGGTAAGGTTCACTCCGCGGGGCGGGGCTTCAGCGGGCAGGTATCGCTGATCTTAATAAATTTGTCGTTATAGACCAGATAGTGGTTCCCCGGCTGGCGCAGCGCCGGCTGGCGAACCACGTCCCCGGGACGCAGATACCACGCGTCCCCCTCCTCTTCGGTCGAATCGCATCCTGGCTTAATCAGCAGCTTAAACCAGGTATTGCCGGTATTGCTCACCGCCCCGGCCACCTTATCGAAAGACCATTTAAACTGCACCTCGCGCGGGCGCACCACCAGAATGGTATCCATCACCACCACCGGCTCCATGCTGACCTCGCCGCCGGTCGGGCTGCGCCTCGTCAGGTTGCGGGTGGGGATTTCGCGAAACGAGACCCGATAATAGCGCTCGCGATTGTCCCGCGGGCCATGATAGTAAAATTTGAAGTATTCGCTCTCCCCGGCCTGCAGCGCCAGCTGACGGGGGGCGAACAGCAGCTCGCCATCCACCGGCCGGGAGCGCACTTCGCTGCCGCCCGGACGATCGATGGCGCTGACGGCGATGCGGTACAGCCGCGCGCTTTTATTGTTGTTGACCACCCGTTTGCTGGCGAAATCCGCTTCAGCCGGCAGGGAAAAGGTCAGGTTGCCGACCGAGATAGCCTGCGCCAGCGGAGCCACCAGCAGGCAGCCCACCGTCAGCAGGGCCTTAGTTAATGTTGCGCCACGTCGCCTGGACATGAATCTCTCCTGAAGCGCTGACTTCGCCAAACCAGCCGTTATCGTCTACCGTCCGCAGCGAAATGGCGTTATCCATCGGAATCGAGAATTTCACCGTGGTCTTATCCATCTGCCCCACTTCGCCGGAGATATCGGTCCACGGCGTGGTCAGCCACAGCGCATCGGTCATATCCCGCCAGCTGTCATCGCACCCGGCGTCGTAGGTCTGCGTCGCGCCGCTGCGGGTGATAAAAGAGAGCGTCGCCGGGAACGGCACTTTCGCCGTACCGTCATCGGAGCTAAAGAGACAGTAGGAGCGCCCGCCAATCACCTGCGCCGGTCCGGTCACTTTGATCAGCACTTCGTCGGCGGCCGTTTTACCGCTGGTGGTGACGATGTAGCCGAAATCGAGCGCCGGTTCGCCGCTGCCGACATACCCCTCCCGCGACGGCGCCGAGGTATATTCGTCGGAGATAATGCTGATGCTGAAATCACGGGGCTTGATAATCAGCGTATTGGAGGTGGAAAACTCATACCAGCCTGACTCCGGCGAGGTGGTGTTCTGGAAGCGAAAGTTGAACAGATCCTTGGTATTGATATCGCTGATCCCGAGATTCACCATCTGCTTAAAGAAGTTGCTGGAGAAGAACACATAGATCGCGTCTGAGCTCTTCATCTCGTTGAAGGTGTAGTAATAGGCGGTATTGCTCACCGGCTTCCATGAGCTGCCGTTGAGGCTGAACTGCATATCGTACGCCCCGACGGCCGAGGCCAACGACGAGTTGGCGATCGCCGGGAAAATATGGATCGAGGTGTTGCTTAACCCATTGGTCTGCAAGGTATAGTTGACCATCTTACAGCTTAATCCTGAGCGGCTGCCGATGGTCTGCGTCCGGCAGTCGGCGTTCCCTTCCCCGAGCGTCGGCACGCCATCGCTGTTGATAAACACCTCCGCCAGCGAGTGGGTGTTTATCAACCGCAGGCTCGCGGCTTTGGTGTGGGTGACGTTGCGCACATACCAGTTGCCGGAGGCCTGATCCTTACAGCGCGCGCCGCTGCTGGCGTCGTAGTTCACCGAGGTCTGGCAGGCATTGATGGTCATCGTGAAGCTGCCGCCGACCGGCATCTGTTGCAGATACTGATAGAAGGCGTCCGACATCATACCGTGCATCCACTTCGCGCCGCCGCTGGTCACCGTCGCGCCATAGAACCCGCTGGCGTCGGTGGTTTGCGGCAGGATCAGACTGGTGGCCATATCGCACCCGGCGTACCAGTTGATGCAGCGCAGGCCGGTTAAGGGGTGCGAAACCGGCGAGTTTTCCAGCCACATATCAAACTTCCAGTTGGCATTGAGCCCGGTGTTGTAGCCGTTATCGATATAGCCGAGACTCTGCTGATAGATGGTCCCGGAGCCGGTGTATTTTAAGCCGGTCCAGCGGTTGGCGCCGGTCATGCGCGGATCCAGCGCCCCGCCGGGGGTGACGAAAAAGTTGTCGTCGGCGTTGTTTTCCACAAACACAAACTCGCGCGCCGGCGCATCCGACCAGGTGGTTTTGGTCACCGCCGCCCTGAGCGCGGCCGCCGGCCAGAGCAGCGCGAGGATCGCCAGGGCGATTAAGGGGTTAACTTTCATTCTCTTCTCCTGTCTGCTGCGCCGCCGCCCACGACGAGAGGCCGCTGCAAACCACATCCCCCACCCAGACGGCGCCGCGCGCCTGGCTGAGCTCCAGCGCCACTTCGCAGGTTTTATTGCCGCCGTAGCTGAAATCGATCGTGGGGTATTTCTTATCCACATCCATGACAAACTCGCCGTTTTCATCGGTGCGGGTACGGCCGATATGGTTGTTAATCCGCGCATTCGCCAGCAGCGTGCCGTCTTCCGCCCGAATACGACCGGAGACGGTGACCATCTGCTTCACCTCAGGCTCAATCACCGCCACGTTGCCGGGATAGAGGGTCAGATGACTCTTGCGCCCGCTGACGATGTCGTAACTGTCGAGCGAGTTTTTGCTGTTTTGCAGCTCCACCTCATAGCGGCCATAGGGAGAGAGCGGCAGATAGTTACGCTTGCCGCTGAGCGGGAAGATCCGCCCGTTGACCCTGGCGCTGATCTGACCGTCATCCTCCAGCCCGGTGTTGAAGATCACCCCGGCGTTGCCGTCGGTTCGTCCGCTGGCGGCGATATTTTTGCCCTGCCAGCCGACGCTGCCGCTGGCGGTGAGGTTGGTGTTGACGTAGCCGTCCGCCGCGCTGTTGACGTTCAGCGTGCCGCTGGCGTAGCGGGCGTCGAACTGGGCATACGCCCCGCCGCTGAGGGTTTTGTCATCCCCGGTATCGCCAGAGATGGCCCGCGACAGATTGGCGCCGATGGTGCGAATGGTGCCTTCATCAAACTGCTTGCGCGCTGAGAGGTTAGCCATGGTGTAGCCGTTCTGATGGGTCATCCCGGCGCTGAACCAGTTGCCCAGCGGCAGCGACAGATCGAGGGCGATATATTTCCCGGTGTTGGCGCTGCTGTCGCCATTGTTATAGCGCTGGATCCCTGCCCGCAGGCCGAGCGATCCAAAGGCGCCGCTGTAGACCGTCTGATAGTAATCCGCGGTGTAGTAATGACTGTTGTAGCGACGGTCATCATTGTAGCTGACGCTGAACGTCCCCAGCTTCGACCACAGCGCGTTGAGGTTGAGGGTGCCGCCGATCGCCCGGTTGTCAGCATCGCTGCGCCGCAACTGATCGCCAATGCGGGTTCTCTCCTGGTTGACCCACACTGAACTAAAGCCCCCCGGCAGCGTGGCGCTGATGCTGCCGACGCTGCTCCACGAGCTGTCGCTGGCCAGCATATTTTGCAGGTTAACGTTGATCGACTCGCCCAGCGGCAGCGTCAGGCGGGTTTCTCCCACCGCCTGGTTGTCGTAGCCATAGCCCGTTGCCGCCCAGCTCAGGGTGCTGAGCGACCCGGAGGCCGAGAGGCCCGCCAGCCAGCTCTCTTTCGCCGGCCGGGTCTTTTTCCCGCTCTCCGACCAGCGATCCATATGAAAACTGCCGCCCCACACCTGCCACGCCAGCGGCGCGCCGGCGCCGCGTCCCCGGCTGAACAGCTTATTGACCCGCTGGGTGCGTTTGCTGACCACCCGCCCGTTGACGATCACCTCGACCTCCACGTCGTAAATACCGTACGGCAGGCCGCGGGTATCTACTTCATGGTTCCCCATGGCGAAGTTCTGGACGCTCAGCAACCGGCCGTCACGAGTGAGATGCACCTCGCCCGCCGCCGGCAGAAAGGCGATCACCGGCGTGGCGGACTGGCTGTTGTCGAAGACGGTGGAGCTGGCCTGGTTCCCCCAGGAAAGGCCGTAAATCTTGCCCGCCGAAATAGCGGTCATCGGCCCCAGGGACTGCAGGTTCCAGGTGTCAAGCATCCCGCCGGCAAAGCGGTGGCCGGCGAAATCGCGTTCATACATGGCCTCATATAATTCACTGTCCTGCTGACCGCTGCCGATCCCGTACAGTGAGCCGTCGAGCACCACATGATGCTCACGCAGCGCCGTGACGTTGTTCAGCGACAGATAGCTGGAGGTGTTGCTCCCGCCGTTGCGCATCTGGTTGTTATAGACGCCGAGGTTATAGCTCAGGTTGCTGCTGAGGGCGTTGACGCTCGACTGGCCGATGTCTTCGCTGCGCGAGCGCAGCACGGTGCCCAGCGCCTCGCGCTTGACCACCAGCTGCAGCAGCAGCTGGCGCAGGCTGAGATCCAGCTGCGCGCTGTCGGTCAGCGTGATGGTGAGCGCCTCGCTGAACGGGGCGTTGGCGAGGCCAGTCAGCTGCTGGCGGGTCTGTTCGCTGACGCTGGCGTTACCCTCATTGTCCTCCAGCCGGATCTGCCGAACGCGCAGCTGGCCGCCGTCCAGCCAGATAAAGGCGCTGCCGATCCGCTGATCGTCCCGGGTGTCCTGGCTGCCGACAAGATGAATATAGAGAGGAACGCTCATGCCGTCCTGCAGCGCCTGGCTGAAGGCCTGCGGAATAATCACCCCGCCAATCTGCTGCGCCCCTGGGGCAGCCGCGCTGGCGTCGGGCTGAACGAACAAAAAAAACATGCCGAAGGCAAGCGGTGTTTTCAGTCCTGGGGAAATCCGTTGTAGAGGCATCGTCGTTATCCATCTGCACAGCTGTCTATTTCACGGGAACAAACTGCTCACCCTGCCAAAGCGCAACCCGTCCTTTTTTATCCGCCGTGTCCACGCGCGTAAAACGGCGTGATTTACCCGGCATCAGGTAGTAGTTCTCTTTACACTCCTTACCCTCGGCGGCCTTCAGGCAAGGGCCGTAGGCGAGGATCCGCAGCGTCGCGTTCCCGGTGTTGGTCAGGGAGCCGTTGGCGTACTGAAAGCGGTAGTTCACCTGCCGGGGCGCCACCACCAGGATGGTGCCGATGCGGGCGGAAGCGGTGGCCACCGCGCTGCGGGTGGCGTTATCGCGCTGGGCATCGCTGAGCGCCTGGTCGAACCAGACAATGCGGTAGTAGCGCTCTTTGTCATCCGCCGGGCCTTTGTAGAAGAAGCGGATCACATCGCTGGCCTGGGCGGGTAGCAGCAGGCTGGCGGGAGTGAGCAGTACCTCATCCGGTTTATCCATCGGGATAACCTGTCCGTCATCCAGCGGGGAAGAGAGCCGTTCGAGATGGATATTGATCAGCCGGCCGCTGTCGGTGCTGTTCTTGATCGTTTTGCTCAGCGTGCTGCTGCCGCTGTTCATAAAAGATGAGATATCGCCGACATCCAGCGCCTGCGCCGGCGATACTCCGGCAAGCAGCAGCCCGAGGGCCAGAAGGTGCTTTTTCATAACAATTCCGTCCGTGAAAAAAGCAGGGGGAGCCCCCCCTGCTGGTGCATCAGAAGGATCAGCTGGTCCAGGTGGCGTCGAACTGGACGCTAACGTCGCCGCTCCAGATCCCTTCCGGCAGGGTGCTGTAATCGGTCACGGCGGTGGTGCCGTCAGTGGTGCCGCTGATGATAGAGAAGGTGAAACCATCCTGCGCGGTGGTGCGGCCGCTGGCGTTGTAGCCATTAGCCAGCGCGCTGAGGTTGCCGCCCAGAATGTTGTTGGCGGTATCGATCATCACGGTATCACCGGTTTTTTCCACCGCTGCGCCGTTATAATCCACGCCCACGCTCAGCGTGGAGCCGGAGGTATCCAGCTGGGTTAAGGTGTTAGTGATAAGACGCGAGGTCAGCTTAAAGGCGGTCGCCGTTGCGTCACCCTCAATTGCCACGTCAAACAGACCTTTCTGTGAGTTAAAACCTTTCACGCCTTCGGCATACTGGAACGCCAGGCTGCCGAGCGGGGTGACGACCAGTTTGCTGGTGGTGTCTTTTTTGGCGGTCGCAGACCAGGTCGCTACAGCCTGAGCCGTTACGTCAGCAGCCTGCGCCACACCCATACCGGTAAACGCCGTTACCAGAGCTATTGCCAGAACCTTTTTTTTCATCGCTTTTTCTTCCTGAGTTGAATTAAGGACATGATGTCCCGGTGAACCATTCAAAAATTAACTTGCCTGGGTGTTACTGAACTAACTTATATATTTTGGAATACAGCTTGGCCTCAGCATTGCGCCGATGGGTATACACTGTCTTCACGCTACAATTTTCAATTCTGGCGATCGATTTCGGCTGCATGCCCTGGGCGGTCATGCGGATAATTTTCATTTCCCGGTCTGTAATTTTATCTTTCTTAATATCTTTACGGAGAAACCTGCCATTAATCACATAGGCCAGCTCTTTTCGAATATCGCGACTCAGGCCAACATATACCACGCCGCGAATATCGCTATTGTAATACCAATAATTCGCTAAGGCCTCTGACTTTCTGGCCGCAATTAATACGACCTGTTTCCCCTTTACCGCGGATAGCCATTCGCTGTCGCGCCTGATAAACTCGTTTAACGAAGCCGTATTGAGATTGATAAACACGAAATCTCTTCTGATTTTATCTAGCGACAGATAAATTAATTCGTCGATATCTACAATCAGTTCGGATAATCCTTTATAGAAGTAGGAGTCATGGGCAGACCAAATATACTTATCGGAACAGCTTTTATATTCCATATAGTTTTTAACCTCATAGTCCTTGAAGTAATCATTTTTACAACGTCACTGCTTGCCAGGCCTATAAAGTTAACTGGCGTATTCCATTCCTTTAATAAATCGCCATTAAATAAGACACGCATCACCTATCAATATTGGATAAGCGGGGTTAAACTATAATTATTTTCTGCTTGGCGTTGAATTTAAGTTTTTTCCTATAGAGTGTCAACATGCGGAAAGGCAATGAATTTCGCGCCCAGGTCAATATTTACAAAAACTGAAAATATCGTTTTTTTGAGGAAAGAAAAAAGACATTTATTTTCATAAGGTTATTGGCAATATTACCGTCGATTCTTAGCTGAATTTTATATTACCCAGGATCTTCACCCTATTATGTTAGGAATATTCTTAATGGAGGGCAGAATGAAGCTGTCGAATAAACCAAATTTATTAAAAAATAAAGAATATAAATCCAAAAAGAAGCAACAACCAGGATGATTCACCAACACATAAGACTCATGAATAGATTAACCTGCCGCACAAAATAGTTATGTATATGTTAATACCTGGGGAATGTTGAATGCTAAACAAAGGCAGACGCATTATCTATTCGATATAACAGTTCTCATCAGCAAGATTAAGCGAAGATTGACGAGGGTTCGGGCCGTCAAGGGGCGCCTGTCTCCGCGCCCCCGAAAGCATAGCCGCTTTTCGGCGCTTCGCCAGCGCGCCACGCGCGCGCGGGTGGACCGGGGGCCGAGGGTGCCGTGATCGGCAACATTGCCAGCGCGCCACGCGCGCGGGTGGACCGCTCACCGCCGCCCTTTCCCGCCTGTTCACGGTTTGTTCGCAATACCGTCATCGAAATTTCACATAAAGACCTATTAATAGTGGCCAGTTAATGACGAACCTGGACACTCTTATGAACAGCTCTCTTGCCGCGGTGGCCGAAACTGATTTCCAGCCGTTCACCGATCTCAATGCCGGCCGGCAGCGGAAGGTCTTAAGCGTGCGTAACCTGAGTAAAGCCTACGAGGCTCAGCACAAGGTGCTGGACGGCATCAGCTTTGATCTGCACGCCGGTGAAATGGTCGGGGTTATTGGTCGCTCCGGCGCCGGTAAATCGACGCTCCTGCATGTTCTCAATGGCACCCACAGCGCCAGCGGCGGCGAAATTCTTAGCTACCCGGAAGTCGGTACCCCGCACGATGTCTCCCGGCTGAAAGGCCGCGCGCTCAACGCCTGGCGCAGCCACTGCGGGATGATCTTTCAGGACTTCTGCCTGGTGCCGCGCCTCGACGTGCTCACCAACGTTCTGCTGGGCCGCCTCAGCCAGACTTCAACCCTGAAATCGCTGTTTAAAATCTTTCCCGCAGCCGACCGGGCGCGCGCTATTGCGCTGCTTGAATGGATGAACATGCTGCCGCACGCGCTGCAGCGGGCGGAGAACCTCTCCGGCGGGCAGATGCAGCGGGTGGCGATCTGCCGGGCGCTGATGCAAAACCCCGGGATCTTGCTCGCCGACGAGCCTGTCGCCTCGCTGGATCCGAAAAACACTCAGCGCATCATGGATGTGCTGCGCGAGATTAGCGAGCAGGGCATCAGCGTGATGGTCAACCTGCATTCGGTGGAGCTGGTCAGGACCTACTGCACCCGGGTTATCGGCGTCGCCAACGGACAGCTTATTTTTGACGATCACCCCGCCCGGCTGACGCAGGATGTACTGCAGCAGCTGTACGGCGATGACGTTAGCCAATTGCATTAATTTCACTCACACGGGCAAGATAATGAAAATATATATGACTGGCGCAGTTCGTTTATCCGCAATGGTCGCGGGCATGATGATGGCATGGCAGGCAGCTGCGGCGCAGCCGAAAGAGCTGAATCTGGGCATTCTCGGCGGCCAGAACGCCACCCAGCAAATCGGCGATAACCAGTGCGTGAAGACCTTCCTCGATAAAGAGCTGAACGTGGATACCAAACTGCGTAACTCTTCCGACTATTCCGGGGTGATTCAGGGTCTGCTGGGGGGTAAAGTCGACGTGGTGCTGAGCATGTCCCCCTCCTCTTACGCCTCGGTTTATCTCAATAACCCGAAAGCGGTGGATATCGTCGGCATCGCCGTGGACGACAAAGATCAGTCTCGCGGCTATCACTCGGTGGTGATTGTCAAAGCCGACTCCCCGTATAAAACGCTGGACGATTTAAAAGGCAAAGCCTTTGGCTTCGCCGACCCGGATTCCACTTCCGGGTATCTGATCCCTAACCATGCGTTTAAAGAAAAATTTGGCGGCAACGCCGACAACAAATACAACAACACCTTCTCCAGCGTCACCTTCTCCGGTGGCCACGAGCAGGACATCCTCGGCGTGCTGAATGGCCAGTTCGCGGGGGCGGTGACCTGGGCCTCGATGGTTGGCGATTACAACACCGGCTACACCACCGGCGCGTTCAACCGCCTGATTCGCATGGATCATCCGGATCTGATGAAGCAGATCCGCATTATCTGGCAATCGCCGCTGATCCCGAACGGCCCGATCCTTGTGAGCAATGCGCTGCCGGCGGACTTTAAGGCGAAGGTCGTGGCGGCGGTGAAAAAACTGGATACTGAGGATCACGCCTGCTTTATCAAAGCGATGGGCGGTACGCAGCACATCGGCCCGGGCAGCGTGGCTGATTTCCAGCAGATTATCGATATGAAACGCGAGCTGGTGAGCGCGCGTTAATCCTGCCTCAACGCCGCCGGCTTGCCCTGAGGTGAGCGGCGGCGCTACGTTGAAGATCCCCGACGCATGAAGACGACCCACATCGAATTTGAACGCTATTACCAGCAGGTACGCTCGCGGCAAAAGCGCGATGCCGTCTGCTGGTCGCTGCTGTTGCTGGCGCTCTATTTTGCCGCCGGCAGCGCCGCGGAATTTAATCTGCTGACTATCTGGCACTCGCTGCCCCACTTCCTGGACTATATGGCAGAGACCATTCCGCCCCTGAGCGCCGGCAACCTGTTCGCCGACGTGCAGACCAAAGGGTCGCTGGCCTGGTGGGGCTATCGCCTGCCGATCCAGCTGCCGCTGATCTGGGAAACCCTGCAGCTGGCGCTGGCCTCAACCCTGGTGGCGGTCGCCATTGCCACCGTTTTCGCGTTTCTCGCCGCCAATAACGCCTGGTCCCCGGCGCCGGTGCGCTTTGCCATTCGCGTGCTGGTGGCGTTTTTGCGCACCATGCCCGAGCTGGCGTGGGCGGTGATCTTTGTGATGGCGTTCGGCATCGGCGCGATCCCGGGCTTTCTGGCGCTCATGCTGCATACCGTCGGCAGTCTGACCAAACTGTTCTACGAGGCGGTGGAAAGCGCGCAAAACAAACCGGTACGCGGCCTGGCGGCCTGCGGCGCATCGCCGCTGCAGAAAATTCGCTTCGCCCTGTGGCCGCAGGTGAAGCCGCTGTTTCTCTCCTACGGCTTTATGCGGCTTGAAATCAACTTCCGCTCGTCGACCATTCTCGGGCTGGTGGGCGCGGGCGGCATCGGCCAGGAGCTGATGACCAACATCAAGCTCGACCGCTACGATCAGGTGAGCATCACCCTGCTGCTGATCATTCTGGTGGTGTCGGCGCTGGACATGCTGTCCGGTCGTTTGCGCCTGTGGGTACTGGAGGGTAAGAAATGAGCGTCTGGCACATGCAACCGGATATCGCCGCCAGCCGTCGGCAGCATAAACAGCTCTATCAGGTCCAGGGGCGCTACCTGCGCTACGTCGGGCTGGTGGCGCTGGCCTGCGTGCTCTATTACGTCTGGTTTTTTCTGCAGTTCGGCATCAGCGGCGAACAGCTGACCACCGGCCTGCAGCAGATTGGCCGCTATCTGGCGCGGATGTTCGTCTGGCACGACTTCTGGAACTGGCCGTTCGGCTATTACTTCACGCAAATCGGCATTACCCTGGCTATCGTCTTCGCCGGGACGCTCACCGCCACGGTGCTGGCGCTGCTGCTCTCCTTCTTCGCCGCCCGCAACATCATGCGCGGCGTGGTGCTGGGGACCCTCGCCCTGCTGATGCGCCGCCTGTTTGATGTGCTGCGCGGGATCGACATGGCTATCTGGGGGCTGATTTTCGTGCGCGCGGTAGGCCTCGGGCCGCTGGCCGGGGTGCTGGCGATCATCATGCAGGACACCGGTCTGCTGGGACGGCTGTACGCGGAAGGACACGAAGCCGTGGACCGCTCCCCCGGGCGCGGGTTGACCGCCGTGGGCGCGAACGGCCTGCAAAAGCATCGTTTTGGTATTTTTACCCAGTCGTTCCCGACCTTCCTCGCGCTGAGCCTGTACCAGATTGAATCCAACACCCGCTCCGCGGCGGTGCTGGGCTTCGTCGGCGCCGGCGGTATCGGGCTTATCTATGCCGAGAATATGCGCCTGTGGAACTGGGATGTGGTGATGTTTATCACGCTGCTGCTGGTGGCGGTGGTGATGATCATGGACACCCTCTCCGCCTGGCTGCGCCGTCGCTATATCGGCGGCGCCGTAGTGCCGCTGTATCAGGAGGAACGCTAGCGCGCCTTTGTGCCGGGTAGCGGCTGCGCCTTACCCGGCCTGGAAGATCCTCTCACAGGCTCACACCCCGTAGGCCCGTGCAAGCGCAGCGCCGCCGGGCGAGACGCCAGGCGCGGTACCCTTGATTTCGCCGGGTGGCGGCTGCGCCTTACCCGGCCTACAAGTTCCTCTCACAGGCTCACACCCCGTAGGCTCGTGCAAGCGCAGCGCCGCCGGGCAACGACCGCCAGTACGAAGCCGCCTTTATGCCGGGTGGCGGCTCACGCCTTACCCGGCCTACTCGTCCGGCACTGAATGTCTGTAGGTCCGGCAAGCAACTGCGCCGCCGGGCGAGCGTTGATTACCTCCCACACAACCCTGTTGCACGGTTAGTTTGCTGGGTGGCGGCTGCGCCTGACCCGGCCTGGAGGGTTCGTGCGACCTGTCGTTGATTTACCCACTTGTGCGACTGAAACTGCCGGTGCTGACGGCCTCAAAATCGCTGAGACGTTCCCGGAAGGCCGGGGCAGCCCGCATGGATGCGGGCTGAGGGCCGTGTTTTGCATGGACGCTGCCTCGGCCCGACCCGAAGCCTGCAGGGATAAGTCGAAGGGACCACGCAGTGGCGATTTTGCTGGCCGGAGCCCGGGGGTACAGGGGGCGGCGGCGACTGGCCGCCCCCTGTGCGCTCCCCGCGCCGTAAGAGACATAACGCAGAAGACGAACCGGGAGCGCAAACTACGCTGAAGCCACAGATAACATAAACAACCACACGGCAGTGCTTCCCCTCTCCAGGAAACAGTCCGGCTGGCGTTCAGGCCCGTGCAAGCGCAGCGCCGCCGGGCAACGACCACCGGCACGAAGCCGCCTTTATGCCGGATAGCGGCTCACGCCTTGCCCGGCCGACAACGACTGAACCCGCAGAAGCATTTATCCGTTCCGCTATTCCAGCCGCCAGCTCAGCACCGGCCAGCCATATCCGGCACCGGCCGCCTGCAGCTGCGGACAGGGATTGACCAGCCGCACGCGATCCGCATGCAGGCACAGCGGCAGATCGTTAATGGAATCGGTGTAAAAAGTCACCTCGCCGTCATACTGCGGATGCGCCTCGCGCCACTGCGCCAGACGCGCCACCTTTCCCTGCTGATAGCTGGGGATCCCGGCAATCTCCCCGCTGTAGCCGCCGTCGACCATCGCCACGTCAATGCCCAGCGCCTG
This sequence comes from Klebsiella sp. JN_Kp127, assembly GCF_040062505.1. Classification (NCBI taxonomy): domain Bacteria; kingdom Pseudomonadati; phylum Pseudomonadota; class Gammaproteobacteria; order Enterobacterales; family Enterobacteriaceae; genus Klebsiella; species Klebsiella sp. JN_Kp127. The sequence goes on from NZ_JBEAHS010000054.1 coordinate 340,124, forward strand.
CTCAATCTCCAGCGCGGCGGCCACCGCCTGCACCAGCAGGCTAACCGAGGCGGAAATAATCAGCATCTGCTCCCCCTCGGCCCGCAGACGCCGAATGAGTTCCCACGCCTGGGGATAGACCCGGGGCAGGATCGCCTCGCGCACGCAGCGGGCCACCAGCGCGTCTACGTCCGATTTCGGTATTCCGGCCAGCGGCGCCTGGATCAGGGCCACATAATCGGCGATATTCATCTCTCCCTGGTCATAATCCGCCATCAGCCGCGCCTCGCGGGCAAGATACCCCTTCTGCGTCGCCAGCCCTTCGCGAACCATAAACTGGCTCCAGATCGTACTGCTATCGCCCTGTATCAGGGTGTTATCGAGATCGAAAATCGTCAGCGTGTTGCCCATGGTACCTTCCCTTACTGGTCAAAATAAGCTGCCGGGAGCATGCGTAAAAAAGATGACAGGAAAATGAACCGGACGCCACCGCGCCCGGCTCGCCGTCAGCCGGCGCGGACCTTGCCGGTGCGGAACACCAGCACAATCCCGCCGACGATCGCCACCATACCGACCATCGCCGCCGCCGGCAGCCGATTGCCCAGCAGCAGATAATCCAGCAGCGCCGTGATCGCTGGCACCAGATAAAAGAGGCTGGTGACATTGACGATATTCCCCGCGCTCAGCAGACGGTACAGCAGCAGCTGGGCGACCACCGAAATCAGCAGCCCGAGAAACAGCACCGGAATAATCAACCCGGCGTTAACGGTAAACCGGAAGCCGCTGACCGGGGCGATCAACAGGCACAGCCCCAGACTAACGGCATACTGCAGCGGCAGGACATCCGCCGGCGACTGACGGCTGCGCTTTTGCCACAGCGCGCCAAAGGTCATCAGCAGCAGAGCCGCCAGCGCAAACAGGATCCCTGTCATCGCCATGGGCGACGCCGCCAGGCTGCGCCACACCAGCAGCACCAGCCCCGCCAGGGCAATCAGCAGCCCCAACAGCCGCCGCCCCTGCAGGCGGCGCTCCACCACGCAAAGCGTAAGGATGGGCTGGATCCCCATGATGGTGGCGATAAGCCCCGGCGTCACGCCGTTGGCCATCGCCTCGAAGTAACAGACCGAATAGCCGCCAATCAGCATCAGGCCGGTGGCCGCTGTCTGCAGGCGAGTGCCCGGCGCGGGCAGCCAGCGTCGACGGGCGATGGCCAGCGGCGCCAGCGCTGCCAGGGCAACCAGAAAACGAAAGACCAGCAGCGCCATCGGCGAGGCGTTGTCCAGTCCCCAGCGGGTGAAAATGGCCGCGCTGCCCCACAGCAGCACAAAGGTGGCCGTTGTCGCCTGCGAGGCGAGCAGAGAATAGCGAACGTGCATAGCATGCTCCCGAACGTCAAACACAAGGTATCAAGCGTCATACCGGCAGGTAAGCGCCTGGAAAGACGGCGTTAAGCGCCGAAAACAACCCGGTCTGGAGGGGGAGGCGGTGGGCAGAGCGTGGCGAAGCAATAATGAGGCGCAGACGTCATCCACCCCGCGTCGAAAGCGGCGCCGGGTAAAGTCTCGGTGGCGATGGCGTTATGCGTCATGGAATGCCTCGTGAGATGTTGATGACAGAATCCTGGCACAGGCTGTTGCGAAGTGACAACTGCCCTTTATGGCTGATCCATCCCATCGTTGTTTATTTTTAATCGTAAATAAACGTAAAGGCGGCATCAACTTATTTAGCCGTTCTTTTTAATCGGCTATAAAACAAAGCAGTCTGCTTGCTACTTCGAAAATAACGATATGAAGCCAAAACTGAAGCATGCTCTCTTGTTAATTCCTTTTTTGTTGTTGGCAGGATGCTCCTCCTCACCGAAACAGGCAAAACACACAAAATCTCATGCGGATATGACCATTGACGGCGGATCGGACGATCTGATCCCGGTGGTGGCGGCCCTGCATGACCAGATGCACACCTGGCAGGGAACCCCCTATGAATGGGGCGGGACTGAACAAAGCGGCGTCGACTGCTCGGGTTTCGTCTGGCGTACGCTGAAGGATCGCTTTAACCTGCCGATGGAGCGGATCACCACCCGCGAGCTGTTGCACATGGGCGTGCGGGTCAATAAGCGCGATTTACGTCCCGGCGATCTGGTTTTCTTCCGCACCCGGGCCGGCATGCACGTCGGCTTTTACGATACCGATCATAATTTCCTTCACGCCTCGAGCAGCCAGGGCGTGATGCGTTCTTCGCTGGACAACCCTTACTGGGAATCGGCGTTCTATCAGGCGCGTCGTCTGCCGAAGGAGTATAACGCGCAGATCACCATGAACAGCGACACCCTGCATCTGGCGAAGAACCGCCGCTAAAAAAAAGCCGCAGCCTGGGCTGCGGCGGGTGGTTCTGAAGTTGATCAGAACTGGTAGGTCATGCCCAGCGCGACGATGTCGTCATCGTTGATGCCGAGTTTGTTATCGCTTTTCAGCTGGTTGATTTTGTAATCCACGAAGGCGTTCATGTTTTTGTTGAAGTAGTAGGTCAGGCCCACGTCAATGTAGTTAACCAGATCTTCGCTCCCCACCCCTTCGATATCCTTCCCTTTCGACAGCACATAGCCGAGGGACGGACGCAGACCGAAGTCGAACTGGTACTGCGCCACCGCTTCAAAGTTCTGCGCTTTGTTGGCAAAGCCGCCGCTGATCGGGGTCATCTTGCGGGTTTCAGAGTACATGGTCGCCAGGTAGATATTGTTGGCGTCATATTTCAGGCCGGTCGCCCAGGCTTCCGCTTTCGAACCCTGGCCACGAGCCAGCAGGTTCTGATCGTTGGTACGGTCGGAGCTGGTGTAGGCCGCGCTGACGGCGAAGTCGCTGCCGCCGAAGTCATAGCTTAACGAGGTGCCAACGCCGTCGCCGTTCTGTTTCTTCGCTTCACGGCCTTCGTTTTTACCCTGGTACTGCAGGGTCAGATCCAGGCCATCCACCAGACCGAAGAAGTCGGTGTTGCGGTAGGTCGCCAGGCCGCTGGCGCGCTTGGTCATAAAGTTATCGGTCTGGGCAGAGGAATCGCCGCCGAATTCCGGGAACATATCGGTCCAGGCTTCCACATCGTACAGGGCGCCAAGGTTACGACCGTAATCGAAAGAACCGTAATTTTTCAGCTTCACGCCGGCGAACGCCAGACGAGTCTTCTGGCTGGAGTCGCTCTCGGTTTTGTTGCCGGAGAATTCAGATTCCCAACGGCCATAGCCGGTCAGGTCTTCGTTAATCTGCGTTTCGCCTTTAATACCGAAACGCACGTAAGTTTGATCGCCATCTTTGCTGTCATAATCGCTGAAATAATGCATGGCTTTAATCTTGCCGTACACATCCAGCTTGTTCGCGTTCTTGTTATAAACTTCCGCTGCCTGCGTCGCCGTTGAAGCCACAAAGCCCATCATCATTAATGCCAGAGTACTCTTTTTCATTATTCAGTCCTGGTGATTTATTTATACGCGCTATTCAATTGCGGGCGCTCGCCCCATCAAAAACTGGAGGTTTTTTAACGCCGGGATATTAAATATTTATGACAAGGTGGAACTTTTTATAAAAAAGCGTATTTAAATGTATCTGACATATTTTTGTCACATCCCCTCTCCAGAATGCCCGATCCCGCGCAATAAAATGGCGCGCCCGCCGCCCCGGGTGTTGGCAAGCGGGCCGACTCCTGCTACAACATCAGCTCGATATCGATATTCCTTTTGAACGGCAGAGAATCATGAGTGAAAGCCAGACGCTGGTGGTAAAACTGGGCACCAGTGTTTTAACAGGCGGGTCCCGTCGCCTGAACCGCGCCCATATCGTCGAGCTCGTGCGCCAGTGCGCACAGCTGCACGCCATGGGACACCGTATTGTCATCGTGACCTCCGGGGCCATTGCCGCCGGGCGCGAGCACCTTGGTTACCCGGAACTGCCCGCCACCATCGCCTCCAAGCAGCTGCTGGCGGCGGTGGGACAAAGCCGTCTGATCCAGCTGTGGGAACAGCTGTTTTCTATCTATGGCATTCACGTTGGCCAGATGCTGCTGACCCGCGCCGACATGGAAGACAGAGAACGGTTCCTCAACGCCCGCGACACCCTGCGCGCCCTGCTGGATAACAGCATCGTCCCGGTCATTAACGAAAATGACGCCGTCGCCACCGCGGAAATCAAAGTGGGCGATAACGACAATCTCTCCGCGCTGGCCGCGATCCTCGCCGGGGCGGATAAGCTGCTGCTGTTAACCGACCAGCCTGGCCTGTTCACCGCCGACCCGCGCAGCAACCCGCAGGCGGAGCTGATTAAAGACGTCTACGGCATCGACGACGCGCTGCGCGCCATCGCCGGCGACAGCGTCTCCGGTCTCGGCACCGGCGGCATGGGCACCAAGCTGCAGGCCGCGGACGTCGCCTGCCGCGCGGGGATTGATACTATTATCGCCGCCGGCAACCGCCCGGACGTCATCGGCCACGCGATGGAAGGCCTGCCGGTAGGCACCTGCTTCCACGCGCAGGAGTCTCCGCTGGAGAACCGTAAGCGCTGGATCTTCGGCGCCCCGCCGGCCGGTGAGCTGACCGTCGATGCGGGCGCGACCCAGGCGATCCTCGAACGAGGCAGCTCGCTGCTGCCAAAAGGCATCAAAATCGTCAGCGGCAACTTCTCCCGCGGCGAAGTGATCCGCATCCGCAATAGCGAAGGACGCGATATCGCGCACGGCGTCAGCCGCTACAACAGCGACGCGCTGCGCCTTATCGCCGGCCAGCACTCGCAGCAAATCGATGCCATTCTGGGCTATGAATACGGCCCGGTGGCCGTCCACCGCGATGATATGATCATCCGTTAAGGAGCTGAAAATGCTGGAACAAATGGGCATTGCCGCCAAAGCGGCCTCCTGGCAGCTGGCGTTACTCTCCAGCCGGGAAAAGAACCAGGTACTGGAAAAGATCGCCGATTATCTGGAAGCGCAGACCGACGATATTCTGCGCGCCAACGCGGAAGATTTAGCGGAAGCTCGCGCCAATGGCCTGAGTGAAGCGATGCTCGATCGCCTTGCGCTGACCCCGGCGCGTCTGAGCGGCATCGCCAGCGATGTGCGCCAGGTGTGCAATCTGGCCGACCCGGTCGGCCAGGTGATCGACGGCGGGCTGCTGGACAGCGGTCTGCGTATTGAACGTCGCCGCGTCCCGCTGGGGGTGATTGGCGTGATTTATGAAGCGCGACCCAACGTGACGGTCGACGTCGCCTCCCTGTGTCTGAAAACCGGCAACGCGGCGATCCTGCGCGGCGGGAAAGAGACCTGGCGCACCAACGCCGCCACGGTGAAGGTGATCCAGCAGGCGCTGCAGGAGTGCGGTCTGCCGGCCGCCGCGGTACAGGCCATTGAGAGTCCGGATCGCGCGCTGGTGGGGGAAATGCTGAAGATGGATAAATACATCGATATGCTGATCCCCCGCGGCGGCGCGGGCCTGCACAAGCTGTGCCGCGAGCAGTCAACGATCCCGGTGATCACCGGCGGGATTGGCGTGTGCCATATCTTCGTTGATGAAACCGCCGAGATCGCCCCTGCGCTGAAGATCATCGTCAACGCCAAGACCCAGCGGCCGAGCACCTGCAATACCGTGGAAACGCTGCTGGTGCACCGTAACATCGCCGACACCTTCCTGCCGGCGTTAAGCAAGCAGATGGCCGAGAGCGGCGTCACCCTGCACGCCGCCCCTTCCGCCCTCCCCGCGCTGCAGAACGGCCCTGCGAAGGTCGAGCCGGTGAAAGCGGAGCAGTATGACGACGAGTATCTGTCGCTGGATCTGAACGTCAAAGTGGTGGCTGATATGGATGAGGCTATCGCCCATATCCGCGAGCATGGCACCCAGCACTCCGACGCCATCCTGACCCGCACCCTGCGTAACGCCAACCGCTTTATCAATGAAGTGGACTCTTCCGCCGTCTACGTGAACGCCTCCACCCGCTTCACCGACGGCGGCCAGTTCGGCCTCGGCGCGGAGGTGGCAGTTAGCACCCAGAAGCTGCACGCCCGCGGCCCGATGGGACTGGAAGCGTTAACCACCTATAAGTGGATCGGTTTCGGCGACGATACCATTCGTGCCTAAATGAGAACGGGCGATGCAAAAATAGGCAGTTGATTCCACTGGCTATTGACGCATCGCCCGCTAAGTTCTAACCTTTTGCCTCGTGATTCACGCTCGTGAACACCTCTTGCAGGGCCGATATAGCTCAGTTGGTAGAGCAGCGCATTCGTAATGCGAAGGTCGTAGGTTCGACTCCTATTATCGGCACCATTTCAAACTCTCCCCAGGTCTACCGAAATCAATTAAACCCAGGAATACTGCGCTTTGTAGCCCGGTTCTTATCTTCCGTTATCAACTTGATTCAACCGAAATCAAGCACCTGTTGGGGGCATAAGTGGGGGCGTTCTGTGTTCGGTCCAGGGAGATGCCCCCAATGAAGCAAAATGCTCGACAGGTAGATGCAGCTAAACCCAGAGAAAAAGCCTATAAGCTGGCAGATAGTGCTGGTTTGTATCTTGAAGTTGTTCCCTCTGGTTCCCGATACTGGCGGATGAAATATCGCTTCAATGGAAAAGAGAAGCGTATGGCTTTTGGGGTCTATCCGGCAGTGTCCCTTGCACAAGCGAGGGCACTACGTGATGAAGCCAAAAAAAAGCTGGCCGAAGGTATCGATCCATCGTTTGCCAAGAAAGAAGAAAAGCTGGTTCGGGATGTGCAGCTCAATAATACGTTTCAGGCTGTGGCGCTTGAATGGCACGGAACGAAGGTGAGCCGGTGGTCAGAAGGCTATGCCTCTGACATTATCGAAGCCTTCAATAAAGATATTTTCCCCTATATTGGCCAACAGCCGGTGAATGAAATTAAACCGCTGGTTCTGCTTAATGTGCTGCGTCGAATGGAAAGCCGTGGCGCGACAGATAAGGCCAAGAAGGTTCGCCAGCGCTGCAGTGAAGTCTTTCGTTACGCCATAGTTACCGGCCGTGCGGAATACAATCCTGCAGCGGATCTTACCAGCGCGATGTCAGGGCATGAATCGAAGCATTATCCCTTCCTTACCGTTGAGGAGTTACCAGACTTCTTTAAAGCCCTATCCAGATATATAGGAAGCCCGCTAGTTGTTCTTGCCGCTCGGCTGCTGATCCTTACGGGAGTTCGTACTGGCGAGCTCCAAGGTGCTTTCTGGAGTGAATTTGATCTTGAGAAGGCAGTGTGGGAAATCCCTGCAGAGCGTATGAAGATGAAACGGCCTCACCTTGTACCCCTCTCTACCCAAGCGCTGGAAATCGTACAGCAACTCAAAGTGATGTCAGGGCAATATCCACTGGTGTTCCCTGGGCGTAATGATCCCCGTAAGACGATGAGTGAAGCGAGTATTAATCAGGTATTCAAACGGATTGGGTATACGGGAAAGGTTACTGGACATGGTTTTAGGCACACGATGAGTACAATTTTGCATGAGGAAGGATTCAATACGGCATGGATTGAAACCCAGCTTGCTCATGTTGATAAAAATGCGATTCGTGGGACGTACAACCATGCGTTGTATCTGGATGGGCGGAGGGAGATGATGCAGTGGTATGCAAACTATATGGCTGAGTTGCAAAAAGGGGAGACACTAAAAAGGAATATTCTCGAAACATATAAAATAGCTAAAAGACATCTAGATCTCTAGGAGGCTATTTTCATTCGGAGTATCTTAGATACCTCTTTTCTTGATAGTTAGTTTTGCACCAAAAACAGACATTCTGATTGCAAAGTAATTTAGCAATTTTAATAGAATTAGATTCGTAATTTTTTATAGGGGAATATTGGTACATTATAAATAAAAAGAATGTTATTGTCACTTTTTACTGAGTGTTGTTTTTTTTGATCCATCTCAAAGATTTTAGATTTGATGTTTTTCCCCATGCTTAGGCACTAGCTACTTTGCTGATTTATTGCTATTTTAAAATAACTAAATCAGTTTGGCGTCATTGGGATTTAGTATGTGTTGTTTTTAGTTACACATCATTTAATGTAATTCAATAGTATGTTATTGTCGTTGGATTTACATATGATTTATTACAAAAAATAAAAAAATTTGCGCAAAATTTTTGACAAGTAGGCATACGCATGGCAATTTCAGAAAAAGCGATAAAGATTTTATGGTCTAATGCTGCTGGTATATGTTCTTTTAGCGGTTGCAATGAAAAACTTTCAGTAGCGGAGGCTGCTGAAGGTGCTCCATATACTATTGGGGAGATGGCACATATAAAAGGGAATAGACCAGGTTCCAATCGCTATGACATTGAACAGCCTGCTTCTGAACGAGATAGTTACGAGAATCTTATTTTACTCTGTCCAACCCATCATACATTAATTGATAAAGTTGAAAACGTTGATAGATTTAGCGTTGAAATTCTCCATGAAATGAAAAGAGAACATGAGGTGTCGATTTCTAACCGATTAGCTATTATTAAATTTGAGTCTGTTGATAAACTGAAAGACCAAATTTCTACATACTTAGCTGAAAATCATCAAAGTTGGGAACAATATGGGCCTTTATCGGATAATGCTAAAAAGAATCCTAACAGTGAGCAAATTTATGCCGTATGGACATCTGAACGCCTCTCAATAATTGTTCCTAATAATAGAGAAATTGTTAAAATTCTCCAAGGGAATAGAGAGTTGTTTTCTCGGAACGAGCAAAGATTAGTAAGTAAATTTATTCAACATGCTGAAAGCTATGAAAGATGGGTTAATGATGAAATACCTTATAACGCCATACAAAGATTTCCATTAGACTTTGAAACCTTAATTTTAGGAGAGTAATATGTCAGCTCATAATGATAAATTCCCATGGCTAAGCTACTATGGAAACTACAATTTCTTTGAGCAGAGAATGCATGAACATAGTAAAGTTACATCTTGTCATGAGATAAAAAAAGGGCTTTACAACATCCAATTAACTAATGGTAAGATGTTAAAAGTTTTTATCTGCGAGTGTTATTCATTTAGCACTGCAGAGTACGTAGAGTCTTGTCAGAATTATGGGGAGTTAGATGCAGTTATAATAAGTTCTAACTGGTGCGGGTATAGTCTGGATTTAAAATATGAGTGCATGAAGAAAAATGTGGGAATTTTTGACATTAGAGGATTTATGGCTGCGATCAATAAAATGCAGTTCTGGGAATATATGACTGATTATGAAAAAGAGAAATTCAAAGAATATGGTTGGTTGTAACCCTTGAATGTGATTATTTATGGTTTTGGTTCTTTTTTTAAAAGCTCCGGAGATTTTAATGATGTGGATTTGTTAATAATTCATGATTCGAATAGTTACAAATCCTGTCTTGAAGCAATTTCATTGAAATCAGAAATGTTACTCAGAATATCTAACGCACATGTCACTATGCTATCAAAATCTGAGGAAGATAAATTTAACTTTATAGAGAAGTCTTTTGCAGTTCAATTGGGTGAGTACTCAGGAATAGAGAAAGAAATCATCGTAAGTGAGTTAATAGAAATAATGCAATCAATAAGAAATTGTTAACTATAAAAAATATTTTTACAACTTCAACCCACCATATTTAAACTAAGTTTAAATGCCGAGTGGGAGTTTATTATTATAGATATCAATACACATTAAATTCGCGACATGAAATAACTATATATCTTAAAGTATTGTCCGTAATTGGTCATCAATATATCAAATACTCTTACTTTTTATCACCATAGTTTTTTTCGAAGCCAACGGGTCAACCCGCTTTCCAAAATAATCTCTGATAGTTTTTCAGGCCCAATTAATGTAACACCGTCAATTTGTTGATCTTCATTCAGCGGACCACTATGCCAGACAAAAAACATTCTGTCGTAGGCATCACATTCATGGAATCTTTTTACATATTCATCCAAGTCAGCATTGTCTGCTATGGACTTAACTTGAACCAATGCATTTTCGCGAGTTGTCGGTAGTTCCAATACAAGGTCAATCGTTTTTTGCGTTTTGCCCAGACTACCGACTCGTCGCCATCCACTTTGAGAAAATATAAGGTCTACTAGCAACTCGAAGTCTTGCCATGTCAATAGCTTACAAAGTTGACGAATTGAATTCAGATAGCTAGTTTCGGCGAGATCAAACTCAATAATTTCAGGCGAATATTCATCATTAATTTTTCGGATAACATATTCGGCTTTTTTAACATTACAGATAGTGCCTCTGAATCCATGGGTTGCATTCAACTCACCATTTATTGAACTAATAGTGAAAATTGTCCCGTTGATGCTACGATTGTGCCATCCATCAATAGTCTGACGAATTCTGCTGCCATCCTGAAGAACAGTGACGTCGCCTGTTGGTCTGCACCAATAAAGAAAACCACCGTAGAAGGTGATAAAGACAGTATCTTCCTGAGCAGTATAAAACACTTTTATCTGGTTAAGGTCACTAGTAGCTGTACCCGTTTTACTTCCCCTGATGATTTTCCATATTTCATGAACCTCAGCCCATTTACCATCTATACAGAGTTGATTTGGTGTCTCGTGGTAGCCAAATTTTATGATACCAGTATCAATACATTCGGCTTCCCATTTTCCACCGGGACCTAGTTTTATATATTTCACATCGGAAGGACTGATTTTTTTCACAACTAGCCTTAAATCCCAAAGGTTATATGACTTTTTTATCACTAAAACCCTCCTGAATCAATGAATCAATGAATCAATGAATCAATGAATCAATGAATCAATGAATCAATGAATCA